>QZEE01000029.1 GCA_009917445.1 bacterium D16-76 | reverse complement strand
TATTTGTTTATTCATGTGTCTATTATATCACTATCTCTTCCTCGGTGTCTATTGTTTTGTGCGGTGGTGCCTTATTTCCATGCGGAACCCGTCCGCAAGCATGGCTTGTGCGGTTTCACGAGTAAGCTGCACTTCCCCCTGTTCGGTTTCGAGGACATAACGCCCGTCATTGCGCAGGGTAATGGTGCCGCTTTCAAGTGCGAAATCTGTATAGTCGAGGCTTTCAGGTTGATAGGCGGGCTGAAAAATTACCAGGTAACTGAGCAGCCAAAGTGTGACAACCAACAGAATAACCAGAGCTGCCCAGGCCCTTCTTTGTTTGCCTGTGCTATATAAAATCAAATAAAACCGGCTTTTCAAGGAGGACGCGGCAAGCTGTCCGGAGGAGCCGGGCCGGCTGCTGGCGAAAACCAGGAGTGTCCTGCAATAATAGCGTTTGGCGCTGGGGCGGGCTACGTCCAAAACCTCCCTGTCACAGCGGTGGTCGCAGAGACGCGTGATAACAACCCGGCAGATGTGGACACCCGGATTCCACCAGAAGATGGTGCAGAGCACCCGGAGCAGGAGATCCCGCAGGCCGTCATGGTGCCGGATATGGGAGTATTCGTGCTGTAAAATCAATTCTAGCTGTTTTGCCGTGTAGGTAGTGTCGGGGAGCAGGATAGTCCCCCGCCAAATCCCTATAACACAGGGAGTAGATACATTTGTTGATATGGATACACGCAGGCTGGGGATATTGTGCTGAAAACGGAATTTTTCTATGCGGTTATCTTGTGAGCCTGGCAGCTTGTGGGCTGCAAGAAGCCTGTATGTGTACCCGGGCACCCACAGAACAGCCCCCGCGATGGCTCCAACAGACCATAGCCTAAAAAGCCATGGTTCCGGGAGAAGCGAGCCCGCCGCCCCGCCGATAAGCTGGTGCAGACGATTGAGTGCCGCTGTCCCCACTTCCTGGGTGGCCTGGAACTCCACAGGTATACAGCAGCGAACCAGGCAGACGATAGCCAGAATGGTGAGAGGCGCCGTCCCCAACCGGCAGAGGAAGTGTTTGTTTCGGCTCAACAGCGACAAGGCCAAGGAAAGCAACAGGCCCCACAGCGCGCTGTTAAGGATGGAATGGATCGTGACGGTCATTTTTTCTTGGAATCCTCTATGATCTGTTTTAGCTTTTCCGCTTTCTTTTCTGAAATTTTTCTGGTGAAGCAGACAGTGGATGGGACAGCCCGGAAGGCACACTCATTGCTATATACGGAGGTTTCATCTGTTGAGCAGAAATAGATGAACCACTGTGTATAGCGATCCAAACAGGCAGAAGAGATGTTTTTTCTCTGCCACCGTTTCAGAAAGAAAAGGCAGGCATCATAAAAAACTGTACCTTTCCACTTTCCCACCAAAGCGCATTTCTTTAAAAGAATGCTGAAATTTCTTTCTTCAACAGGCCCTCTAACCAATGAATCCAAAGAAATGTGTAACATATCGCAGATTTGGGAAATCTGAGCTATAGACAGATCCGGTTGTTGATGTATCAAAAAATGGGTGATATCTTTGCAAGGGATGGAGACAGCTTCGGCAAATTGCGATTCACTTATTCTGCATATATCAAGGTAAAGGCGAATCTGATAGGCCAATTCATAACAACAAATCTCATCCATCGTCATGCCCTACCACATCCCCTCTCTGCATTATTTTTGTCAATATCCTTAAATAAGGTTATATCCTTCATTTCAGTTTGAAAACCGCTTAAAATATCTGTACAATACATATCGTATAGATAGCATCGTACAGGAGGGGTAAATGTGCAAAACCTCAAACATCTCAGACATGAAAAAGGCTTCAGCCAGCTTGAGATGGCGGGCGAATTAGGCATTCCGCAGTCTACCTACCAGCAATACGAAGCAGGAATCAATGAACCTAAGTTCTCTACACTGATACGGATTGCGGATTATTTTGATGTCTCTGTTGATTATCTCATAGGACGCACGAATGTCCGGGAGCCATGGGATAAGGCTGGAGATAGGATGGTATCAGAACTTTCCTGCCTGCGTAATTCCAGAGCCAGGGAGGCGATTCTTGCCTTGCTTCGAGAAATCCGGCAGGAGGAAAAATAAGGCTCTATGGTTATAATAATAAACCACTAATAGAGTAGTGTCAATAGCATTTTTTACACAAATTTTGTTGTTTTTCTTTTCTTCTCCAACTGCTATACTGAAATAGTAAGATTCTGGTGACGGGATGGCGGATATTCTATGGTGAAAAATTTGCGGATGCTGCGGGAAAGCCAGAAGCTTTCCCAGGAAAAACTGGCGTCCTTAACCGGGCTGACTGCAAGGCGGGTTTTCTCCTATGAACAGGAATCGACGGAACCGGATATCGAAACCCTTGCCCTGCTTGCTGATTTCTTTGGGGTAACGATTGATTTCCTTGTAGGGCGCAGCGCGTATGAAATGGCTTCTGTGCAAGGAAGCTCTTTGCGGCTTGAAAAGTTTGGAGAGAGGATCAAACAGTTTCGGGAGGAAAAGGATATAGAGCGTCCGGAGCTTGCAAAGCGCGTAGGTGTAACCTCTGCTTATTTAGGGCTGATTGAAAATGGCGGGAAGATACCAAAATTGGAGACATGCCTTAAATTACTGAATGCGCTTGGCATGTCTGCTGACGCGGCCTTTATGGACAACCTGGACGCCGCCGCACCACAAAAAGCCAGTATGCTCCAGAGCCAGATTGCCGCGCTGCCCCCTGAAAAGCAGCGGTTTGTGCTGAACCTATTGGAATCTATGATACAGGCAGTGCAGGAGTGATTTTTGGCAACCCTCCTTCACATATAGAAAGGCAGCGGCCTCATTGTGCGTGAGGCCGCTGCCTTTTGTACCATTAGATACTTCTCCTTGCGGTAAGCCCTGGTAAGACCAAAAAGCCTGTGCAGAAACCCTCTGTCGCAGGCTTGTTTTTAAGGCAGGCTTACCAAGTTTATTCACTTTTTCAGCGCCGCAGTTTGCTGCAGTGTTGAGAAGGGAAAATACTTGTTCACTCCTTGTTGCGTTAATGTCGCCTCTACCCGGGTAATCTGACTTATCCTCCTTTCTCCTCGGCAGTTCCAAAAAACTGTAGTATCTCTATGTAGGCTTTTTTCGTGTCTTTTTGCCCCAAATCAACATCATAGTCGCTGAAATGTTTCAACTTTGCCAACTCTCCCGACACGTCCAGCAGCAAAATTCCGGCTTCTGCCAGTGGCTTCACCCACGCCGCAAAGTCCTCGGCCTCAACATGTAAAACCATATCAACCCAATCTGTTTTTGCCCGGTCTGTGAGCAGCACTGCCTGATAGCTTTCCTTCTGGAGCAAGGCTAGTAGTTCCTTCATTCTTCCCACAGTGCCAGTGACCACCACAACAGGCATGGGCAGTTCCTTCGGCATCTCTGCTGTTTTCTGGCCTATCCATCGTGGAAAGTCAGACAAAGAAACCGCCTCTGAGACTATTTTGCCCAGGGCATACGGGGCAGCCATACTATTAGTGCGGCACTCAAAGAAAGGATTTTCTTCGGCCATTTTGTCCAGCACGCAGGAAGAAAAATCGCCTACGACAATGTTGCACCCAATGGGCGAGTTTTCCTCCCGATAAAGCCCAGAAATTCCAGCCTCGTAGCGCACGCCGAGCACCCACGGGTATGCTGCCGGGAAAGTGATATGCCCTTTGTTGGCGCAGGCGGCAAAGATATAGGTGCCCGCATCAGCAAGCTTTTTTGTCAATTCAGCTAGTTTTTCCGTTTCCAGCCAGTTTTCGCTGCCGATACTCATACTGATATATGCAGGCCGTTTCTCCAGGCAGATTTCAAGTGCCGTGCAAACCCCATCCAACGAAGGCCGTCCATCATCGCCGGGGCAGGAGTAGCCTGTGAGATGGATATGTTCCGGCAAAGCTTCGACCAGGATGGAGGCGCAGATGGTGCCGTGTGAGTTGCTACTGCCTGTATCTGTTTGGGGGATGCACTTTCCGTCCTGTAACTGCATTGCCTGAATGTTTCGTCCAGTTTTTTCATGTAGGCTCGTGGGGGAGATCCAGTTGTCGATCACAGCTATAGCCATTTCTTCATTCTTTCTCATGTATCATGCCGACTTTTCACGCAACGCCGGCCAAAACACATCTGTCAGTTCACGAACGGAACATGTTTTAATCTGCTGAACGATTGGGTTCAAATCACATCCATACTGCCTTTTCATTTGCAGACAAAGATACACCAGATCCCGCGCCTCAAACTTTTGTTGTTCACCGAAAATGGAAACTCCTTCGTCTTCAATAGGGGTAGGCTTACAGGCGGCTAGATGCTGCCGTATACTTTCCCGCACCATTTCCTTTGTCATCCTTTTCCCTCCCTAGATATTTTCACTCAATTCAGCTATTATCTGTTTTGCCACATGGTTCATACCTTCCGTGTCCATTGCGGCAAATACTTTGGCCCCCAGACAAGTGACCTGGGGAAGAATGTCGTCATTTATACGTTTTACTGGAATGGATAACGTTTGGAATTCCAAAGTCTCGGGAGAAACCATCATATCTTGGCACGCCAGACTTATATAGTGGGTGGGCGAACCGAAACGATACTTACATATGTTAAGAAGATATTGCAAGACTTCCTGGGGATAAGGGGCACAGTATAGGCTTAGGATGGAAATATCTGACTTTAGCGCGTTGCCTATGAGAAAAGCCGGTTCCCCAAACTCTGTAAACTGATAAGGATTGTTGGGCATAATGCCCCCTGGGATGCCGATGATAACCACATCTGCATTGTCAGATTTGGCTTTTTCATAGACATAGTGGTTAAAATCCAAAACCTTTTGCTGGGAATCCCCTGACTCCAAAATGAATTTAGGCAATGGGTCGAAGCCAAAAAGTGAACTGTACTTTTTGGTACCAAGCTGCATGACGGTATACCCTGCTTTTTGAAAAGCCTTGCGCAGTCCCAGTTGTATGTCAAATTTGTTTGTGAGATCACCAGAACCGAACACAAAAATGCAAGGTACTGATAAGTCCAACAGCCGTTTTTCTTCGTTTAAAACTATGTTGTTTTTGTTATATTCAAGGATTTCTATGGGCAGCTTTTTTATCGTCTCGTAGCCATGGCGTACCAGAAAATCCTGTAAGTCATCTGAAATCGATACTCGTCTTCCGGTATTTACCAAACTTTGGATCACATCCATATATTGTTTTCCATCCAAATTAGCAGTAGGACAGTAATCTAAGAAAGCAGCATCACATGCCTCCAAAGCGGCTTTCAAGTCATATGTGATATTAACCCCGCTTTCCATTCCACCATCTACAACGGCCATATCGCCGGTTCCATAGCCGAAACTCCTGGGGGCCACTGGGATCACCTGGTCATAATCCGTCACCATGTCTGCATATCGTCCCAAAGGTGCCAAGGATTTGTTCATGGGGTAAACAAGCAGTTTCATATCCATCCTCCATCATTTAGCCATCTGAAGGCTTCTCAATTTTTCAAAATCCAACCCTTCCAACTGTAAAAAGCAAAGATCTCGCATTTTTGTAAGTGCTTCTGCTTTACTCTCCGCACAATGGCGCAGCTTGGCCTTGCGGGACATAACATCTTTTTCTATACAACGGCTTAAGCAGATGGTGCAATGGTGCAGTGCCCAGCAGTCCTTGCACTCCGTCTCAGTCAACGCCCCTATATTGGTCAGCCGCTTGACCTGATCCAAATCAAACCCTTCAAAGACATTTCCAAGCCGCATGGCTGGAACTTCGCCAACTTTCTCGCAGGGATATATATTCCCTTGTACGTCCACAAATGTTTTCCGGACGCCTACCGTACACGGGCCTGCATGATGGGCTGTCTCTGTCATTTTTCCAATCGACTGGTTCGTTTTGCAGAGGAAAATCAAGTCATCCAAGTAGCGCCTATGTGTCTTAGCTACCTGTTCCTCTTCAAGTTGGTCTAATAAGTAAAGCATCAGCTTTGCCCGTTCTCTTTCGTTAACCACGCGGTTTTCTGGGCCAAAAGCAAACTCTTCTTTATTCCCACTGTCATTAAGCATCGAAATACCGGGGGTCATCCCTTCCAGTTGTTCGTCCTTGTTCAAAAAAGCCTCTAAAGCCTCCATGTCTTTATCCGGTGTAACGACTGTATTTGTGCGGAGATTTTGGTAAAACACCGGATGTCGGGTTCGGATGCGCTGCATGTTTTCCATCACCACGTCAAAGGAGCCCTTCCCAGAAACAAAGCGCCGGTATTTGTCGTGCTGGTCTTTTGGGCCGTCAAGGCTAATGATGATATTGAAGTGCTTTTCTATCAAAAAGCGCACGATATCTTCTGTCAAAAGAGTCCCGTTTGTGGTCATTCCATAAGAAACCTTTTTCTCACCGTAGTTTTCCTCTACATAACTTACAACCCTCTTTATAAGCTCAAACTCCAATAGAGGTTCTCCGCCATAGAAGCCAATGACAACTGAATTTTTATCCTTGGCCCGCTCCATAAAGAAATCTACAGACCGGCTGGCAACCTCAAAACTCATATGCTTAGAGGAATGGGTACGGTTATAATACTTGCCTGAATATGTACAATATTCACAGCGCAGGTTGCAGTTCTGTGTGACTTGCAGTAAAAGGTCTTCTAACTGGCTGCTGGCGATCTCTTCCATCATGGGGACAGTGGGGTGTTCTATGTCCTTCAAAATGCTGGGACAACATATCCCTTTTTGTTGATATTTCTGCAGCGTGGGATTTGTTTCCCCTGTTTCCAGGGCCTGATGCAAACTCTCTGCATCCGCGTGCGAGATATAGATCACCCGGTTTGTTTCCCGGTCATACACGAATGCATGCGGCCCAGGCGTGTCAAAAACAATATACGACATGGTTTCATCTCCTTTGTCTATAAATCAAACAAGCGTGCAACGGCTTCTCTTTATTCGTTCAGATATATCCACGCCCGTTCCTGCAGCTGTTTGGCGCACTCCTCGGCACTGATTATGTGGTTGTCATAGTAGCTGATAAGAATATCCTGCAGGTTTTCCATTAGCTCTGTGCTGTTGCCCACGCGCCGGTTCAATGTCTGCTGGTACGCATCAAATTTTTCAGCCAGGTTGGGGGAAAAAGCCGCCCCATAAAGCTTTTGATAATTGTTGCGGTTGATGGGCACCGCGTAATTATAGGGGCCAAAATACTGTAGCATGATATTTGGGTTATAGATATCCAGATCCTCCGGAAATTCCTTTTCCTCTATCACAAACTTCAGGAACTCCCAAGCCAGCTCCTTATCCGCGCCTTTCGGTATAGCCAGCAAACTGGCCGCCGTAAAGGGGATATCCCCATCGCGCCCCTTATAAAAAATGGCCCCCGTACTGCCAGCCAGCGAATTGTGTTCAATATTCCCCAAATGCGTGGGCATAGCCGGAAGCTGCTGGCAAAAGTAATCGTCTGTCCCAAAATTCGGCCAATCGTATGGATAGGTTCCCCCTTGCGCAACAGTTTTTTCAAAAGGCAGCCCATCTGTCATTTTTAAGTATTCTATAAATTCCGGGGTTTCAAAATGGGCTTCCCCGGCCTTCTCGTCTAAGAACCGGGGGAAAACATACCCCTCAAAGAAGTTTTTGTTTTGCCCGGCCGCAAAAAAACATCCTCCCGCTTTATCACCGGGCCTGATTGCACCAGCGTCTACCGCTTGCCAGTACAGGTCGATTAAGTCCCGGTAATCGGCCCCCTCTTTGAAGGCTTCTTCCACATCCATATCCAGCTCATACATAATGTAATCATTTAAGATCATCACATTAAATCGGAAAGTAGCCGGCAGGGCGTACAGTTTCCCCTCCTTGTCCTCCAAAGCATCCAGAATGTTCGTGTACAGGTCTTCCCGGTCAAACGCCGGGTCTTCCGCCATCAACACATTCAAATCCTCGAAAAGCCCAGTGGCCCCATATTTATAGAAAGATACAAACCCTAGGTCAACGATGTCCGCGGCATCGCCTCCAGACAACTCGGTCACCGTTTTCTGGATATACCGCGTCGTATAATCGCCAGGGATACCAGCACTGATGTCGTCCACGATACAATCGAAGGTGATTTTCACATCGGGATACAGCTCTTTAAATTCTTTCGACCGCTGCACAAGTCCTGCATCCCGCATGGGCAGGGATATCCGCAGCTCGCCGCTGAGCTGCTTTTTTTCTGCCTCGGGTGCCTGGGAAGGTGTTTCTTCCGATTTTTGCGCTGTGCTTGGGAATGACTGGGCCTGCTCGTTAGCTGCCTTTTGAGCGCTTACGATGGCATCGAATTTGTCATCTTGGTCGTTTTGACAAGCAGAAAGGCTTACACAAAAGAACATAGCCATCAACAGACAACCGATTCGAAATTTGCATCTATTCCGCCTCATATTTTTCCTCCGATAATAAAAGAATGGCTGGGCTGATTGTTGCTCCACCCAGCCTCTCCTATTGAATATTTACATGGCGCCCAGTGTGTTGAAGTATCCCGTGAGGATACTATAAGAGTTGCTCGTTTGCCCGTTCATCCGCATTTCGCCATCATTCGAGTGGCTGCATCCGCCGCAGACTGTACACCTGCAAGAACCGCAGGCGCACCGGGCCTCAATGAACGTATTGAGCATACCTTCGCGCTGGGATTTACCTAACTTCTTCTTAGCCATATAATTCGGCCTCCTACGTTAGATATTTAGAGCGACTGCATCAGCAGCCCCCTATGTCGTGCCTAAAACTGTATATACAATTATTCCTTTCCTTTTTTGCAAAATCATTTAAGGAGCACAAAAGAGTTAAAGAAAGTACTGTGTATACAAAGTTCTGGAATTCTTCGGAGAACAGCAGAAAGCTGTTTCTTTGCCCCATCACAAAGAACCATCTGGGCGGCAAATCCAGATAAAAGGTTGGAATGGGTGTGTGGCCGCTGAATAAGAGTTGGTTCGGCCTATATGTCCTCACAAGCACTACAGTGGATGCTTGTGTTGACACCATATGTGAATTGTTTTGAAATTAAGGGAATCTATGGACTGGTCTATTTCCATCAGGATGAGCAACGTGTGTTTACTCCACTAAGTTCCGCTCATCCTCACCAAATAAATGGCACAGCTGGGCGCTAAACCCAATGGAGATTTGTTCCCTCACCCCAGGCGGCTGGAAGTGCCGGCCATCCTTATTCACAGTAGGCACAATGAGCACAGCTTCCTTCCCGCCCACCGAGCAGTGTACATGCACCTCGCTGCCCATCATTTCCGTCACGTCCACTTTGGCGGCAAGCCCTTTCCCGTCCTCGGCGGGGTACAAGTAGTCAGGCCGCACGCCCACGGTGATCTTCTGGGGCTGCACGCTCCCGGCCGCCAGGCGGTTCTGCTTCTCCAGGGGCAGCGCCATGGGCTGGCCCTCCACTGTGATGCGGTAGCCGCCCTCGTCGTGGAGCAATTCGCCGTCGAAAAAGTTCATCTGCGGCGTACCAATGAACCCCGCCACAAACAGATTCGCCGGGTGGTCGAAGACCGCCTGGGGCGTACCGATCTGCTGGATGAACCCGTCCTTCATAATGACGATGCGGTCGCCCAGGGTCATGGCCTCCGTCTGATCGTGGGTAACATAGATAAAAGTCGTATTAATTTTTTGTCTAAGTTTTATAATCTCCGTGCGCATGTGGTTGCGCAGCTTCGCGTCCAGGTTCGAAAGAGGTTCGTCCATCAAGAGTACCTTTGGCTCCCGCACAATGGCCCGGCCGATAGCCACCCGCTGCTTCTGCCCGCCGGAAAGCTCCTTGGGCTTGCGGTCCAGATATTCCGTCAGGCCCAGTATCCGCGCCACCTCCTTTACCCGCTTCTGGATGCTTTTCTTGTCCATTTTCCGCAGCTTTAGGGGGAAGCCGATGTTTTCCCAGACCTTCAGGTGCGGGTACAAGGCGTAGCTCTGGAACACCATGGAGATGTCCCGGTCTTTGGGCTCCACGTTGTTCATGAGCTTGCCGTCGATATACAATTCTCCTGCGGTGATCTCTTCCAGCCCGGCCACCATGCGCAGAGTGGTGGTCTTGCCGCAGCCCGATGGGCCTACCAGCACGATAAACTCCTTGTCGGCAATATCAAGATTGAACTCCTGCACCGCCACAACACCCTCATCGGTGATCTGAAGGTTTGTCTTCTTCTCTGTCCCTTTGCGAGTATTGGCACTGTGCGGATAAATCTTCTTCATATTTTTTAGCTGCAAACCTGCCATATCTTTCTCCTTCTCACAAAATCCGGACTTCCATGCCATCCCACAAGAAATCTGCTGTAGTACTGCGTACCACTGGGTTTTCGTTGCTTAGAGCCTCATAGACAAAGAGCTCTCCATCTGGCCGCTCCTGATATGAATAAACCGTCATTTGCTTGATAACATACCGTTTGCCCCAGGGGCCGTCCTGGCGCTCCACCGTGTTCAGTATTTTCCCATCCGGCCCCTCTGAAAGGCATTCCGGGGGCAGCAGCCCACCCTCCGGATTTATCAGCTCCACCTGGGGAAGCTGCTCCTGGTAAGCGGTGAGGCTGTAAACCGTGGCCCCTACCACCACAAGAAAATATATCGCCGTAATACACAGATATACGACCCGGGAGGTTTTCATGGACGGCTCCCGTTCCACCTGCACCGCATGGTGCCTGCCCTTCCTTACCATGAAGCCCCTCCTTTAAGATTTCACGCTGGACAGCGCGATGCCCTCCGTGAGATAGTCCTGCCCCAAAAGGAACACCAGCAGCGCCGGTATCAGGTAGAACACCGACACGGCGAAGAACATGCCCGGGTCGCCTGTCACCACGTTGCCCAGGTACACGGACAGGGGATTATCGAAGGTGTTTTTGATAAAAACAACCGCCTGGTCCACGATGTTCCAGTTGTCCGCAAACAGCAGCACCACCAGCGCCGCCACCACTGATTTCAAGTTGGGCCGCACGATGTACCAGTAGGTGCGCCAGGGCCCGGCCCCGTCCAGGACAGCGGCCTCCAGGCACTCTTTCGGGAAGTTTTTCAGCTGCTGCCGGATGAGGAACACTCCCAGCGGGTGGAACAGCGCCGGCAGGATGATGGCCAGATAGCTTTCGCGGATGTTGAGCCAGCCCGCCACGATGAAGTTTGGCACCAGCAAAATCTGCGTGGGCATGAGCATGACGATGATGTACATAAAAAAGATAGCTTCTTTATATTTCCACTTGATGTTCTCGAAGGCGTAGGCCGCCAGCGGCGCGATGACGCACTGGCCGATGAGCACCGGCACCACCAGCAGCACCGAGTTCCAGAACATGCGCAGATAGCCGGGGCTTTCCAGCAGGAGCTGCCTGTATTGATCCAGCGTAAATGTTTCCGGTAGCAGCCCAAACTGCACGAAATGGATGCCGTGGGAGGTGAAGTCCCCGGCGTTGGATTCCATGATTTCTGACGAGTAGCGGCTGACGATTTCCCCGCCGCCCATGAAGGAATTAGCGAAGATGAACACGATAGGGAACACGGCCACAGCCGCCGAGACCATGATGCAGATCATGGAGGGGATATGTCTGCTTTTCACAAAACCCCCTCCTTACTGGTAGGCGTCCGTGACGCGTTTTTGTGCATAGAATACAATTAGGAGTACAATCCCAATCACCAAGAATAAGATGTACGCCGCGCTGGATAATTTTTGCATATTTAGTGACAAAAACTGGTTATTCATGTAATGCTGGAGCATATAGATGTCCGGGCTGGGGTATGCGCCGTAGAGCATGTAGACCTCCTTGAACACCTTGAAGGAGTTTACGATGCTCATGAGCAGCACAACAAAGGTAGTGGGCGAAAGATAGATCCAGGTCACGTTGGTGAATTGTTTCCACCTGCCCGCCCCCTCCAGGGCCATCTGTTCATAATAAGTCTTGGGGATCCAGTTCAGTCCCGACCAGAACAGCACGATGTTGTAGCTCACGTTCTTCCACAGGAAGACCACCACCAGGACGCCCATGGCCCAGCCGTTCTGGGCCACTACCTCGTGCTGGAAGCCCATTTGCAGCAGGCATTTTTGGACTAACCCATTGGCGTCAAAAAGCACCTTCCAGAAGTACACGATTGTGCCCGAGGGCACTACCAGGGGCAAGAGCATCAGCATGGTGGCAGGGGCGCGGCCCTTTTTCATGCCCTGCAGGCACAGGGATAAAAACAGGGAAAGGGCCATGCTCAAGGGGACAGAAAGTATAATAAAAACGATTGTATTTCGTGCCGCAGATTGGAACAGGGAATTTGTCAGGGTGTCGATAAAGTTCTGCGTGCCTACGAATTTCTGGGCTCCCATGTTGTCTACCAAAGCGTAGTACAGGGAGAACAGGAAGGGGATGGCGTAGAACAGCAGCACCCCCAGCAGGCTGGGCAGAAGAAAGAGCCAAAAGGCACTATTTTTCTTCCTCATCGAAATTGACCCCCTCTCCCATTTCGTGGACTTCCGATAGCACGCCATCCTCTAACCGATACACCCTGTCCATCCCCTCCAAATTATTATAGTGATGGGTAATCATGATTACAGATTTTTCCTGCATCTGGTTCACGATGATGTCATGCAGATAGGCGTCCGATTCCACGTCAAACCCAGAGGTAGCTTCATCTAAAATTACCACCGACGCATCTTTCAGCAAGGCGCGGGCCACCGCCAGTTTCTGCTTTTCACCGCCAGAGAGCTTTGCCCCGTTGCGGCCAATCTGGGTCTTTTCCCCATCGGGCATACGGGTTATGTAGCTTGCCACGCCACTATCTTTTAAGGCAGCACACAATTGTTCCTCAGTGGCCTCTCCGGTTAAATCTGTGTTTTCCAAAATGTTGCCTAAAAATAGGTAAGGCTCCTGGCTGACCACGGAAAATAGGCTGCGATAATCCTCCAGAGACAGGCAATTCACATCTATCCCGTCCGCCAGCACTTGTCCGGCGTCGGGCTGGTAGAATCGCAGAAGTATGTTAAGGATGGTTGATTTTCCGCTGCCATTCTGGCCGATAATGGCGACTTTTTCACCAGGTTCCACTGTGAAATTCACGCCTTGCAGGATAGGACGGTTTTCCTCATAACAGAACGCCACATCCCGAAACTCCAATTTTAGCGGCTCATTATCAGTAGTCTTTTTACCAGCATCTGGCTCTGTTTCCATGTCGAGAAACTGGAACAGCCTGCGAGCCGAAGGCATGATGCGGGCAAAGTACATTTTCAAATTGATAAGTGCGGACACAGGCCCGGTCACATAGCCGGAATAGCTGGAAAACGCAAACACCGCGCCTATGGTCAAGCTGCCCGTACAGATGAGCCAGCCGCCCAGCAGGTATAGCACAATGGTTACTGACCACTCCAGCAACACTTCCCAGAAGCTGTTCCAGCCATCGATCATCGTGCCCTTCTTCTCTAATTTCAGAAGTTCCCGCTGCTTCTCCGCAAAAATTTTTTCCCTAGACTGGAATAGGTTCCATAGCTTTATTTCGTCAACGCCATTCAGGTTATCTCCAAACCACCGGGAAAAGTCCCTGCTGGATTCGATCATCTCATCCATGGCCTTTTCCCGGCGCTTGGACATGCCTTTCACAAGAAAGAACTTCACGGGCACCATGGCCAATACCACCAGGGCCAGCTTCCAGCTTATCACAAACAGACCGACCAAGCCGCTGATGATACGGAAGATGTAGCTGGCGCTCATAACCATGTAGCGGTCTGTAATGGAGGAAACCTGCGACACATCCATTTGCAGGAAACTCAGGATTTCTGTATTGTTCTTGTCCTCAAAATAAGATTTTTTCAAGTGAAGGAGTTTCTCAAAAACTTGGTGGAACACCAGATAGTAGGACTTGTTATGTACGTCAGCAAAGATGCGGGTCTGCCACAGGTCAATGGCCTGGTTCACTATAACAAGACCAGCCAGTGCCAGTACCGAGCGGACAATCACCCTCATATTTTGCTGAAGCATACCATTGTCTGTGATGGACTGGATGACCAGCGGCTGAAGGAAACCCACGGTAACAGAAATCAGCATGGTCAGGCCAACCAGCAGGAATTCCCTTTTGAAGGGTTTAAGATAGGAAAAAATACGTTGCATATGAGGGGCAATCTTGCCTCTTTTCATAAGGTTCTCCTTCTGGCTTATATTTTAGAAAGCTTATCCGAATTTAGCAATCACCATTACAAGATGGCTGTTCCAGAGCGCGATTGTCAACATAACTTGCCTCATATGTTCCATATGAAGCATTAGCTACTCCCCTGATAGCACCAAATACAAAGCATCGACGATAGAACGAAGAGTAAAGCCTTCTATGTGCTCAATCACTAAATTCAAATCGTACGGATGTTTTTTTTGAAACTCAAGTAAAACAAATACAATATCCCTCCCTGAAAAGCCCGTGGAAGGAGAAAAGAAATTTTCATTTTCATTATCAATAGTCCCCTGGCAATACATGAGCAAGTGCTGAATTTCGTTTTGAATCATTTCCCTATCCATATAGCTAAGCTCCCGTAAAAAAAGAATATATTTGTTCTAGTATTTGTCCAGGTGTTTTTTCATCAAAAAGCGAAAAAACTCGTTCTGTCATGGTCTTTCTGGCCTTTATGAGTTCTTCTGCAACAAATTCTTTTTTTGCAGATCTGAAAACAGTTTTTTTAGAATCTGGATCAACGCGGAAATCTGTATTTGCTATATGGAACAAATACGGTTCAAAGCCACACTTATATTTGCATTGTGCAGTCAGAATTTCAAAAAACTCTTTTGAATACGAATGGGCATATACGCTATATATCCCCAAGTCAACCTCGATTGCACCTGTGATCACTTGAGCTATTTCTCCTGCATACTTATACTCGTATGGATTGATTGCTGTAACACCTCCAGGAACATCAATCATGACTATATCTGGTTTTTCTCTTAACACCATGTCATAAAGATAATGGTTAAACATAAGGGTTTTATTCTCTAGAGAGATGTTTTCGTATAGAAAACCAGGAAGTAGCATTATGTTCCAGAAGCACGAAAGTTCTGAACCAGAAAGGCTCATCACCTTGTAACCCTCTTTATTAAAAAATATAGTAAGCGCTGTCAACAGATCAAACTTGCTGCAATTCACGCCAGCACCTACAATCGCCAATGTAGGTGTGGAAATGGGAAAAATTCTATCAAATGGGAATTTTTCTAAATCAACACAATCGCTGCTTGTAGAACTCATATACTTTACGTTATGGGACAATAAATCTTTCGGCATATCCTCTGATAAGTAAATTTGACTTCCTTGTGCTAGATAAACATCAATTATGCGTTGATAATCTTCTTTTGAAACTGATAGATTATAGAACAGCAAGACATATTCTACTGGTTGGGTAGGATATTTATCATGTATAACAGTAATTCGAGGCAAGTCATCACCATAAGCACATCTGGAAGAAAAAAGCGGGCTGTTTAACTCTGTGCCAACAGGTGTAGCCAAATATAAATCTTCAACATTCAGCGCATTTTTGAACTCCAAAAGGGGAAGGCACCTTCTATCAGCCGGATAAATAAGCATTCTGCTCATTTGATATACCACCTTTCAAAGTCAAATCCATAGTGTTGTAAAAAAACAACATTTTTTATATTATCTAATGCTCCTGCACGAGACCTATTGCATTCCTGCAGCCTTTTCCCAGAGGAAAAAACATTTCTGTCAAGACAACTTGCAATACACTGGTTACAGTGCAGGAAAGCCCAGCAGTTCTTACAAGCAGTTTCAGTTAATTTTCCGACATTCATACAGTCCTTAATTTGTTGAACGTCAAAACCCGTCTCAAGATTTCCAATTTCCGTTCGAGGGCATTCTGACACTCGCTCACATGGATAGAAATTACCATCAACATCTATAAATAGTCTGTGCTTAGCAGGTGTGCAGGGCCCACCTGGATGTGCACATTTTGAAACAGTCCCTTTCAATTTCAAAGATTCATATGACTCACAGATTTTGTCAGCAAGAGACAGGTATATTTTGGAAACCAATCTTTTATCCAGTTTCCCCAGCATGTAGAGCATCACCTTTACAAGTTCCTCATTTTGGGTTATGTATAATCGGTCTGGATAGTTTATTTCCTCTTTTATGTCTTGGGTGGAAATCAATGAGAGCCGAGAGTTAAGTTCGGACACAACGGCATCTGTATCAAAATAGCGTTGCACACACTGATAATCTTCATCTGGACTTAATACCGTGTTAGTCATCACCTGCTTATAAAATATGGGATACAGCTTTTTTATATTTGCTATGTTGCGCATAACAATATCATAGGAACCGCGTCCGTCAGAAAAAACACGGTTCTGGTCATGTACTTCTTTTGGTCCATCCAGACTAATCATGACCTTGAAATTTTTTTCAACCAGAAAATCTAAGATTTCGCCTTTTAAAAGTGTGGCATTTGTTGTTATGGCATATGAAACATTTTTTCCCCAACAAACAGATTCAGTATACGCAACAACCTCTTTTATCAATCCAAATTCCAACAACGGTTCTCCGCCATAAAAGCCTACAGAAATGTCATCAGATGCAGTTGAATGACTGAGAAGAAAATCAACCGCCTTTTTGGCGACCGCGAAGGACATCGTCTTTTTATTATGGGTTCTATTATAGTACGCGCCAGAATATGCACAATAGCTGCACCGTAAATTGCAATTTTGTGTAACCTGAAGAGTGATGAATGCTACATCTGTTTGCAGAAGTTTGTCTAGTTCATCAGTCTCAGGATTTTCAATAGTCTCGATACTGTTGGATGTATCTATATTTCTTCTTTCAAGCCAAGTCTGCATGTCATTATCGCTTTGAATACTGCCTTGCTCATAACCAAACTTGGATATAGTGTATACCTTATTTTGATTTCGCTCGTAAACATATTCTCCTATAGGAAGTTCAAATTGAATATAAGGCATGGACAAACATCTCCTGGTAAAATATATATGGAGAAGCTGGTTGCAATCCGTTCGCAACCAGCTTCCTTCGTAACTGACATGTAAAACCTGGTGTGAAAATCTGATTAGAGATTGTCTGAATTATACATACATTTCAACAAATCGCATCTGAAAACACACCTCAAGATTCCACGCGAGCTTTTCACTTTCTAATTATACTACTTTGTAAATCACGGCCAGCCATAATTAACCACATACAACTTGAGTATAACTAAATCATGCTAATCTCGCTGCCATATTACGAAACGATTTTAGAATCTGGCCTGCACTTCTGAAGATGGATTTGAACCAGAAGCAGGGGTTAGAGTAGCTGAAACATGACCGTTATGCGCACTTTCCTGCGATACGCCGCAGGTGCAATAACACATGTTCAGGCAGGAACATGTACATGCTACCCATCTTAAGTCCATGTACGTTTTCATGGAATCACCTTTTCTCTGGGAAATCAGTGCTTTTTTCATACAATCAATCCTTTCATTACTAAATGTAATTTCAGAAATCTTTATGTGGAAATAGCTGGCTGCAAAATTCAAGAAAGTCTTTCCATTTTATATCTTTGAGCAGGAGCCAGAATTTCGACAAATTGCTACTTAGAATACTCTCTGCTGCGCAAATTATTCCTGCAAATACAAATCCGCAATCTCTTGGAGCCGCTTCGCGCACTGTTCCGCAGTCACAGTGTCCGTTTCGTAATACTCCTGAAGCTCAGGTAGCATCAAATCCCGCAAAGGACCGAAGCGGTCGGTGGTTTTGGTGATGCCCTCGATGATGATCTCCAACTTATTCAGCAGTTCGTCGGTGACGGGGCAGTCGGCGGATATCAGATCGAAATCCTCCGGCCAGGGAGCACCGCCGGTTTCTTGCACATAGTTGGCACCCTGCGAGTAGAGCTTCGCAAAGGTTCGGAAATTTTCACGATTTGTCACTGGGAAGGTCTTGCTCAAATCCACACTACCTTCTGGGAACCAACGCTGGCCATAGGCGGGCACCTCTGGCGGGGCAATCATGAATTTCAAAAACTTCCAGGCCAGTTCCGGGTTTTTACAACTGGTGGGCACACAGACTTTCAGTTCTGGATAGAAGGACTGCGTACCCTGCACTGACGTGAGGACAAAGGGCCCAGCGCAGCCTGGCACCAACTCGTCCATGTGGTCAATCCAGCCGTCCAAGGAAATGTTTAAATCCATCATCAACGATGTGTTCCCCTCCGCATTGGATTTGGCAAATTCTTTCATCATGTACTGGGCCCGCCCGCCGACCATAGCCAAGCCGTCGGAAGCCTTGCGCTTAGTTGGGATATCCTTGGTTGCAGTTAGGTATTCGATAAACTCAGGCGACTCCAATGTGGTAGAACGATCTTCCAAGCTTACATAATCCACCAGTTCGGTGTTCAAAAACATACTGTAAGCGGGCTGCGTATCCATGTATTCCAGCGTGAAGTCTTCTGCCAGTAGCCCCTGCTTCTCCACGCTGTGGTAGATTTCCATGATATCCCTATAGTTGATTTTGTCCCACTGGTTCAGCTGCTTGCCCGAGGCTTGTAGTAAGGCGTCATTGAGATACACGAACTGAAAGTAATACGTCACCGGTAAGGTATAGAGGTGACCGTTGACCTCAAAGGCTTCAAACAGGTTGTGGAAATAATCCGTGTCCTGAAAATCCGGGTCTTTGTCCATCCATTCATAGATGTCATACATTAGGCCGCTCTGCTCGTATTGGGCGGGATTTATGTATCCTTCATCTAGGAGAATGTCCGGGGCTTCCCCACTCATAACCTCCGTTGTCCAACGGGTACGGTAATTATCCCACTGACTTTCCGATGAGAGAGAATCCAGTCCATATTCAATTTCTGTCTCCACACCCGGGTTCAGCCGTGCGAAATCTTCCACCCAGGGCTTCAGGCCGGCATAGTTGTGTTCAAAGGTTGTGAGGAAAGTCAGTTTTTGTTTCGCGTCCTTTGTATCCGGAACAGGACTTTCTTCCGTGTCATTTTCTGCCTGAGAAAGGGATACAGAACTGGTTCCTGACTGTTCATCTGACTTGGGTTTCTGCTCCTGGCTGCATGAACAAAGCACAGCAACCAAAACAAGAAATGCCATTAGTAAAGAAACTGCCTTTTGGGGGCACATTTTCACAACCTCCTATCAAAATCTAAAGGTAGTACGCGCCTTCTCTGGAATATTCCATCCAGTTTTTTGCGGGTTCTATTTGTGATAATATTATCACGTTACATCTATTTTGTCAACATACAAGATAGAAAAAATATTTTGTTCTATCTCGAAAAATCCCATTCAAAATTTTTTATCATGTAGTGTTGACATAAGGCTCGAAAAACAGTATAATATTTTTTGAATATGAGAGTGAGAGGAATTGTATCCTATACGATGGCGTGGAAAACTCTGTTTCCTTAACTTTTGAGATGAATTACAGGTAGTCTGTGTTCTCCCTGCTCATTTTCAATTCCACAAATTTTTCAATTGAGGAGGTGTTAAAAAATTATGCCAAAGCGCCCCAGTTCCTCTGTTACTTCTTCCGAACTGGCTCTCTTGCAAATCCTATGGAACTCTCCACGTCCTCTTAATAAGCAAGAGATTCTGGAAAAAGCTATGGAAGATGAAGAAAATCCGTTGTTTGCAAAAAACTCTTTCCACATCCTTATCAACGAGCTAATCGCAAAAGAGTATCTTGTCCCAGTGGATAACCTAGGCATGGGCCGGAAAAACGCGCGGCGGTATGCGCCTACCGTTTCCCGCAATGAATTTTTGGCCCTGCAGGTGCATACTACGCAGGATTATCAGGCTACGGACATCCCGGAAATCCTCGCTGCTTTGATGGAGCTTTCTCCTGACGCTGGTACAGAACCAGTGCTGGTTGGAATCGAGAAGCTCATTAAGAAGAAACGGGAAGAAAACAAAGGGAGCGATGAGGAGTGACCTTTTCGATTTACTCTTTTTCGATGGCCGTGCTGTGGAGCAGCCTATTTTTTCTATTGCTATGGTTGTGCCGCAGGAGCCGACGCTTGGTTGTGTGTTTTGGTGTCTGGCCGCTGGTCTGTGTGATTGTCTGTGCCCTTCTTCGCTGCTTCTTTCCTCTTGAGATGTTGTCGTTTACCCATGTTGTTACGGGAATTGACCTAATTAACTCGGTGGATTATTTCTTAAAATCTCCAGTGGCTGGGCTTGCTGTCACACCAATCCTGATTCTTGGTATACTGTGGGGTCTTGGCACTCTATTTTTCCTTGTTCGTTTTCTTAGGACATATGGAAGATTCAGGCGTCTTTTGGCATCCTTTGTCCCAGTCGAGGAGGATGACGAACCTTTTGCAGAAGCGCAGGAAGCTGCATCACGGTTGCATATACCAAAATTCACCATCTATGTGACCAATGTTGTGCAATCACCCGCTGTGACCGGTTTTTTCCAACCCATCGTACTGTTTCCTGCTTATCCATATTCCAGCGAGGATTTCAGCAACGCATTGGAGCATGAATTTACTCATTGGAAAAACCATGACATTTGGGTAAAACTTTTAGTAGAACTATTGCGGAGTGCTTTTTGGTGGAACCCGCTTGTCTATCTGCTCAAGCATGACTTAAACCAAACACTGGAACTGAAATGCGATTTATCCATAGCTAGCAAGAGGGAATTGGAAGATCGAGTTAGTTATTTGCGTACAATGGAAAAGACTATCTGTTTTGCTGACAAAAAAGATGCACCTGACTTTTCCATGTTTGCTATAGCGGAACTGGCGCATAACAAGGAGAAAAACCTGCTGCAGCGTGCAGACGCCATACTGAACTATGAACATAAGCCCAAGTTGTCTGCCTTAGCCTTGGTTGTTACCAGTATCATCATGGCGGTGCTCATGGTGTTCTCTTATTCCTTTGTGATTCAGCCGCGCTATGAGGCACCTAAGGAGGAAATTGAAGAGGTTACAGAGAACGGAGTTTTTGAAGAGTACACAGCAGATGACACTTATTTGGTTGAAAATGTCGATGGGACTTTTTCCTTAGTTAGAAATAACCAGTTGATTGATATAGTGGAACGGAACTCCGCAGCTTTACTCATTGATGCGGGATTTGAAATACGAGAGCAGTAAACTATTTGGAGGTTTTTATGGGTATAGTACCTTATGCTGATGTCATTGTGACAAAATTCCGGATTCTAAATGGCGTCAATCAGTATCGCCGTTGGAATGAGACACGCGGACGCTGGGAAGATCCCTACTGGATCGATCTCCCCTAAAAAAGCAAAATATGTCGAAAGGACGGCGCAGGAATAAAGGCTTCCTGCGCCGTCCGACTTAAATATAATATTATTCTACTTCTTATGAAGTCTCCGTATAAGCCCAATCAACATCTTCAGATCCTCCTCACCCAAGTCACGCATTTCAAAAAGTGCCTGATGCACTAACTGAGGATAATCGTTTTCATCATCGAAGAACATCATGGGTGTGATGCCGCAGTAGTCACAGATATTTATAAAGGCTTCCATAGATGGCAGCGATTTCCCTGCTGATATTCCTTGAATATAGTTCCGGTTTTTCCCGATATCTAAACTCATCTGATATTCTGAAACATCCTTTTTCAAGCGCAGTTCAGTAATTCGATTTCTGATAAAGGCTGCATAATTCTTCATTTCATCACCCATCCATAACAATACCCTTATTTTTTGCATGGATAGACATTTTAAAAGCCTTGAATAAGGTGAAATATCTCGTTTATGCAATATTATAAAGTGAATCACGGTTTTGGTGTTTCTTTTCCGTTGATTTTGAGGTGTTACAATGAGGTTTTTTTTAACAAATTCCCAACGCAGTGTTCTACAATTATATTGGAAAACTGGGCGCCCTTTTAACCTTGATACTCTACTCAATGACCATCTTTTTTCCTTCCGCTTTACAGCCCGGTATTCATTATGGAGGATGAAACGGAAGAATCAGATTATTCAACCAACTCAAGGATCTGGTTGGTATATTGCCACCACGGATTCATCTCGGGAGTGGGAACAGCTCCACTTTGCTAAAAAAATGAGCCCATTTACATGTGGCTCACATTACCTAAACCGATTTGAAAGAGCTGAACAGAGAAAAATCATACAGAAAATTATTTTGAATTTGCGGAATGATAATTCAGAAATCAAATAAATGCTATAACATTTTTTAAGGATACAAATGGCTCTTCCCAAATCCTTGAATCACTGGACACTTCCCGGTTGTCCCCCACCACATAAAAACATCCCCCCGGCACAACCATCTTTTTCCCCTTATGGATGACCATATCCCCACCCACCGCCTTAATCCTCTTCACCAACAGCCTCCCCTCATGCCGGAACACAATGACATCTCCCACCTTCAACTCCCCCAATATCCTCGTGCCCACAATATAGCTTCCCTTATGGATCGTCGGCTCCATGGACTCCGTGGGTACATACCCAATGAACAGTACAAACTGGAACAGGATAAAAACCGCCCCCATCACAAGCACAGGAACGCACATCTTCTTTAATAACTTCTTCAAAAGAATCCCTCCAAAGTAAAAAAGGGTGCTGAAACCGTCTCTGGTTCCAGCACCCTTCGTCTATTTACGCAACGTACTCTTCCATCGTTATTGCGGACTGCGGCCGGCCCTTCAGGTACTTTCTCGCCTTCGACACCCAGGCGGTCACCAGGTTGTCGCTGGCCCCCAACCTCTCGCCGATCTCCCGGCAGGTATAGCCCCTGGCCATGAGCAGCATAGCATCCAGCCCCTTGATGGTAGAGGGCGGGGCCGTCCGTCTGGCTGACCCGATCACAGAGAACATATCCAGCCGCAGTTCAGTGAGCTTCTCTTCGGCCTGCACAGATACCTCCACATATGGCTCTTCCTGTACGATCTCCACCCGCCGCCGATTGGCATAATTCAGAGCATCGCAAATCTCATGCCAGATCAGCTTGTAAGCGTATGTAGAAAACGTGCCGCCCTTATCCGTGGCCACGGCCTTGCACAGCCCAATGCACCCGATCTGGAACAGATCCTCCCGGGTGTGGCAGCCTACAGCCTGCTGGCCGCCCAGCTTGTCCCCCAGCACCTTGTACACCAAGCCCATATTCTCCTCCACTTTTTTCTGCTGCTCCTTCGTCAACTTCATGACGCGCCCCTCCTCTCCGGCTTCTCCTTAACTTGCGGGCCTAAGACCCGCCTGCTCTCTTCAATCACCTGCCTGCAGTAATACTCCCGTAAATTCCCAATGTGCGCATCCTTCAACGGCGTCCGCATTTTGTCCGCCAGCCAGCGGTAGGCGTCAGACCGGCTCATGCGCCCGGATTTATGAAGCTGGTCGAAATAATAGTGGGCCCTGCGCCGCAGGGTGCGCAGTTCCGGGTCAGCCAGGCTGCCCATGGGCTGGTTAGAGCCGGGATGGGCACGCACATAGGCGTTACACTCAGGGTAGCGGCTGCATACGTATAGCATAGCCCCCTTGCTGTTCTCCCGGTAAATGCCATCGGCGCTGCGGAAAACAACGGGGCTGCCGCAGTACGGGCAGCGCATCTGTTGCTTGGATTTATGTAATTTTTTATTCTTTTTCATAGTGAAAACCCTTTCTAAAACCAAAAATGAAAATAAAAAAGCCGGAAGCCCGCAAAGAACACGGAGCCATCTGGATAGCAAATGACCCATCGTGTTCTATGCAGCCTTCCGGCCTTGTCTTCAAACCAGCGGGTCGCCCCGCCGACGCTGCGCTATTGTGAGCCACTCTCTGACCCGTCCCGGTACGCTATCCAACCGAGAGCCTGAACGCATACGATTTTACATTTATATTATATCACGCCCAGGATATGGAGTCAAGAGAAAGGATGCTTTTTCAGCATTTCTATTATATTGTCATGCTCAAAAAGCATTGTTATTTAGTCATCATCACTTTCTGAGCCAGTCTGGGAGAGCCTCGTTTTTCTGCGCCGAACCAGAGCCAGTCCTACGAGGCCGGCAACCGCCCCGCCCAGTGAGAGCATGGGCAAAAGGATATTCCGGGTGTCTCCTGTTTTGGGGATATCCGTGTCCCCGGTCGGAGGCGCGATGGTCACGGTCTGGCCTTTGTCCTCCAGGTCAGCATGAGCTGCGATTTCCGTCTCGCCCAGACAGAGCGTCTCAAAGACTACCAGCCCCGTTTTCTTCTTGATGGCGCTGCCGTCAAACTTGAAGGTGACGTTGACCTCACCATCCGGCTTCTCCGGGGTAAACGTGGCTTCTGCTGTGACTTCCTTATCGCCCACCAGGAATTTCTTCCCTGTGGACTTGTCCATCAGTACGCCCTTCACGGTGTACTCCTTGCCCGGGGTCAGGCCCTTATAGGCCACCACGTCCTCCAGCACAAGCTCCTTGGAGGGTGCGGCCTCTTTCTTGCCGCCGATTGTCGCTGTGGTCTTCAGCTCCGGGGCGCCAAAGGAAACAGTCTGGTCCGCATCTTCAATGTCTGCATGGACAGCCAGTTCGATGTCCCGATGGTAAAGCGTCTCAAACACCACCACGTTCTTGCCCTGCAGGCCGGAAGCGTCAAAGGTAAAGGGCACATTCACGGTGCCGGAGGGCTCATCGGGGGTAAATTCCGTTGTGGCGGTGACCTCTTTGCCATCCACCAGCAGCTTTTCGCCGGTGGCCTTGTCCATGAGTACGCCCTTAATAGTGTACCCCTTGCCTGGCGTCAGACCAGAATACGCGACCTCATCCACCAGGGTGATCTCCTTGAGGGGCTCCGCCTGCTTTTCCCCGTCAACAGCAGCTTTGGTGCCGATTTCCGGGTTATGAATCTGTACAGTTTGGCCCTCATCGTTGATGTCCGCATGGGACGTGACCTCCAGGCCGTCCCGGTATAGGGTCTCAAAAACTACTACATCCTTGCTGCGCAGCGCGGCAGCGTCGAAAACAAATGACACTTCCACAGTGCCGTCAGCCTCTTCCGCCACAAACTGTGCCTCGGCAGTGATCTGTTCATCTTCGATAAGCAAGGGCTCGCCGGTGGCCTTGGTGCCGATTTCCGGCCCGTCAACCTTTACCGTCTGGTCTTCATCGTTGATATCCGCGTGAACAGCCAACTCGATACCGTCTTTGTAGAGGGCCTCAAAGGCCACGATGCTCTTGCCCTGCAGGCCAGTGATGTCAAACTTGAACGCCATCTCCACGCTGCCGTTAGGGCTGTCCGGGGTGAACTCCGCCTCAGACGTGACCTCTTTGCCATCGATCAGCAGCTTGTCCCCGGTAGATTTATCCATGAGCACGCCTTTGACCTGATATTTCTTGCCAGGGGTCAGGCCCGTATACAGTACCGTGTCCGTCAAGGTGACCTCGCCCTGCCAGTCAACAACCTTCTCGCCGTTGATTGTGGCAGTAGTCTTGAGATGGGGCTCCTCCACCTTCACGGTCTGGTCGGTGTCCTCGATATCCTTGTGGTCTGTCACCAGCTTAGAATCCATATAGAGCTCCTCGAAAACCACGATGTCATGGCCGCTCAGCTGCCGGGCGTCGAAGGTGAAGGGCATCTCCTCCACACCGCTGGGCTGCTTGGGGGTGAACTCCTTCTCCGCTATGACCTCTTTGCCATCCACCAGCAGTTTTTCCCCCGTGGCCTTGTCCATGAGCACGCCCTTGAGAGTGTACTTTTTGCCGGGGGTCAGTCCAGAGTAAGCAACGGAATCGACAAGCACAATGTCCTGCTCCGCGCCGATAGTCTTACCACCGTCAGCCCCGGCAGCCGTGGTGGAGATGGCAGGCTGCTCCTCGTACTTGTCGTCGATGGTGCCCAAATTGATCATCACCATATTGCGCGTGATGGCAATATCCTCGATATGCACCAGCGAGTAGTTCTCATTGTCCGGGCAGCGCACTTCATCCAACGTATACAGGTCATAGGGCAGCGCGCCCAGCGTGTCGTCTACGTCCACCATGGTGCCCTCGGTGGTCAGGCCGAACCACACGCCCGCCAAGTCATCATAGCCGCCAAACTCGGCGGTATCGTTGAAATTGGTCTTTTCAGAGTGCGCGTTCCATTCGCTTGCGGTACTGGCCTGGCCATTTTTGTCCGTGACCACGACATGGCTTTCGCCGGTGGTCTGGCTGGTAAGCTTGAAGGGCACGCCCGCCAGGCGGTGCATATCGTCCTCCGCCACCTTGACGAACTCCAGGTCGCCGCGCTTGACCTGGTTGTACCAGGCGTCGCCCTCCTTGTACTCCACCAGCTGTCCGTCCTCCCGGATGGTAAACTCCCGGGGCTCGCCGTCGGTGAGCAGGTAGCCTTCGCCCGCCTTGACCTCCTGGATAGAGTAACTGCCGTAGGGCAGGGCGTCCGGCTCGCTCTGGGCCTTGCCGTTCTCAATTACCAGGGTCAGCGCCACCTCACCGGGGGCAAACTCGCCCTCGCCCACCTTCACCGGGTTCTTGCTCAGGTTGGTGATTTCAAAAGTGGTGCCGTCCAGGCTGGCCCCGCCCAGCGGGGTGAGCAAGCCAGACTCCAGGTCGCGTTTCTCGATGGCGATACCGCCCCGCTTTACCTGCTCGGTGACGGCCATGTCGATGGGGTTGTGCTCTTCCGTGAAATTGTCAGGCTCTGCCGGGACGTGGTGGGATTCCTCATCCAGCAGGTAGCCCTCGGAGGGGTCAATTTCCCGCAGCTCCCAGTTGTAGCCGCAGATGTACTCCTTGGTGGTGAACTTGCCTTCCGTGTCGGTCTGGTAGCGGTCAACCAGCTCGCCGTCCCGGAACATCCCATACCAAGCCCCGGCCAGCGTACCGTCACCTTGGGGGCTGCCGATCTCCCGGTCATCCTTGTCCACGGACAGCGTGAATTTCTTCAGAATATTGTGGAAGGACACCTGGGCCGTGCTGCCCTCGGTGAGCGTCACGGTCTGACTCTCCGGCTGAACATAGCGCACAGGCGTTTCCACCTCTTCGATGGTATACTGGAAGAGTTTTGTGCCCTCAATATCCTCATAGATGGGCAGGTTCTCCGTGAGTATCAAGCCTTGGCTGTCCGTGGTGTAGATTTTGGAATACCCATCAACCAGCCGGGTCACCTCGAACTGCAGGCCCTCGACGATATTATCTTCTGAAGTCTTGACGATCTTAAACTGCCCGACCTTCATGGGGTTGGTCTTGCTGTAGCTGTAGGTCTCGCCGGCCTCGGTGATCTGCACCTCGAAGTCGTCGATGAGCTCGCGCCCGTTGCCGCCCCGGCGCTGGTGGACAATGTAGGTGCCGTAGGGCAGCAGTTTCGTGGTGGCCTTGCCGTCCGCGCCGGAGGTGAGGATAACCTTCTCCACCTCCGACCGGGCGTTGGGCTTGCCCGTATAGCAGGGCAACACCCGTGTCAGCAGCGTAAGCCGCTCCGCCGTGTCCTCCAGACGCATGGCGTGTTCATAAGCCGCACCAAACTGCCCGGCATCGGCCAGCCAGCGGGTGGTTTCCAGCTGCTCCGCCATGCGTTTTAACTTGCGGTCGATCTTATCAAGCACTTCCAAGAATACCTTCATGTACTTTTTCCTCCGAGTAAAACAGAATTTCCGGCTCCTCGCCGCCCTGAAAGTCTACCGTGGCGAACAGGCAGGGTACTTTGGGCAGCCTTAAACTGCCCGCCATGGAGATATGGGGCAGTACGACGATATATTTCAAGTCCTCCTGGGGCTGCAAAAGCCGCAGCAGGCTTTGCTCCCCCTCGTACAGCACCACGATCTCATACCCCACGTTCTCCTTCAAAAAGAAGATCTGGGAGGGGTACACCGCCGGGTAGTGGGCCATAGGTTCCACCTGTTTGATAAACTTCAGCAGCACCCACACCGCCAAAATCGTCCGCTGGTCAGGCTTGCACATGCTGTCCAGACCCAGGTAGTACCCGCCGGAAATTTCCTCCACCTGCCCCCGGCGCAGTAGGCTTTTCAAGATTTTCTCGGCTGTCCCGGCGGGCTTTTGCAGCATCCGCACCACCTGGGCGCGGGGCAAAGCCCCATATTGGGCCAGCCAGTTTACCACATACTGTTCTTCTTGCAGCAGCATGGGCAGCACCTCCTTGATTTGTACGCATTTTCATATAAATACTCATTTGCCTTGAAATGCGTATTTAACTGGGTTTTTCCCGTTTTTATCCCCAAAAGGGCCTGTTTTTCCCTATAAACAGGCCCTTTTTTCGGCTTTATACGCATTTAGAACGTCCATACTCATTTTCTCCAAAATACGTTTTACGCATCACGCATTCCCGGATTTATGCGCATTTCTCTGCTTTTCCTTCAAAATGGCCTCCAGCTCTGCCCGGTCAGTAGTGATCATCTCCTGCTCCTCCCGGGAAGCCTTGATAACCACAGGCACCTTGTTATTATTGGAGTAAACCAGCGCCTCGCCCCGCTCGAACCGGGTGATGGAGCGGGTTTCCGTCTTAGTCAGCTTCAGCACCTCTTGCACATAGCGGGCTTCATCCGGCTCCAGGTTCAGGATAATCTTGTTCTTGGAGTTGTTGATAATGGCCCGCCCGTACTTGCCGTCCTCTAAACCGAAGAAATCCGAAAGGTCTTGGGTGGCGGAAATGGCCGCGCCGCCGAAGCCACGGATGGTCTTGAAGATAGTCAGGCAGAAGTCGGCGGCCTGCTTATTGGAGGACGCGCCCACCAGCTGCCATATCTCGTCGATCATGATGGCTTTCTTCTTGGTGCGGTCAGCCTTCACATTGTCCCAGACGTAATCCAGGGCGATCATCATGCCCACAGGCAGCAGCTTGCCTTTGAGCTCGGACAGATCGAGCACAATATATTTGTTGCTCAGATCCACATTGGTCTGCTGGTTGAAGGATTGGGCCGAGCCGGTCACGAACCGGCTGACGATAATGGCCACCCGCTTGGTCATGGGGTTCTCCAGCAGGTTCTTGTGGAGGTCGCCCAAGATAGGCATTTTCTTCATCCTGGGTGGGCTGGCCTTGGCGTTCAGATACAGGCTGTCATTATCGTGGGTGATGCCGAAGTCCGCATAGGTCTTGATGAGCGCTTCGTCCAGCATCTGCTCCTCTTCGTTGGTCATGTCGGGGATGAGCAGGGAGAAGAAGATCATGAGCTGCTGGATTTTGCGGGCCAGCATGGAATCCTCCTCCCCGCTGTCGCCGTCGATCAGCTCCATTTCCGGGGAGACTGTGTGCCGTATCTCCATGACATTGATGCAGTGGGGCGAACCGGGCGCTATCTTCACATACTGCCCGCCGATACGGTTACAGGCCCGCCGAAACTCGTGGCCCTTGATGGGGGCCAGAATGTAGCACTGAATACCCCGCATCCGCATGCGCAGAGCCAACAGTTGGAGGGTGAAGGTTTTGCCGGCGCCGCTGGTGCCCAACAGGTTCAGGTTGGCGTTCTTGTTTTTGCGGGTGTCGAACAAGTCCACGATGCACAGCGAGTTATTGTGCCGGTTGACCCCCAGCAGCACGCCCGTGTCGTCGGACATCTCAAAGCTGGTGAACATATAGGTGGACGCCGCCCCACTGGTGAGCACATTCCGCTGGGACTTGCGCTCCAGGGAGGCGTCCAGGTGCAGGAAGGGCATCACAGATTTCAGCGCGGCTTCCTGCTGAAAACGGCAATCTGAAACTTGCATGTCCATGGATTTCAGCATATCCACCATCTGCTGCTTGCGCCAGGCCAACTCATCATAGCTGCGGGCCGAAACGGTGATGAACACAGACATATAAAACAAGTCCTCGTTGTTGTTGGCAATGCCCTGCTTGATGAAATACCCGGCCTGGATGGAGTTCGTCAGCTCTTCGTAGTCCGTGCTGGTGTCCTGCATACTCTTGAGCTTGGTGCGGTTCAGGCGAATCCGCTGGGCCACCTTGTCGATGGTGCGGCTGCGGTTCTCCCGGCGCAGATGCACGTCCACGTCGATGCCCTCCCCCGCGTTTATCAGGGCGGACATCCACCCGGCCCGCACCATGCTGGGGTAGCCGTCGGCCTTGATGTAAAGGAAGGCGTAGTACAGGCCGTCCATGATGGTGTAGTTAAAGTGGGTCAGATCGATGCCCCGGGGGGCCAGGAAGTTTGCCATGTTGATCTTGGGGATAGGGTCAATGCCAATGACCTTCCCCTTGGCCGCCATGGTGTCCAGCACCACCCGGTCTACCCGGCTGCTGAAAGGTTCATCCACGCAGGACTGGCGGTTAAAGAACATATAGAGGATTTCGGCGGCAGCTTCGTCCGGGTCGCGGGGCTGGAGGATGGAATTGCCGCACTGGAGGAAGTAGGCCCGGGCGTTCTGCTCCGCCGTCTGCAAAGCGCTGTAGACCTGCCCCACATCCGCGCTGTCGCCCCGGCGCTGTTCCTCATACTGGAAGATAAGGAAAAAACGGCGGGTCAAAGCCTCCCGGCTGCCCACGTCTTTTATGAGTCGGATATACCCATCGCCCAGAGAGCGGCACTGGTCATTTTCCTCCGCCTCCAGCTCCCGGCGCACCATGGCAACGTGCTTGTCCGAATCCGCCTTGCGGGTGACGCTCTTGAATTGCAGCCGCATGGGGGATATCTTCAGCCAGCTGGCAAAGCTGGAAATGATGTTGAATTGCTCCTCCTCCGAGCGCAGCATGAAGTTGATAGGCTCAATCTCCAGTATCTTCAGATACCGGCTGTCCGCCGTCTCCACCACGCCGTGCTGTATCCTCTTCACCGGCAGGAACCCCTGGGCGGTCAGTTTTTTTGCGTTTATCTTTCTTGCGTTCTTTTTTCGGGTCATACTGGTAACCAACTCGTTTCATGTGAATTTTTCTGCGGTTCCCGGCAAAGGCCAGCACATGGCACAGGCACTGGAACAGCGAATCCCCGTCGATGCCCATGACGGCCAGCACCCCCAAGGGCAGCAGCGTCAGGGTCATGATGACGATCTTGATGGTGCCCGCCACAGGAAGCCACATCAGCTCCGGGTAGCCCACCAGAAGCAGCAGGATGCCTGCCTCCAAGGCGTTGCGCAGCTCCAGCATCCCGCCCAGTATCTTGCCTGAATCCGTGTAGTTCGCCGGGATGGCATATACATTGTTGTAGTTTTTATCGTCCATACTCATCTTCCCATCCTGTAAATTTGTGCGGTAGTTTTGTATCTCCCCAGCCTTAACGCTTCATTATGGTCGGGTATGAAGATATCCACCCGGCTCCGGTCGTTCTCAATCCCGGAGCCGCCCCGGTCTTCAACCGTGTACATGGTGCCGTTTATCATGATCTGTGTCCCGAAAGGGTAGTAGCTGGACATGGCAACCATGCCACGGGCCGCCCTTTTCCCGCTTGCCGTAAAGCCATCGGCATTGCTGCCGCAGCAGAGGGAGCAGGCGCAGTAATGCGTCACATCCACTTGGATCGTGCTGATGGGCGTACCCTGTGAAACGCTTCCACTGGGTGGCACGCCATCAAAATCCACATATTTAGGCCGGCGCAGGCTGAGCGTCCCCTCATAGCTGGGGGTGTTGAGGATAACGCCCTCTCCACCAGAGGAGTGTACCCACATCCGCTGGCCGCTCTCACCGTAACCGGCGAAGATAAGGACGTGCGTCCAGTCCTCCCGGCCGCCCAGGAACCCCAAATCCCCGGGCTGCAGCTGTGCCGCTGTCACCGCCTCGGAATTGTCCCACTGGCTCCAGTTGGTGCCATAGAGGCTCACCCTCACCGCCGTCTTGTAGACCCAATCCGTGAACCCGGAGCAGTCCAGCCCGTAAGGCTGAATGGTGCCGCTGGTGGGCGAGCCCGCCGCCGTCACCAGCCGGGGCGTGTTCCATTCCTCATTCCAGCCGGGGGCCGACTTGCCGCCCCAGAAGTAAGGCACCTTGCCAACCAGGGACAACGCCGTAGACAATATGTACTTCCGCATGGCGCTGCAATTCTGGCGGTTTACAAAGGCGATAAGCTCGGCATCTGTCAGCGGCACAGCCTGCCCGCCAACAATAGAACCATACAGCGTGCGCTTGAGGGCCGCCGCCATATTTTCAATAGCCTCTTTGTATGTAATGCCGAAAAGACCATACTCCGCATCCAGATCCAACCCAAAGGCCGTGGCTATCACCGTGTTATCAAAGGGGTGGATGGTGCATTTCACATATTTCACCGTGACTGTGCTGGGCGCGGACGTGGCCCCCGGGGACGGCGAAGGAGCGGGGGAGGCTTCCACTTCCTGTTCCACCTCGCCCTCCCCGTCCTTTGTAACCGGAAACATCGACCCCACAACGCCAGCCAGCTTATGCTCCATATCGGCTTTGCTGGTGCCCTTCTGCTCCATGGAAGCCGAGTATGCCGCCAAAATGTAACATACGTCATATCCGGCGGAAGTGTAGGCGTAATTCGTAAGCGCATCCATAGACAGGTCATAATCGTACCCGCCCGATGTGATGATGTCCTCCACCTGGGCCAGCGCCTGATCGTAGCCGTCTTCTATTATCTGGTCTACCACTTCTGCCATCTCAGTGTAAGAGCCCAGCAGCATGGCCCCATCTATGGGCTTGTTGCCGTCCAGCCCGAACACAGAGTTGGTGACAATGGAGGGCAGAGACACAATCAGCACCAGGAAAAATAACAGTCCCAGGCACAGGCACACCAGCACCTTAAAAAGCGTGTGCCGCATGGCCCAGGCTGCTGCCAGCACCGCGCCCCAAGGCCCCGCCGCCGAGCCTGCCGCCACCTCTGCCGCCGCCCCGCCGGAACCGGCCTGCACCGTGGCTGCCGCCGCGTGGGCGGTCTGACTGGCAGCGGTGTTGCCCGCTTGCTTGACGGCCTGGGCCAGCTTCTCCGCCGCCTGCCCAAAATTGTCCTGGCCATCGCCTATCTGCTGTTTGACTGGCTCACTCAAAGCCATCACCTCTTCCTTTTAGGCGCCCGGATCTCCAGCGCCGCCCGCGCTTTCGGCTCCGCGTACCGGGACGGCTGGTTCTTGTACCGCACGCTTTCCACGGAAACCGTCTTCACGCTGCTGCCCTCATACACGGGCTTGCCGTTTTCAAAAACCGGCTTGCGTTCCACAGTGGCCTCCCCGGGCACCGCGTACCACTGCCCGCCTTTGGCGTCCTCGTACACCCGGTAGTCCCCACGGGGCGGGGCGTACTGGGCGGTATCGAAGAACATGGTGCCGCTGCCGTCCTGGTGCCGGACTTCCACCCGGCCTTCCTCCCGGTTCGTGCCGTCCACGCTGAACACCTTCTGCCCGTATCCCGGCATGAACGCCTGGAACTGGGCCTGGTTATATGCCTGGGCAGGCTCGCCCTGCTCAAACTCCGGGGCTACCCCGTGGGCCTGCATAGCGTACCAATCCACGCCGTTTGCGGCCTGCATGATGGAATGGGGAGCGTCCGGTTCGTCATAATAGGCGCTGTTGTACCACATGGTATTGCCAGAGTCCGTGCTGGCCTCCATTACGCCGTCGGTCACAGTGCGCAGGGTCGTGCCCTCTGCCGCATCGGGGAAAGCTGCCGCCACCTGAGCAGCTTCCCCGGCGCTGCCTGTAAACAGGGGGGAATCGTAAAAACTATTAGCACCAGCACCCGATGCCATCTGGTACCACTGGCTGCCGTCCGAGGCAGTCACCATGCTATGAGGATCGCTGGGCTTCTCATACTGTGCAGCGCTGAACATGGCCACATCGGTGGCCTGCCCATCTGTGCCCACGATTGAGGTGCTAATCTGCCCGCCGGAAATGCTTGTCCCATGCAGCGGATAGCCGCCCATCTGGGGCATATAATTGCCCAGGCTGCGGTCGGCGATTTCGCCGCCGATAGAGCCGGACACATTGGGCTGACGGCCTGCTACAGAAGCGATGGACTCGCCCGTAAGGGTCGCACCATTCCGCGCTGCCATGCCGCCAAAGGCCCGGCCCACAAACCCAACGCCGCCGCCAGCGCCCAGGGGTGTACCTCCGGCCACAACGGCGTCCCGTACATAGGAGTTGCCCTTGAATTTGCTGGCAAACCCCGCGAAGCCGCTGGATGTACCTGTTGCCGAGCTGCCGCCCTTAAAGACAGACCCGGCGCTCTTAGGCCCGCTGGCCATGCCGCCGATGACTTTCGCTGCCATCATCATCTCCATAGCCATGCTGCTGCCTGTCTGGGCCACGTTCAACCCCAAACTGGCTAAGTAGCTGTCAAACCGCTGGGCGGTCTTGAGGAACGCCAACGCGCAGAACAGCCACAAGAACACGCTGCCCTGCCCATTGGAGAGCGCCCCGCCCCCGCCGATGTACTGCCCCATGGCCGAGCTGAACCCCCGCAGGAACCATACGTTCATCACGAGCAAAAGGAGCTGGGAACCGACCATGCGGCACCAGCTCCGGAACACCTGCGAGGTTGCTTTTGAGGCCCCCATGGAGAAAGCCAGGGGCGATGTGTAGCACAACACGCCCACTACGATATACCTCTCTACCATTTCCAGCAGGAGCTTGAAATAGTTCCAGCCCAGGGCGATCTCCAGAATCACAATGAGCAGCAGCCCGATAATGGATGTGATTGCCACAAAAGTGCCCAGGCCGTTAGTCAGGGCCTGTTCCAGCCCGGCAAAGGTGAAATCCTCCGCCGTCATGGTGATGTCCATAAGGGCCGTGTAAGGTGCCCGGGCAATATCCAGCACGAGCTGGAAGATGGGCTTTGCGTATCCAATGAGCAGGGCGAACAAGGCGCTGCGGGCCACCAGCGTCCAGGGGTTTTCCGCATCCGTGATAGGCCCGCCGAACACCCGGAAGAGCTGCCATACTGTGATGAGGAACAGCACCGCCCAGGCCGTATATTGCAGCACTGTGAAAGCGCTGTTGATGAAGGGGAAATACTCCTCCATGGCCGTCATGTCTGTGCCCAGGGCATCCAAAAACAGCCCCGACACCGTGTCCATCAGCTCGGCCACTATGCTGCTGACCCAGGTGATGATGCCCTCGAAAATCCAATCAAGCATAAGGCTCTACCCCCTCTGTCATCCTGTGTACTGGCCTCCGGCGATCAACGGCTGTAAGTACGCTACGATAAACCCCAGGGAGTTCAGGGTGATCCACGTCACCACAATGCGCTTGAGCCAGCTTGTGGCCTCGTCCACCGCCCGCTGGTTCCGGGAGATCATCCGCACCAGCAGCGCGATGGCGGCGGCCGTCACCGCGACGATAGTGCTGATAGCCACCAGCTGCCCGTACACGTCCTTCATGATGGTGGAAAACCGGTTCCAGATAGTGTCTGCGTACACTTGATGAAGCGACACCAGCACCGCCGCCCCGGCCCCCACCAGCGACCAGTAGGTCGTGACCAGCTTCCGGCCTTTTTTCTTTGGTTTTGTCATAAATTACCTCCAGAATATTAAATTTGGGCAGCAAAAAAGCCGCTTCAAGCTCATGCTCGAAACGGCTTTCAGGTCTGGCCCCAATTTGGTACGATATCATTATAGCACTTTTCCTTTTTCGTGTCATCGGCTATGGAGCGCAAATTTTGTGCAAATTTTGTGCCACGCCGAAAAGATTGTTTTCAAAGCTGTTGCTCCACATTGCGGCGGCTATACAAGATGCGCCGGATTTCCATTACATCGCCAATCACAACATAGAAAATGGTGTAGTTTCCCACATAGATGCGGTAATAGGGGTGCCTCCGCTCCCGGATGGAATGGAAGGGCTCAAAGGATTCTGCGCAGGTGCTTCGCTTTTGTATCGCGCCCTGCACCTCATCAACCAAACGGTTAGCCGCTGCCGGATTCTTTAGCTGTACGGAAATGTAATCAACAATTTCCTCCAAATCCTGCCGGAAGAGAGGCAGAAACCGCAATTTATACTGTTCTATGCTCATCTATGCGTTTCCTCACTCCCTCAAAAACCTCGTTTTCTGACAGCCGCACAGGGTCGGCCGACGCAGCGCGGTCCGCTTCGTCCAGCTTTCTCTCCACTTCATCTGTTAAGACAGCGTACTGCTCCAGGCTCAGCACAACCATCGAGCCGTACCCATTTTTGGTCAAATACACAGGCTCCCCTTGCTTTACGGCTTGCTCAATTTCCGTAAATTTATTCCGCAAATCCGATACCGGGCGTATATTGATCATGTGCCTTTCTCCTCTCTATGATGTGTACTGGCGTTATTTTATCATAATTTTGTCTGAAAATCAACCATTCACTTTCCCAACTTGGGTCACTTACTCCATTTTTTCCAAGAACTCCAACATTTCCAGCCAAAAGTCCACATCTGTCGAAGGGGCTGACCATAGCCGAATGGAAAGAATGGTAATGGCCTGCTGACGAAGCCGGTAGTAATTGCGGGAGGACATCTCCAGCCG
>QZEE01000028.1 GCA_009917445.1 bacterium D16-76 | reverse complement strand
GCGGTAAGCCGGAACAGTGAAACCATTTTGCGGCAGATAGAAATCACGGTCAAGAATTTTGAGCGGGCGCATCTCGCGGAAAGGGGTACACATGGCAGGGATACAGTACAGGCAGGAGGGGGGCTTCCTGCTCCCGGAGCTGGAGATAGAGGAAGCCCCACAGCTAGGCAAGTACGGCCTGCTGCGGATGGCATATCTGAAAGAGTACAGGCCAGTGCTGTACAACCGGCTGATCCTGGAAGGGATGTTGAGCCAGCACTTGGTGGAGATAGACCAGACAGCGGCCCAGCGGTTGGAACTGTTGATACCCCAGCTACAGAAATCCATGGGGATAACGGAGGACCTGAAAGCCCGGGACCCCATGAAGTGGGCAGGCTTGATGAACAACGCGAAGCACCAGGCGGAGGAAACCATACTGGCAGAGCTGGTGTACAGCTAGAGGACGGGTTTGGGCAGTTTTCCCTTTTTGGGGCGGGGGATTTCAAGCCCCTTGCCCATACCCCGCGCCCTGGCGGGGAGGTTATCACCCTGCAGCCCCAGGTGCCCCAAGCAGCCATAGATGAGGCCCTGCGCATTGGCGCGAACGACCCCAGCAGCAGGCTGCGCATTATCGCGGAGTTTATGAAGGATAAGCCAGTGGAGGAAAACGTCCGGTTTTTGCAGGCCCATTATAAGGAGAACGGCGCTGGCTTCTATGTGGGGGAGCGCAAATACGCCCTCTGGTACGATGAAGCCGAGATGCTGATATCCCCCGGCGAGAGTGCCTGTGGGGATTTCGCCACAGCCCTTTCCTGGGAACAGGCGGCAATCCGTATCCGGGAACTGCTGGACGCAGGGGAATATGCCAGCCAGTTTATGGTATACCGGGCCTGGCCCTTTGAGCGGGGCCGGGTGGCGGAAGCCCTGGTTTTCCTGCAAAGGGATATTGCGGAGGACGCCCAGGACAGGTATTTCCCCACGCTGCATGAAGCTTTAGAGGACGTTTTGGGGCACCCAGACCGGCTAAACAAAGTGAAGGAACTGCTACAGGAGCCGGAAAGCCTGCAAAAGCTAGTAGACGAATGTGGCGCTTTCCTATCCGCTTATGCCCATGACCGGGAACTGCTGCGGTTCCATTACCACAGGACAGATGAAATTTTGCAGGGCTTAAAGGATTTACAGCTTACACCAGTAAAGTTTACCGCCGCCGAGGGCTTCACCCCCCAGCGGCGGCTCTTTATCTCCCAGGATGAGATAGACAAGCTGCTGCGGGAAGATGCCAGCCGGCACGATTACAGGCTGGGCATTGTCAAATTCTTTGAACAGCACCCGGACAAAAAGGAACGGGAAAAGTACCTGTCAGGCATCCATGGAGTGTATTCCGGCTTCCATGGCGTTAATGACAATATTGTCTATACCTCTAAAGGGGTGGAATTCAGCCATGGCGATATTGTGGAGCCTTATGCCAAGGTAGAGCTGAAATGGGGCGCGGTACGAAAACGTATAGAGGAACTGATCAAAAAGGATGCTTTCCTCTCTGCGGAGGATAAGGAGGTTTTGGAGGGGCGGTATCTGGAAGGGCCGGCAGCGGATGGGCAGGAGACCACCCCTGCCCCCACTGTCCGGGACTTGTACCAGCAGTACAAGCCCATGGTGCTGGCTGCTGTGATGGAGGACACAGCCTACCGCAACGCTTGCCGCAATTCCGATGAAGCAAGCGCCCGCCTGGAGTGCGACGCCGCCATAAAACGGTTTGCGGCATCAGCCAGTAATTTGCAGTTTGCTAAGCTCTACTATGACATGCAGGAGTTTCATGCCCGCCTGCACCGGGATGTATGGGAGGAAACGTACCCTGCGCTTTCCGCAGACAAACAGGAAACAAAGCCCCGCTATCAGGTAGTTGCGTACCACCATTTTGAAAATGGGTTTGACGAAAAATTGGAGTACCCCACTTTAGCTGAAGCGGAAAAAATCGCCCAAAGGTATCTTGACGGCTCTATGGAGGATGATGGTTTTCAATATGAGGGCGCTGCTGTTTATGACCTCCAGGAGAAAAAATGGCTGCGGGTTTTCGGGCATTTTCCCCATGAAAAGGCCCAGGAACAGGTAAGGCAGGCACACTCTTTAGAGGACAGTGCCGCGCCTGCCCAAATGGGGCTGGGTGCAGCAGATGCCCAAGAACCCATAGAGGATGAGCCAGGCTTCATAGCGGATTACCCGGATGAAGAACCGCCCTGGGGTATCCAGGAGGGGGAACACTCCCCCTGGGGTGAGGTGCAGGCCAGCAAAGAGTTGGCGGCTGGCGTATATAAAATCAGCACAGCGGGACATGGCGGCATCCTGATACGGGAACAGGATGCCCCTGGTTTACTTTCTTCTGAAACCCTTGCCCGTGGAGGGAAGGGTTTCGGCTGGTACTACTTTGAGGAAGATGAGTTGGCACCCATTGTCACACGGGAATTAGAGGAGAAAGGGATTATCCCCCGTCCCTCACCCCGTGACCCCCAGGCCCCGGCCTACAAGACAGGCGACACGGTTTACCTGGATGATACCGCCTTTGTCATTGAAAGTATCGGCCTGTTTGATGTGCATCTGAAAGACCCCGCACTGGCCTACCCCATCTTGCGGGCTGAACCCAAAGAACGCTTTGAACAGCTTTTACGCCGGGATGAGCGCAACCTTTCTATTACAGATTACCTCCCTTCCGCCAACATGGCCGACATGGATGATTTGAGGGATATCCTTGCAGGCGAGGAAGGGATGCTATCTCAGAAAGACAAAGATGCCATTATTGGGTGGCTTCAATCCGGCCAGGACAACATAGCTATTGCGGAAAACCTGGCCAGTATCTATACGGGTTCGGCAGAAACCATCCCCTTGGAAACAGGCGAGAAGGCAGGCTGCTTTGCCCATGAGGATTCTTTTGAAATCAACATCCAGGACAAATTCGGCACCAGGCACACCTATAGCTGGGAAACGGTGGCATCCGTCCTGCGCGGCCTTTGGCAACAGGGGCTGTATGGTTTTGGGCAAGAGCATCCCGTACAGGAAACGGTGGCGCCGGAACCACCCCCACTGGCAGAGAAACCGCCCAAGCCTACCAGCACCATAGAGGCCATTTACCCGGCGGAAAAGAACAACCTGCCCTTTGAAATTATCGTGGAAAAGCTTTACTTCCCGGAGCAGGAGAAGCCCGCCCCTGCGCACAATTTCCGCATCACGGACGAAAATTTAGGCGTGGGCGGCGCAAAGGCACACTATAAAATGAATGTGGACGCCATCCAATTATTGCGTCAGTTACAGGGGGAAAACAGGCAGGCCACGCCAGAGGAACAGGGTATACTCTCTAAATATGTGGGCTGGGGTGGGCTTTCCGATGCTTTCGATGAAGCCAAGCCTGCCTGGGCCAGCGAGTATAAGGAACTCCGGGAGCTGCTTTCACCAGAAGAATATGCGTCGGCGCGGGGCTCTACACTGAACGCGCATTACACCATTCCTGTGGTTATCCGCGCCATGTACCAGGCGCTGGGGAACATGGGCTTCCAGGGTGGCAATATCCTGGAACCCTCTATGGGCGTGGGCAATTTTTTCGGTTGTCTGCCCGAAAGCATGGCCGCAAGCAAGCTGTATGGGGTTGAACTGGACAGCATCACCGGGCAGATCGCCAAGCAGCTTTACCCCCAGGCCGACATCACGGTTGCGGGGTTTGAAACCACAGACCGCCACAATTTCTACGACCTGGCCATCGGCAATGTCCCTTTCGGTAACTACCAGGTACACGACCCAGCCTATAACCGGCTGGGTTTTTCCATCCACAATTATTTCTTTGCCAAGGCTTTAGACCAAGTGCGCCCCGGCGGTATCGTGGCCTTTCTCACCTCCCGGTATACCCTGGACAGCAAGGACACGAAGGTACGGAAATATCTTGCCGAACGGGCCGACCTGTTGGGGGCTGTCCGCCTGCCCAACAGCACCTTTAAAGCCAATGCTGGCACAGAGGTTATCGAGGACATCCTTTTCCTGCAAAAGCGGGAGGCCCCTGCGGTGGAAACCCCGTCATGGGTGCAGACCGGGGAAACCCCGCTGGGCTTCCAGATAAACCAATACTTCCTGGATAACCCCCACATGGTGCTGGGCACAGAACAGAGTACCAGCAGCCAGTACGGCAGGCAGGAATACTCCGTAGTGCCTTTCCTCGACGCTGATTTATCCCAGCAGCTTGCGCAAGCCGTCACCCATATCCATGGGCAGTACCGGGAAGCCGAGCCGCCTGAGTTGGATTTAGAGGAAGGCAAAGCCGCAATCGAAACCCTGCCCGCCGGCCCGGATGTGAAGAACTTTTCGTATACAATTAAAAATGGGGATGTTTACTACCGCCAAAATTCCATCATGGTCAAGCAAGATTTGGGCAAGGCCACCGCCCAGCGCGTCAAGGGGCTGTTGGGCCTGCGGGACTGTGTGCAGAAGCTCATCGGCCAGCAGTTGGATGGGTTTGTTTCCGATGAAAGCATCCGCAAAACACAAGCGGAATTAGGTGCGCTTTACGATGATTTCTCCCAAAAATTCGGCCTTATCAACGACCGGGGCAACCGCCTGGCCTTCTCCCAGGATTCCAGCTACTATCTTTTATGCGCCCTGGAGGTGCTGGATGATGAAGGGCATTTCCTGCGAAAAGCCGATATGTTCACCAAGCGTACTATCCAGCCCCACATGGAAACCACCCATGTGGACACAGCCACCGAGGCCCTGGCTGTGTCCATCGGGGAGAAAGGCTGCGTGGATTTGGGCTATATGGCTTCCCTCATGGGCAGTTCTGAAAAAATCCCGCAGATAGCGGAGGATTTAAAAGGCATTATCTTCAAAGACCCTGCCACCGGCCCCTTTGACCTGGAGGACGGCGGCACACACTGGCATCAGGGCTGGCAGGCAGCAGACGAATATTTATCCGGCAATGTGCGGGAAAAGCTGGCAGAAGCCCAGGCGGCGGCAGTTGACCATCCGGAATTTCAAATCAACGTGGACGCCCTCGCCGCCGTCCAGCCCAAAGACCTGGACGCTTCGGAAATTGACGTGCGGCTGGGCGCTACCTGGGTAGACCCGGAATATTATGAGCAATTCATGCTGGAGCTGCTGGAAACACCAAGGAGCTGCCGGGAGTATGTACACGTCAGCCATTCAGACGTGGCCGAGATATGGAGCATCAGCGGAAAATCCAGTATCCCGCTTACAGACATCCCGGCCTACACCACCTATGGCACCAGCCGGGCCAGCGCCTACAGGCTTTTAGAGGATGCCTTGAACCTGCGCACCACCCGTATTTATGACACGGTGGAGGACGCGGACGGCAGGGAAAAGCGGGTGCTCAATTCCAAGGAAACCATGCTGGCCCAGGAAAAACAGCAGTTGATAAAGCTGGCATTCCAGGACTGGATATTCCGTGACCCAGACCGCCGCCAAACGCTGGTGCGTAAATATAACGTGGAAATGAACAGCACCCGTCCCCGCGAATATAATGGGGACCATCTTGTTTTAGCGGGCATGAACCCGGCCATTACCCTGGAAAAGCACCAGAAGGACGCTATCGCCCGGGCCGTTTACGGCGGCAACACCCTCTTTGCCCATTGTGTGGGGGCCGGGAAAACCTTTGAAATGACGGCCTCCGCTATGGAGATGAAGCGGCTCGGCCTGTGCCATAAATCCATGATCGTTGTGCCAAACCATTTAACCCAGCAATGGGCCAGTGCGTTCCTCACCCTCTACCCCAGCGCAAACATCCTTGTCACAACCAAACGGGATTTTGAAACCAGCAGGCGCAAGAAATTCTGCGCCCGCATTGCCACCGGGGACTATGACGCCGTCATTATCGGCTGCTCCCAGTTTGAAAAAATACCTGTCAGCGCCCAGCGGCAGCAGGCGCTTTTAGAGAGGGAAATCGACGAAATAGCCGAGGGTATCGCCCGCGTCAAGGAGAGCAACGGGGAGCGTTTTACCGTAAAAGCTATGGAGCGCACACGGAAAAGCCTGGAAGCCAAGCTGGAAAAACTGCGGGCAGATGAGCATAAAGACAGTGTGATCTCCTTTGAGGAATTGGGCGTGGACAGGCTGTTTGTGGACGAGAGCGATACCTTTAAGAACCTGTTTTTTGTAACGAAAATGCAGAATGTGGCGGGGCTTTCCGCCTCTGAGTCCCAGCGGGCCAGCGATATGTTTGCCAAGACCCGCTACCTGGACGAGCTTACGGGGAGCAAGGGCGTTATCTTTGCCACGGGCACACCCATTTCAAATTCCATTGCGGAGATGTACACCGTGCAGCGGTACTTGCAGTACGAAACGCTGCAAAAGATGGGCATGGTACATTTCGATTCCTGGGCCAGCCGGTTTGGGGAGACGGTTACTTCAATGGAATTAGCCCCGGAGGGCACGGGCTACCGCCAGCGGACGCGGTTCGCAAAATTCCACAACCTGCCCGAGTTGATGAACCTTTTCCATGAGGTGGCGGATATCAAGACGGCAGACCAGCTAAACCTGCCCACGCCGGAAGCCGTCTATCATAACGAAGTGGCAAAACCCAGTGAATTTCAGCTCCAGTATTTGAAAAAGCTGTCGGAGCGGGCCACGAAAATCCACAACCGGGAAGTGGAGCCTAGCCAGGACAACATGCTCGTCATAACGAATGACGGGCGGAAATTGGGCCTTGACCAACGCCTTATTGACCCCGCCGCCGGGGATGCGCCCGCTTCCAAACTCAATATGTGCGTGGAGAATATCGCGGAAATCTGGCGGGACGGCGCGGAAAACAGGCTCACACAGCTTGTGTTCTGCGATTCCTCCACGCCTAAAAAGGGCGGCGGGTTTAACGTATACGATGATATAAAGGCCAAGCTGATTGCCTGTGGTATCCCGGAAAACGAAATTGCCTTTATCCATGACGCCAACTCCGACACACAGAAAAAGGCGCTGTTTGCCAAGGTGCGCAGCGGCACTGTGCGGATACTTTTAGGCAGTACGGAAAAAATGGGGGCAGGGACGAATTGCCAGGATAGACTTATCTCACTTCACAATTTAGACTGCCCCTGGCGTCCCCGTGACTTGACCCAGCGGGAGGGCCGCATCAAAAGGAGGGGCAACCAGAACCCCACCGTACACATTTACCGTTATGTTACAGAAAATACGTTCGATAGCTACTTGTGGCAAACTGTACAGAAAAAGCAGGAGTTTATTGGGCAGATTTTGACCTCAAAATCCCCTGTACGCTCCTGTGAGGACATCGACAGCACGGCTATGGACTTCGCCGAAGTCAAGGCTTTGTGCGCGGGCGACCCCCGCATAAAGGAGCGCATGGAGCTGGATATAGAAGTATCCAAGTTGAAAATTTTGCAGGCCAGCCACCGCAGCCAGCAGTACCGTTTGGAAGATATAATACGCTTGTCGCTGCCAAAAGAGCAGGAGGACACAGAGTGGCGTATCCAGTGTTTGCGGGAAGATATTGCTACAGCAGAGGCCAATCCACAGCCCGCAGAGGGCTTTGTGGGCATGGAAATCTGCGGCAAGAATTACACCGAACGCAAGGCAGCGGGCGTTGCGCTGCTGGAAACAGCCGCTGGTTTCGAGATAGGTCCAGCGGAAAAAATAGGCCAGTACCGGGGGTTTTCCCTGTGCATCCGCAGGCAGGATTTCCTCTCACCAAAGGAATTTCTCTTAAAGGGCAGGCTCACTTATGTAGTAGAAATGGGCGATTCCGGTATGGGAAACGTCACGAAAATCGAAAATGCACTGGCCCGCCTGCCCGCAGAATTGGAGAAAGCAAAGCTGAAGCTGGAAAATATCAAGCAGCAGTTTGTCAGCGCCCAGGCTGAAATCGGCAAGCCCTTCCCCCAGGAACAGGAGCTGAAGGACAAGATTGCCCGTATGGCCGAGCTTGACCGGGTGCTGCAATTAGAAGAAAAGGGAGGGCAGGAGATGCCCCATCCTGAAAATGCGGTGGACAGGGTGAAGGATGAAATAGTTTTGTAAAAAAGGTTTGTCAAGGTCAAAAATGGAGACTTTTTCAGCAAAATTTCATTCTGCACTCTTAGAAAATGGCTCTACAAAGCCATTTCTTTCTAAATTGCGGTAGAAAAAAGTGGAGACGACATGGAGACTTTTTCCTGCTATAATAGGTATTGTAAAAAAGTGCAGGGAGGGCAGGGCCACATGGGGGCCTTGCCTTTTCCTATACCTGTTTTTAGAAAGGAGCGATCCATGAGCGTAGGAATTAACGATGAACTGTACAATAAAATGTTAGAGGAAAAGGAACGTTTCCGGGAAGAACTCCTGTCCATGGGGCCGGAAGAAATACTGGACCATGCCTGGGAATACACCGCCCGCGAGGATATCCTTATGGCCGTGGAGTATGGGGATATGGAGGAAGGGCAGGCCAAGGCACTGTTGTCCTCCCCTTCACCGCTTGCCGATGTGCTGAAGGAATACAGGAAGCAGGATGTAAACAATGGGGCGGTACTTGCAGCCCTAGAGGATGCTGCCAAGCTTCATATGGAGCCGCCCATCTACCGTCAAAGCGTCCAACATGCTATGGAGCATGGCGAACGGGAGGCGTATTTTGCTTCCAGGAGGGCGTTTGAGGCTTGCGGGAATGCGATTGATGAAAGTGTAAACAGCCACTTTGACGGGATGCATTTATCGGATGGCGTGGTGCAGGACGTGCTTACAAAATACAGCGCGGAACGTGTAACGCTGGTGCTGGCCCGTACCGTCCAGGAAAAGGAATGGGACTTGCGTTTCTCGAGCGCTAACCGGGAGTGGGCAAAGACCGTTGACACGTCCTGCATAGGGAAGGAGCCGTACTACTGCATGGCAACCGCCCACCCTGCCATACTGGACGGCTTCATTTCCATGTTCCGCAAACAGGTTTTGGAGAAGGATAAAGCCCCCCAAGCCCATAAAAAGCCTGCCAAGCATCCACAGGAAAGGAGCGATGACATTGAACTCTGACCGCAATATGCACCCCGCCAGACCGCCCCCCCGGCGGTCTTTTTCTACGCCATTTTTAGGAAAGACGAGGTGAATACTATAGCAAAACGGGAAAATATCTTGAACCTTGCCCTGCCCTTCCCAGATGAAAAATCCCAGGCACTCACGCACTTTTTGGAGGAAAACAGGGAAGATTTGGGGTGCTGCATGGTGGAATCTGTAGAGCAGTTGTACCGCAAAACCGTTCCTGCTGCCATACGGAAATACATCGACGCTACGCTGAAAAAGCAGCAGCCGGAGCCGGGAAAAGCGCCCCTTGAGGGCGATACCAGGCCCGAAGGGCCGGCAAGTCTTTGATACCGGGGGGACCCCGGTTCAAAGACGAGCCAGCATCGCAAATGTATACACGCCTGTATACACAAACGTATACACATTCGCCACTGGTTAGGGGTGTCTCGCCTGCCGGCTCGGTCTGTTCGCAGCTTGTGTGCCACAGGCACACGCTCACCCCCTAAGACCCTATTATAATGCGCTCCGCGCACAGAAAAAGGAGCTGATAAATTGTGGTTTAATTTCCGTTTGACGGAAAAGGAGCACCGGCGGTTACAGCGGAGGGCAAAATCCTGTGGGCTTACCATGTCGGCCTATGTCCGCCAAATCATCAATGGGTACAAGCCCAGGGAATCGCCCCCAGCCGATTACCATTCCATGGCACGGGAGATAAAGGCAATCGGCAACAATTTGAACCAGCTTGCTTTTGTTGCCAATGCTACCGGGCTTATCGACGAAGCCGCTTACTATGAGAACGTCATTCAGCTACGGGATGCCCTGGGGCGCATAGAGAAAGCTGTGATAGGTGATGGCGCAGACGAAGATATGGCCGGTGAGTGACCACTTGGCCCGGTGTATCCGTTATGTGATGAACCCGGCCAAGACCCTGGACGGCAAACTGGTCTCAGGGGTAAACCTGTTCATCCCTCCCCGTGACTGGCAGGCCCCCACCAATCAAATGTTCAAGACCAAAGAGCGGTTCAACAAACCGGGCGGCAGGCTCGCTTATCACATGGACCAGAGTTTCGCGGAGGGGGAAGCCACACCAGAGCTGGCCCATAAAATAGGCGTAGAGCTGGCGCGGGAGCTTTTCGGGGACAAGTATGAGGTCGTAGTGGCAACCCATGTGGATACAAATTGCGTACACAATCACATACTCCTAAATTCTGTTTCTTTTGTGGACGGTAAGAAATTCCACCAGCCAAACAGTTTCTATGAGAACCATATCCGAAAAATGTCCGATGCCATCTGCCAGAAGTACGGCCTTTCCATTATAAAGGAAGCGGGACCGTCCCGCTGTGAAAGTTATCCGGCCCAGCACCACCGGGAGCCGCATCCCTCCCCCACCGTCCACTCCATCATGTATGAGGACATAGACCGGGCCGTGGATGCTGCCCGCGACATGGACGATTTCTACCATATTCTAACGGAGATGGGCTACCGCGTCAAGCGGGACGCGGCCCACCCGGCTATCTCCCCAGAGGGGCACGGCTTCTTCCGGCTGTACAAATTTAAGAAGGGGTACACAGAAGAAGATATCCGCAGGCGGATAGAGGGGAAATCCAAGAACCATATGCCCTATAAAATATATGGAGCATGGAACAACCAAAAGGAATTCCACTTTTACCAGGTGCGGTTCACCCGTTACTTTGCCCGTAGGCTCACCATGCGGAGCCTGCGGGCTACTTACATCCATTATAGGTATTTGCTTCGGAGCGTCCAGCGGCAGACCTACCCCCGTTACCCCAGCGTGGGCTTGCGCAAGGAAGCCGCAAAGCTGGACCGCTATTCGGCGCAGGCCCGGCTGCTGGTGCGGGAGAAAATTGACACAAAGGAGGATTTGCAGTCTTTTCAAAAATCATTGGATGAGAAAATCCATACGCTCAACAAAAAGAAATGGTATTTAAAACGAAAGGTTAAGACGAATATCACAGATGAAGAAAGGCAGGTGCTTACAGAGGAAATTGACGAACTGGAAAAACAGGTGCGGCCCCTGTACCGCGAACGCTTTCTCTGCGCCGACATTGCCAAGCGCAGCGGTGTGGTGGATGCGGAAACCCGCTGGGAAAAAGTGGCGGCGGCACAGCAGCCCACACAAGAAAGGGGGCACACATGGACACAACCACAGAAGCAGTAGATGAATTATTCCGGGTGACATATAAGGGCATTACCTACACTTTCCGTCTGGCAGAGGCACTCCTTACCGGAAGCGGCAAGCTTGCAGGGGCAGCGGCCCATGGCGGGGCGGCGCTGGCCGGTATCTTTGCGGCGCTCAAGCACCAGGAGTACCGCACCAAGGGCGCTGTGAAGTTTGAGAACCTTTTGCAGCGGGGCAAGGGCTTTGCACAGTTTGACATTATGGAGCGGGACTATGACAAATTTCAAAAGGCTGCTAAGGATTGCAGTGTGCTATATGCCTGCGTGACCATGGACAAGGTGAACGCCCCCGGCGAGCGGGTGTTCACCATTTTTTGCGGGCGCGACCAGGCTGAAATCGTCAACCACATCATCGAGGTAAATAATCTCACCGTGGTGCAGGCCAGGGACTACAGGCAGGAATCCGCCCGGGAGGCTACGCCAGAGGAAATCCACAACATGACAGAGGAGGAAACCCGCAGCCGCAACCGCTCTATGAACGCGGACTTTGTGGCGGAATTCATTGACAAGGAGCAGGGCCGGGAGGAAGCTGTAAACCCTACTGTGCTGCCCGTGAACGCCACTCCGTCCGGGCAAGCGTTTGTGAATACCGACGGCGGGCGGGAATCGGTGCGGGCGCGGATTATGGCGATTAGGCTCCAGCAAGGCCACGTTGCCCTGCCTTTGCCAGAACACGCCAGCCCCACGAAGGACGATATTGCCCAAGAATTTTTCAAAGCAAACCTGTTTCATTTAAGCCCGGACACACGGGACATAGGAGGATAATTGCATGAACGAGAAAATTGATTTTAACAGCTTTGCCGGGGCGCAGAAAAATCTGCGCAAGGAAACCGCCGCCCTGATGGAACAGGCCGTGGAGCGTGCTTGGGCCGACATGGGCGAGTTTCCGCGCTTGCTGAATGTGCTGGATATTTTCAACCGGGCCGGGAATACCCCGGGCGGCGGCAGCTCTAACGCGCTGCTGCTGTATGCACAGTGCCCAGGGGCGGTACAGCTTGGTTCCTTTGAATTTTGGAAGGAGGAAAACGCTTATATCCGCAAAGGTGAAAAGGGCCTGAAGGTGCTGGTGCGCAGCCCGAACCCCAAAGCCAAGGGCAAATTTTTCTACAACGTAGAGCACCGCTTTGACGTGAGCCAGACTACCGCCCCCGCGCCGCCTGCGCTGCTGGATTGGGCTGACCCCCTGGACATCATCAAGGCCATGGCCAAGACCTGCAATTTCGGCATCCGCTACGATGATAACCTGCCCGACGGCGCGTGCGCTGTGTACATCCCGGAACTGAACGAAGTGCGGGTGCGCGATGGCCAGGACCGGGAGCAGATGTGCCACTCGCTGCTCACAGAGTTTTGCCACTACCAGCAGGCCAAGGAATTGGGCGCAGGCTATCAGCGCAATGCAGACAGCAATTTTGTGGCGCTTTGCGGGGCCTATGTGCTGGCAAGGCGCTTTGGCGTGGGGGCAGGGCTTGCACATTTCCAGAAAGAAAGCTTCCCGACACTCTTTGCGGGGAACCCCCAGGAGCGTGTGGGGATGGTGAAAAACTACCTTTCCAAAACCATCCACACCGCCGGGGAGGTGGGCCGGGAACTCCATCGGGGTATCCGGGAATTGGAGCGTGACTGCGGGGAAATCATTGCCCCGCCCCGGCGTGAAAAGCCCGAAGCTGTTGCCATATGAGGCAAAGCAAGGCCCCGCTTCTTGGAGCAGGCACGGCGGGCGCTGTTGTTGCTGTCTGGCTGGGGATGGCGGTTGCGCCGGGCGCGGCAGGCGGCTTGCGGGGGATGCTGGCGGCGTTCAGCCAAGCTATTGCAGCACCCTTTGCTTTGAATTTCTGCCCCGACACCGGGCGCTGTGTACTGGTGTGCCTGTTCGTCTACGGGTTGGCGCTGCTGGTTCTTGTGTCCCACCGCATGAACTTCCGCCGAGGGGAGGAATATGGTTCGGCACGATGGGGCAACCCCCGGGTCATAGACCGCAAGTACCGCGACCACAAAGACCCCAGCAGCAACTTGATTTTGACCCAGCACGTTGCCATCGGCAACTCCCAAGCCGCCATGTACCGCCACCGCCGCAACCTTAACACCGTGGTGATCGGCGGCAGCGGGGCGGGCAAATCCACCAGCCATGTGTTGATAAACGTGCTGCAGGCAAGCCACTCTTATGTAGTGCTTGACCCCAGCGGCGAGATGCTCCGGGCTACTGGGAATTACCTCAAGGAGCACGGATACACTATCCGGGTTTTGAACCTGGTGGAGCCTGAAAAGTCAAACCGATACAACCCGTTTGTCTATTTGAAAAATGATGACGATGTGGACAGGATGGTGGAAAATTTCTGGAAAGCCACTACCGCCCAAGGGGCGCAGAAGGGTGAGCAGATTTGGGACGATACGGCAAAAGAGCTATTGTCGGCGCTGGCCTATTACCTCTATTATGAAGCCCCCAAAGCAGAGCAGAATTTCCCCATGGTCCAGTATATGGTGCGCAATATGGCTCTCAAAGAGGGCGAGGAGGACACCAGCCCCGTTGACCAGCTTTTTAACGAACTGGAACAGCGGGAGCCGGAGCATATCGCCCTAAAGCACTACCGCTCTTACCATTCTGGGGCGACGAAAACCTTGCAGAGCATACAAATCACGCTGCTGTCCCGGCTGGGCAAGTTTAACCTGGAATCCATCGAGCGGCTGTCCACCACCACCCAGGATGAATTGGGGCTGCTGTCTGCCCCAGAGGAAAAGACGGTGGTTTTCGCCGTCACCCCGGTTGCGGACTCATCCTTTAATTTCTTTGTAAGCCTTTTGTATGGGCAGCTTTTTGAAATCCTTTATGAGTATGGCAATAAATACGGAAAGCTGAAAGTCCCCCTGCATTTGCAGATGGACGAGTTTGCCAATATTACCTTACCCAAGGATTTCGAGCTGCGCCTTGCCACCTTCCGCAAGTACGGCATATCCTGCACCATCCTCCTGCAAGACCTGAGCCAGCTAAAGGCTCTTTATGAAAAACAGTGGCAGGCCATGATGAACAATGCGGACATTTTGCTGTATTTAGGGGGCAATGAGGCCAGCACAGCGGAGTATCTCTCCAAGCAGCTTGGAAAGCAGACCATCCGCACAAACACCTTTGGCCAGAGCAAGGGCCGCAATGGCAGCTACTCCAAGAACGAGCAGCAGTTGGGCCGGGAACTCATGACCCCGGACGAAATACGCTTGATGGATAACCGCTATGCCCTGCTGCTTATCCGTGGCGAGCGGCCCATCCTGGACGAAAAATTTGATTTCAAGCGCCACCCCCACATTGGGGAAACCACCTATGGCGGGGCCGCGCCCTATGCCCATAACGAACTCACGCGCCTTACCGCCAGTATCGAGCTGGTGCCGGGGTTGACGGAAAAGGAGGTGGGAATGATACCCGAAGCGCGGCCTGTCTGGTTCGCGTTTGTAGACCCAGAAGACCAACAATAGAAAGGACGATGTTTTTGAAAACAATACTGAAACGTGTAAGGCAGGCATTGGCCCTCTGCGGGGTGTGCCTGCTTTTGGTTTGTTCCCTTGCCATGCCCGCCAGCGCAGCAGAACCGCCGCTGGCCCCGCACCTGCTGCTTTCCACCGGTGTGGAGGATGTGGACACGCTGTTTACAAACCTCACCGATTTCATTACGGGCGTGGTGAAAATCGTGGGCAGCGTCTTGTGCATTTACGGCTTGTTCCAGGTGGGCATGTCCTTTTCCAGCCACGACCCCAGCCAGCGCATACAGGGCTTGATGTGCATAGCCGGGGCTGTCATCATCTTTTTCTCGCCGGAAATCCTTACGGCCATACAGGCGTAACCTATGTTTATACAAGCGATTTTAGACCTGTTCAGCTTCTCCATGGAGACAAGCTTTGGCTTCCTTACACAAGACCTGGAAGCCTTTGCCCCCCATGTGGCGGCAACCATGGAAGCCATAAACGGCGGCCTGCAGGCGTTCTCCTATGCCCTCCTGGTCATTTTGACCTTGTGGAACGTAGTGCGCACAGCCGGTTCTTATGTGGAACTGAAGCGGCCTGAGCACCTTATAAAGCTGCTGGTGCGGTTTATCCTCACAAAGTACGCTATAGGCATGGCCTGGGCGCTGGTAAACGGCATCTTCACCATCACCGGGGCGCTAACGGCAAAAGCGTTCCTTACCAGCGGCCTTACAGACGGGAACGTTTGGGCAGGCGTAACCGCCCCCAGCTTTGGGGACAACGGGTTTATGAAGATACTTTCGGACGTGATGTCCTTCCTGAACCCCCTTTCACAAGTGCCTGCCCTGCTGCTGGGGCTTATCGGCTTTATCGTGGCCATCGTGCTGTCTGTTACGCTGCTGCTTACTGTCGTAGGCCGATTTTTTAAGATATACCTATTCGCGGCACTCTCCCCTATCCCGCTCTCCTGCTTCGGTTCCGAATCCACCCAAAGCGTGGGCCAGAACTTTCTGCGGGCCTTTGCGGGGGTGAGCCTGGAGGGCTTCATCGTGGGGCTTGCCATGATACTTTTTGCGGCCTACTCCCAGGCCCCGCTTATCGACTTTGGCGGCGTGGGCATCTTCCAATGGCTGGGGGGCGCGGCGGACGAGATGGCCTATATGTACACCCTGATTTTCAATATGCTGTTGCTGCTGGGTATCATCAAAGGGGCCGACCAGGTGACACACCGCATTTTTGGCGTATAAAGGGATGGTGATGAGATGGCAAATAGTATGCAGATAAAATCCAACAAGGAAGTGCGGGACTACAAAGAGATCGTCTACTTCGGCATGACGGTCCGGCAGCTTTTGTTTACCGGGCTGGCCGGGGGCGCGGCCCTGGGGGTGTACTTCCTGTGCCACCGCCGTATGCCCATGGAAATGGTAAGCTGGCTCTGCATGGCGGCGGCTGTGCCCTTTGGGGCCTTTGGCTTTGTGCATTGGCATGGCCTGCCCTTTGAGCAAATTCTTTTAGTGCTCATCCGGTCAAGAATCGTGCTGGGCAGGCCCGTGTTTTTCAGACCGGAGAACCCTTTGCGCTCCATTATAACAAATACCAATAGGAAAGGAAAGTGCCATGATACCAACCGAAAAGAAGATAAAAACCCGGCACCGGGAGAAAAATTACTTTAAGGTGCCCCGCTCCACTCAGGATTTAATCCCCGTGGACGCTGTGTACCTGGACGGTATGTTCCTCTCTAATGGCGGCATTTACTCCAAAAGCTACCGTTTCTCCGACATCAACTTCGATATTGCCGACGGCCCGGAGAAGGAGGGCATTATCCGGGAAATGCGGGCGCTTATCAAGGCTTGTACCCAAAGCGAGGTATCGCAGATTACCATTATCAACCGCCACATCAACCGGGAGCTGCTGGACAGGCTGCGCTACCCGGACGCTGGCGACGGCCAGGACGCCTTGCGCCGGGAGTTAAACGATATCCTGGAAAGCCAGGCGGGGCGCGGCACCGGCATCATGCAGGAGCGGTATTTTACTATGTCCGTGTGCAAATCTACCGCAAAGGAAGCCCAGATACACTTCGACCGGGCAGGCACAGAAATGAAGCTGAAATTTGCGGGGGTAGGCTCCCGGTTTGTGCCCGTTGGCCTTTCAGAGCGGCTACGGGTGTTACATGACTTTTACCGTCCCGGCGATGAAGATTACTGGCACTTTGATTTGGAGGACAAGCGACGCAAGGGGCATAGCTTCAAGGACAGCATTGCGCCCATGAGTTTCCTCCCCGCGCCAGATTACTTCAAAATCGGCATGAAATATGTGAGGGTACTGGCTATGACCGAGTACGCCACCTGGGTTTTCCCGGAGACGCTCATGGCCTTGGCCGACCTGGACATGGAGATGATTTTGTCCGTCAGTTTCGTGCCCGTGCCCATGGACGAGGCTGTGAAATTCCATATGCGCAAGCTGGATTCCGTGGAGGCAAACTCTATGCAGTTCCAGCACCGGCAGCTCCAACGGATGCACGTTGCCATGCCCGAACCCCTCCACTTCCAGAAGGAACGCCAGGGCCTTACCGACAACCTCAACGACATCACCAGCCGCGACCAGGGCATGGTGCTGGCGACTATCACTTTAGCGCACACGGCAGACACATTGGAGCAGCTTGATTCCGACACAAAGCTGATCCGCAGCATGACACGGGGCAAAAACTGCGATTTTAACACCTGCACCGACCAGCAGTTGGACGCGCTGAACACGGTGCTGCCCTATGGCCTTGACCGCATCAGCATGGACAGGAGCCTTACTTCTGAAAGCCTTGCGGCCTATGTGCCCTTTAAGGCCGAGGAAATCTGCGACCCCACCGGGGTGCTGTACGGGCAGAACGCGGCCACCCGCAACCTGGTTGTAGTGGATAGGCTGGCGAAATCCTCCGGCAACGGCTTTGTGCTGGGCATGACGGGCGGCGGCAAATCCTTCTTTTGTAAGGAAGAACTAGTGTCCCTGCGGCTGAAATATCCGCCCAGCAAGGCTGATTTCCTGATTTTAGACCCTGAAATGGAGTGGGCAAGGGTTGCTACCGAACTTGGCGGCGAAGTGTACCACGTTGGGCAGGACAGTATAAACCCCTTTGATTTGGAGTTAGATTTGACGGAGCGCAGCCCCCTGGCCTACAAGACCGAGTTTATCACTACCTTTTGTGAGAAGGTAAGCGAGGGGGACGGGCTGGATGCCCAGACAAAATCCCTTATTGACCGGGCAGTACGCATGGTATACAAGGATTTCCTCAAGTCCAAGGGCAAAAAAGCAGCACCCTTGCTGGGGGATTTCCGCTCGGTGCTGCTTAATATGGAGAACCAGCGGGCGCAGGAGCTGGCCTTGTCCCTGGAACGTTTTGTGGACGGGGCGCTTAACACCTTCGCAAAGCCCACCAACATAGACAGCGGCAGCAGCCTCATTTGCTACAGCTTAAGCGGCCTGCGGGACCAGATGAAGCCCATTGGCACCCTTATCACCCTGGACCACTTGCTGGGACGTGTCATGCGCAACTATAAACAGGGCAAGATTACCTTTGTCTATGCGGATGAGTTTGCCCTTCTTTTCCAGGACGAGGATACGGGCAAATTCTTTGCCAACCTCTGGCGCAGGATACGCAAGTATAACGGCTACTGCACTGGGGCTACCCAGAACTGCGAGGAAGTGTTGGAAAGCGAATCCGGGCGGGCTATGCTCTCCAATACGGACTTTGTGGTGATGCTCAACCAATCCCCCACCAACGCCCACCGGCTGGCCCAGCTCTATAAAATCACGGAGAACCAGGAAAAATTCTTCAAGGACGTGCCCCCAGGCCATGGGCTTATGAAGGTAGGCGGGACGCTTGTCCCCTTTGTCAGCACTGTGCCCAGGGATACAAAGCTGTACCGGCTGCTGTCCACCAACCCCAGGGAGGGGAAGTGGGACTAAAGGCACCTTAGAAAAGAAAATTACGTTTGCAGTCAAATTTTGATTGCAATTTGGTTTGTAGTGTGTTATAATGTAGGCAGAACTTAGGAGGAGGTCTGAGAAATGAAGCCTACAAACACATTACGGTACAAAAATTATACTGCCTCAGTGGTCTACACCAATGCTAAAGACAGTTTAACAGGGAAGGTCTTGGGGATGAACGACTTGTCGGCTTTCAGTGCCCGCACAGTGGACGGGCTTAAGGAAGCCTTTCATCAGACGATTGATGAGTACCTGTTGGACTGCCAGGAAAAGCATACGGAACCCGCCCGCGCTTTTACGGGCAATATAACCATCCGTATCGAACCGGCCGCCCACGAAGCCTTGTCCCTTTACGCGGTATCCCAAGGTGTGGTTCTCACAAAAGTCTTGCAATCTGCTGTATATGAATATATGGGAAACCATGATATCCAGGTAGAAAGCGGGGAGGGTTGAGCCATGAAAAAGACATTGTTTGCTTTGGTTTTCATGCTGGTTCTGGCCCTGCCCATGACGGCCAGCGCGGCTGCTGCGGAGAAATTCACGGATGTTGCGCCCGGCGCATGGTATTATGACGCGGTGGACTACGCCACAGACGAGGGGCTGTTCAACGGTACTTCACAGACAACCTTCACCCCCAATGGCACCATGACCCGGGGGATGTTCGTGACCGTGCTGGCGAACAAGACAGAGAATTACAGCGCCCATCAATATACAGGCTCCAGCTTTTCCGATGTGGGCGCAGGCCAATGGTATGCCCCGCCTGTGGAATGGGCCTACCAAAATAAGCTGGTAGGCGGCATTGGCGGCGGCCTGTTTGCCCCTAACAGCAGCCTGTCCAGGGAGCAGCTTGCGGTTATCCTCTATCATTACGCAAAAGGCTGCGGGGCGGATACCTCCACAACAGCCGGGGCTTTGGGTGCGTTCACGGACAACGGCAACATTTCCGGCTATGCCCGTACTGCCATGGAGTGGGCTGTTTCCCATAAGGTCCTGAATGGCGCAGAGGGGAAGCTTGACCCCCAGGGCACCGCGACCCGCGCCCAGGTAGCGCAAATACTCTATAACTGCCGGGAACTGCTGGCAAACTCCACCCTTGCCATGCCCGACAGGGTGTGGGTGGTGGATGTGCCGGGGCATTATGAGACCGTGACACGGCTTGAGTTACAGGAAGTGACTGTGGGCGAGGTTGGGCATTGGGAGGATGAAGTCATAAGAGTACCTGTATACCGTTGTAATCAATGTGGCTATGTAGCACAGACAGAAGCGGAAATTGAGAAGCATATAGCGGATTCTATTGATTGGGACAATATGCTTGAAACAGGCGAATATACCGGGTGCAGTAACTATACCCAAGTTGCCAGTGACCCTATTTATACAGGTAACAAAGTGTGGGTAATTGATGTACCCGGCCACACCGAACTCAAAATGGTGGAAGTCAAGGAGGAAGTCTGGATAGAAGAAGTAGGCCATTGGGAATATATCTGAACAAGGCACAAAGGCTGGAAAAGCCCCCTGAGAAATCAGGGGGCTTTTGTTATGCCCTTTTTCGTTGAAAGGGGGGGTGCGGGGCGCTCTGCCTGCCCAGCCGGGGAAGAAAATCAACAACATATGGGAAAGGATGAATACATGAAACATATTTATAACAGGGCTTTAGCCTTATTTCTGGCTGTAGTGCTATGTGTTAGCATGGCGCCATTTTCAGCATTTGCCACAGAAGCGGAACCGGACGCGGACAGCGCGGTTTCCTCCGAAGTACCCGCAGAAGATGTGGATTCTTCTATGCCGGAAGAACCTCCTGTGGAGGAAATACCGCTCCAGGATGATACCTCCAGCATGGCAGACAACATGCAGGCAGCGGAAATGCCCGTTTTACGTGCCCGTGACCCTATTTCCAAAGTACAGTCGGACTTGGGGAACGGCAGTAGCTACCTCACCAACTACGGTGTGACCCGGAAAGCTATCGTGGACGAACTCTCCGCCCACGAACACGACAGCTACTACCTGGGCACCCCCTATGCGGGCGGCGATGTACAGTCCCCCAACGGGGACACCTCCTACAACGGCTCTGCCGGCATGAACTGCGGCGGGTTTGTAGGCTATGTGCTGCGCAAGGTGGGGCTAGACTCTTCCCGTGCTATCGACCTTATCAAGAGTACTGGCGACGCACTCTACTTTGGTTCCGGCAAGCCCTACGACCTGCTGGCAGGCGCGTCTAATTACTACCAACTGGCCAAGGCGGCGGGCCTTACCTGCTACATCTACAACACCAAAGCTGAAATGCTGGCCGACGGCAAGCTGGAAAAGGGCGACATCATTCTCATGTATTGGAGCCTGTCCCCCTTTGAGGACGGGGTGGACAACCACATCGGCTTCTATTGGGGTGAATCCTCCGGGGAGGATATCCTCTGGCACAGCAGCACCGATGGCAGCGGCGGCAACCAAATCGGCTCTATTGTGCCCAAGGCGGCAAACTGTATTTACATTGTTATCAAGCTGGAGCCTATGGGCTTTAACGTGACGCTGAACAAGACCTCCGCCGATGCCACCGTCACTAACGGCAATAATTGCTATAGCTTGGCGGGGGCTACCTATGGTATTTATGAGGGCACAAACGCTATTGGTACTCCTATTGCTACTTTTACTACCGATGCTAACGGCCATGCGGAGCTTCAAAACGCCCTTACGAACGGCAAAACTTATTCGGTAAAAGAAATAAAAGCCCCTAAAGGGTACAAATTAGATGAAAAAATCTATACTTTTACTATAAATGAAACAGATGCCGAGTTAAATGTGCAGGATGACCCTGGAACAATTGCATTATTGGCCGTCAAAAAGGACATTGGTACGGGCAGTATTCCCCAAGGCAACGCAAGCCTTGCTGGGGCTGTGTACCAGATAACATACCAAAAAAATGGCCAGACGGTTACAAAAGAGGGCACCACCGACGAACGTGGCCGTATATTACCACCTTTTACGGGCATCCCATTCGGAACTGTAAAAGTACAAGAAATCAAGGCCCCAGAAGGGTACAAACTTGATACCACCATACACACTTACACGATTGGTTCAGAAAGTGGTGGGATAGTTGATATTTTCGAGTTCGAGCCGGAGGATTTGACGGAAGAAGTGATCCGGGGCGGCGTTTCTGTTGAAAAGCGGGATACTGTCACCGGGAAAACACCCCAGGGCGACGCCAGCTTTGCGGGGATAAAGTTTGACATCGTGAACGACAGCGATAACCCGGTCGTGGTGAACGGCAAGACCTGCGCCTCCGGTTCGGTTGCCATGACTATCACCACGGACGCCAAAGGCATGGCCACCACCGGTCCCAATGCCCTGCCCTATGGCGATTACATTGTAAAGGAATCTGCCACAAACAATTCGATGCAGAAAACCTTTGATGAGGAAATCCCGGTTACCATCAGCGGGGACGGGGAGATGCACACCCTTACCGCTGATAACGAGGTAGTCCGGGGCGGCATTGCCATCAAGAAGCAGGACAGCCAGACCGGGGCCACGCCTCAGGGCAACGCGGATTTTTCCGGCATCATTTTTGAAATCGTCAACCGCAGCGCCAACCCTGTTGAGGTGGACGGGCAGACCTACGCCACCGGCGCGGTTGTGGCTACTTTGACCACCGATGCAGATGGCCGGGCCAGCACAGCGGACGACGCCCTCCCCTTTGGCCGTTATGAGGTGCGGGAATCTGCTACAAATGAATCCATGCTGCTCACCTTCCAACCCCAGACTGTCACCATCAGCGAAAACAAAAAGGTGTACCCCGCGACTGGCGAGGATGATGTGGTACGGGGCGGCTTATCTGTGGAAAAGCGTGACACCATCACAGGCGCAACCCCACAGGGCGACGCGGATTTTTCCGGCATCAAGTTTGAAATCATCAACGACAGCAGGAACCCCGTAATCGTCAACGACAAGAGCATCGATCCTGGCGAGGTGGCACTGACCCTCACCACCGACAGCCAGGGCAAGGCCAGCACCGCGCCGGACGCTCTGCCATATGGGGCCTATATCCTCCACGAGAGCGCAACGAACCAGTCCATGCTGAACACGGCCCCAGACCAGCCTGTAGAGGTTGTGGAGAACGGTGAGGTATATCCATTCTATATGGATAACGAGGTCGTGCGCGGCGGGGTTCTTATTGAGAAGCGCGACCTGGAATCTCTGCTCATGACCCCATTGGGAATGGCTAGTTTGGATGGTACTCTGTTCGAAATCACCAACAAGAGCCGGAACGCCGTCTATGTGGACGGCGCTCTGTATCAGCCGGACGAGGTGTGCCTGACCATCGAAGTCAAGGACGGCGCAGCGCAGTCCGATGTGCGGGCGCTGCCTTATGGCTCCTATGAGTTGGCCGAGAGCAAACCCGGCACCGGTTATCTCTGGACCGACAAGACCATCCGGCCCTTTGAGGTGCTGATTGACGGTTCTGTTAAGGAGTACCGGGAGGGCAACGCGGCATACAACCAGGTCAAGCGCGGCGACTTGCGCTTTGTGAAGGTGGGCGAGGATAATATGCACCGCTTTGCGAATGTGGCGTTTAAGCTTACCAGCCAGACCACTGGCGAGAGCCATATCCTCCTTACAGATGAGAACGGAGAAGTGCGCACAGAATCCAAGTGGAACCCCCACAGCCAGAACACCAACGGAAACGATAATACCGAGGAATATGATAATCTGGCAGGCACCTGGTTCGGCCTCACCACCGAGGGGTGGATGGTGGAAACCCAGGACGGGCTTTGCGCCCTGCCCTTTGACCACTACCGCCTGGAAGAACTGCGCTGCCCTGGCAACGAGGGGTATGAGCTGGTGACGGTTCCCGACATCAGCATTACCCGCGACAGCACCGTAATCGAGCTGGGCACCATTGACGATAAGTTTGAGGGCAAGCCGGAAATCGGCACCACCGCCACAGTAGAAGGCGAGAAAGTGGCTGATCCCCTGGGCGAAGTGACGTTGGTGGATACTGTGTCTTACTCCGGCCTTACCATTGGCAAGACTTACAAATTATCCGGCATCCTTATGGACAAATCGACAGGCGAACCGCTGGAAACCGGCGGGCAGCAGGTGACGGCAGAAAAAGAATTCACGCCGAAATCTGAAGCTGGCACTGTCGATTTGGAATACACCTTCGATGCCAGCACCTTGGCAGGCCGGGCTGTGGTCGTGTTCGAGACACTGTACCAGGACGGCAGCGAGGTTGCCAGCCATGCCGACATTGAGGACGAAGGCCAGACCGTCATTTTCCGCGACCCGAAAATCGGAACGACGGCTGCTGTCGATGGCGAGAAAACCGCCGACCCCCTGGGCAAAGTGACGATTATCGACAAGGTGACATACATTGGCCTTACCCCTGGCAAAGAGTACAATATCAAGGGCGTTTTGATGGACAAATCGACGGGGGAAAAGCTTCTGGTAGACGGCAAGGAAGTTACCGCAGAAGCTACCTTTATAGCGCCCAAGGCCGAAGGCAGCATCGACATCCCCTTTACCTTTGACGCTTCCGGACTGGCTGGGAAATCGGTTGTGGTGTTTGAAAGCTTGTATAGGGACAGCCTGGAGCTGGCTGCTCACACCGACATTGACGATGAAGGGCAGACCATTGATTTCGGCAAGCCCGACATCAAGACCACCGCCACCGTCAACGGCAATAAGATTACCGACCCGCTGGGCGAAGTGACCATTGTGGACACTGTAGAATACACCGGCCTTACTATCGGCAAAACCTACAATGTCAAGGGCGTTTTGATGGACAAATCCACAGGGGAAAAGCTGTTGGTGGACGGGAAAGAAATTACGTCCTCCGCTGAGTTTACGGCAGAAAAAGAAAATGGAACGGTTGAGGTTTCTTTCACCTTTGACTGCTCTGGGCTGGCAGGTAAGAGCATAGTCGTTTTTGAAACGCTCTATCAGGACGGGCTTGAGCTTGCCGTCCATGCAGACATTGAGGACGAGGCACAGACTGTCACCGTCAACGCAAAGGGCGGGCTTCTCATCAAGAAAACCGCCGAGGACAACATGGTGGAGGGCATTTCCTTCCTGGTGACGGGCAAAGATTATGCGGAAACCTTCAAAACGGACGCCCAGGGCGAAATCTACATTCAGGATTTGCCCCTCGGTGAGTACACCATCACAGAAGTGGAAAACGATACCACCTCCCGCTATGTGATAGAGAACGGCAAGACTGTCACCGTAGAAAACGGCAGCGAACCCGCCGTGGTTGAGTTTCACAACAAGCTCAAGCGCGGCTCCCTGCGCATTGTCAAGGTGGAAACCGGGACGGACACCCGCCTGGAAGGGGCCTCCTTCTGCCTGAAGGACGCAGACGGTCAGGTGGTAGCAGACGGCAAAACCGACAAGAACGGCGAACTGGTTTTTGACAATCTGCCCTGGGGCAAGTACTTTTTGGAGGAAATCTATGCCCCGGAGGGGTATATCCTGGATAATAAAGAAACAGAAATCGAAATCGGGGAGGATAGCATCGAGGCAAAAATCACCGTGGAGAACAAGAAGAAAACTCCGGATATCCCCACCACCAGCATCCCCAAGACCGGCGATACCCGCGCAAACCCGTGGTTTGTGGGGGCAGCTATGGTTGCCATGCTGGCAGGCGCGGGCGGTTTGACTGCCTACCTTGTCAAAAAACGCAGGAAGTAAACAGGAGGTTAAAGCCAATATGAATAAAAGGAAACTGGCCTCTGCCCTTTTGGCAGGGGCCTTGCTTTTTACCAGTGCCATTCCGACCAGCGCCGCGAAAGCTACAGGCACGCCCACACCCCATCAGGTTTTCTACAGGGAAGAAGCGGGTCAGACCTTCTCCGGCAAAATCCACATGGAAAAAGGTGTTACAGAAGTGGAGGCGGGGCAACCCGCCTTTTCCCTTTCCGTCCAGGACGGGGCGGTTTTGTTTGATTCCCTCTATACCAGCACCCGCCAGTCAATCCGGGCCACCTGTGACGGGGAAAGCGTCAGCCAGGAGGTAAACCTGGCAGTCTATGACACGCTGGACGTTGCCCCAGCCAAGGGTAGCGCCGTCCTGGCCGTAAAGGATGCCCGCACCTTGAAGCCTGTCCCTGGCGCAAGGTATACGCTGTACTGCGGCGGGCGTATTGTAAAACCCAGCGTGGAAAGCAACGCAAAGGGTATGGTTTCCCTTGATTCGCTTACCCCCGGTTCCTACGAATTGCGCCAAACGGCTGTTCCCAAAGGCTTCCAGCCTGCCAGTGCCAGTGTGAAATTCACGGTTACGGGCCTTACTGTTTCCGGCGGCGATAAGGAGATACGCACCAGCGGGGGCAGGGAAATCGCGGCAAGGGAAAACGGGGCTTTGATTGCTGGCCCTTTTTCCCCCGGCATTGTGCTGGCCGCTGAAAATGAAAAGCAGATTGCGGGCGTTACCGTAACCTATGAGAATTTTGGGGCTTCCCTGGGCAAACCGGGCACGGAAAAATTCTTCGATTATGTGACCCTGCGGGCCGCGCAGGAGGAAATCAACCACCTAAAAGACGAAGGGGAAATCTGCGGCGCGGTACATATCGCCTACACCTTGAAAGAGCCTGCCTGTAACCTCACGCAGTATTTGGCAGAGAAGCCCGCGCCGAAACCCACGCCCACTCCCCCGGCCCCCAGCCAGGGCGGGGTATCTGGCAGCGCGGGCACAACAGCGGCCCCCGCCGCCACGCCTGCCCCTACGCCAGCGGCTACACAAGCCCCTCCCAGTGTAAACCCCATTGCAACCCCAGCCCCCACGGTTGAGCCCAGCGAGGAACCCGAAGAAGCCAGGGCAGACAAGCGTACTCTAACCTTGACCGTCCTGGACACAGACGGCAAGCCTGTACCCGGTGTGACTGTGGGCCTTTTCGAGCTTACAGGGGATACGCCTGCCCCAGAAAGCCCGGTTGACCCCGCCGACATCAGCCAGTCACTCTCGAACCTCCAAAACCAGCGGGAGACAGAGAAAAACGGCAAAGACCCTTACAAAAGGAGCGCCGCTTTGCAGACAGCCCGGACAGACGAACATGGGCAGGCGATTTTCCAGAAAGCGCCTGTCACGGGCCTTGTGGCTGTACCCGTTAAAGTACCCGATGGGTACTCTACAGAAAAAATACCCACAGAAATCCCGGCAGGCTTGGAAGGGGCTTTCACCGTTGCTTGCCCCTATGTTGCGGTCGAATTGGCCGTACACAGCAACGCCACAAACAGCCCGGTTGTGGGCGCGGACGCGGCCCTGTGTAATGAGGACGGCGACGAGCTGGCAAGCTGGGTTACAGAGGAAAGCCCCCGCCGCTTTATCCGGGTGCCCAAAGGGGAATATACCCTGCGGATAAAATCAAAGGACGGAGAGGACAAACTATCTTTCTCTGTGGGTAGGGACAAGGCTTTGCAGGAGGTACAAGCAGAAACGTATCTGCCAGGCATCCGTGAAGAAAGCGCCCAGGTTTTTAACTTTGCTGGGATGCTCCCCTTGCTGCCCTATGTGGGCGGGGCCACACTGGTACTGGCTGGCGCGGCTGCGGGCATCTTCGTTTTCCTCCGTAAGCGCAAGCGCGGCAGGGGGGTGAAATGAGGAAGGCCCTGGCGGCAATTTTGGCAGCGGTTTTATTGGCTGGTTCTGTTTGTGCTGGGCTGTGGCTGGCAGGCTTCTACTTCCAGGGGCAGGAACAGGGGATGAAAATGGAAGCCCTGCGCAGGCTGGCGGCAAGCCCCATTGTTACGGATATAGGGCAAGGGCCGCAGGAAACCCCTTTGCCGGAAAACCATATAGAAGCGCAGGAGCCGCCAGCCGTATTACGCGATTTCACAGCGTTGCAGGAAGAAAACCCGGACTGCATCGGCTGGGTGTCTATCCCCGGTACGCCTATAGATTTCCCCGTTATGCAGAGCCAGGATAAACCTGAATTTTACCTCAGCCATGACTTTGACCGGGAGTATGACATTTACGGCCTGCCTTTCCTGGACGCAAGGTGCAGCCTGGACAGCGGCAATCTGCTGGTATACGGCCACCACATGAACGACGGCAGTATGTTTTCCTGCCTGCATGAGTATCAGGATAAGGAATATTGGCAGGCCCACCAGGAAGTGGTTTTTGAAACCCCGGCAGGAGCAGAAAGTTACCGCATAGTGGCTGTGTTGCGCGTGAAGGGCAGCTACAAGGCTAGCAAGTGGAGTATCTTCCGGTGCCTTGATGTTGACAACCAGGCAGCGCAGGAAATAGCGGCGCGGCAGCTCTACGACACAGCCGTGGGAATCGGGCCGGGGGATAAGCTGCTTACGCTGGTGACATGCGAATATTCACAGAAAAACGGAAGGTTGGCGGTGATAGCAGTTAAAGAATAGCTTTAGGGCTGTGGGAAACCGCAGCCCTTCCCTGTGCCCCCAGGCTTGGGGGTAGAGGGAAGGGCTTGGCTCTCCAAATTCTTACAGGAAAGAGGAAGATTTTATAGAGGACTTTTTTGATATGTGCAGGAAGATCTGGGAATGGGAAAACCGGCACAATATCCCTTATGCAAAACGCTTGACCGAATGGTACGGCGACCTGGGTATGCATGTACCGCTGCCGGGTATTACAGATGAGCAGATACGGCGGCGGTACAAAAATATATCCATGGAGGCAACGGCACGGACCAGCCCTGTGCGGGGAGTGGAACCCTCTCTGTAGCTACGGAACCGCCTAACCGGGGTTGTGCAGGCCTGCTTCAATCAACTCATTCCACTCTGGCAGGATAGCGTTTATCAGGGGCTTCTTGTAGTCGATGCGGTATTTCTTTTTGGTGAGCCAGCCTCTGTCTATCATTTCAGCCAGAGCTATTTCCACCTGCTCCCTGGGGATTCTATTGCTGGCCGATACGCGGGAAACCAGGCTTTGATAGGTGGCAAATGCGTTTCCATGGTTTTGCGCGATCCTGTCAAAGTCTGCCACAATGTACCGGAAACAGGTCGTAAGCTGGCCATCTTCGCTGGGGATTTCAAAGGAAGCGGACGCGGCATCCCGCAGGGCGCGGCTCATGGTTGTGCGTATTCCGTAGACCTCGACATTCTTCCGCAAGTCCTGCACCAGATAACGCACAACAGGCTGGAAATGCCCATCCCCTGTGAACAGCACAAAGCTGGGCGGGGACTTCTTTTTTGCCGCCAGCCTGTATATGGCGTCCAGCATGATTACATCGGACATATCTTTGACAGCCTGCCCACGGTTTTCCCATCTTGTTTCAATAATTTCATTACTAACCGCGTGGATACGGGCTACCTCGCCGGAGAAGCTGGGATGTTGGAAATCGCCAAAAAAGGAAAGGCGCTCCACCTGGTATTTTCCCCGTATCTGCCGGCACCAGCTATCCAGGTCTGGCCTTACCCCATAGCGGTCTTTCATGGATACATACCAATATTCGTAATCAATAAACACAGCCGCCCGGTTATCGGCACGAAAAAACATCTGCATTCCCCCTATAAGGGGATTATACAACAAAATTCACGGGCCGTAAAGCCCGCGAGATTGGAGTGATAGCAGACGAAACTTGAGATTATCCCCATGACGTTAAAAGAGGCCAATGCTTTTGTGGGCCAGCACCATCGCCATCACGGCCCAGTAACAGGCCACAAGTTTTCCATCGGCCTGTCCGATGGCGAAAAGGTGGCAGGCGTAGTCATTGCAGGCCGTCCAGTCTCCCGCTATCTGGACGATGGCTGGACACTGGAGGTCAACCGCCTTTGCACCGATGGCACCCGCAATGCCTGCTCTATGCTATATGCAGCGGCTTGGAGGGCGGCGCGGGCTATGGGCTACAAGCGGCTTATCACCTATATTTTGGAGAGCGAAAGCGGCGCAAGCCTGCGGGCGGCTGGCTGGACGTGCGTGGGGCAGGCAGGTGGTCTGCGCTGGACGGGCCGACGCAGGCCGCAGGTGGATTTGTACCCGGCGCAGATGAAGGTGCGGTATCAGGTGGAGGCTGCACCATGAACAGCCTTAAAATCGGCCTGCATGACGCGGAAATGGAGCACTTCAAAGGCAAAAAGCACTTCCCCAATTACGCCTTGATGAAAATTTCTGCATGGCACAAGGCCCAGGGCGACACGGTGGACTGGTGGGAGCCTTTAAACTCTTACGACAAGGTATACAGCAGCAAGGTATTTGACTTTACGCCGGAAAACCCGTATTTGCCCCCGGATACTGTCAAGGGCGGCACAGGATATGGGCTGTTTACGGAGCTGGCCCCAGAAGTGGAAGCCACGTTCCCGGACTACAGCATTTACCCCTCGTGCGATTACGCTATCGGCTACATAACACGGGGCTGCCCAAACCATTGCCGCTGGTGCATCGTGCCGAAAAAAGAGGGGGATATCCGCCCCTACCGCACATGGCGGCAGCTAGTGCGGCCCGATACGGACAGGCTGGTACTTATGGACAATAACATTTTAGCTTGTGACTATGGCATAGAACAACTGGCGGGCATGATTGAAAGCGGGTATAAAATCGACTTGAACCAGGGCATGGACGCCCGGCTGGTAACGCCAGAAATTGCGGACATTTTGGCGCGGCTCAACTGGATACGGTATCTGCGCTTCTCCTGTGACCAGGAAAGCCAAATTGAACATATCCTGCGTACCTGCCAGTTTTTAGCAGAACGGGGCGTGAAGCCGTACCGGGTGTTCGTGTACCTCCTGGTTACAAAGGACATAGGCAGCGCGTCCCGCCGGGTGGAAGCCTTGAAAAAGCTGCGGGGCATAAGCCTTTACGCCCAGGCAGAGCGCAACGAGGGCATGGGCATTACGCCCAATAAAATGCAGTTGGAGTTTGCCCATCGGTATGTGTATGGCGGGTGTTTCCGCAAAGAGACATGGAAGGAATATTGTAAAAGGAAAGGATTTGATACTACTGGATTTAGAGCATAAAGCCATAGCCCGCCTGCAGGAAGCCGCAAAGCTCAGCGAGTTCTATTACAAAAAGCCCCTGCTGCTGGCCTATTCTGGCGGTAAAGACAGCGAGGTGTGCCTGGAGCTTTGCAGGCGGGCCGGGGTGCCCTTTGAAGTGATACACAGCCTCACTACCGCAGACGCACCGGAAACCGTGTACCATGTGCGCAGGGTGTTCCGCAGGCTGGAGCTGGAGGGCATCAAGTGTGAAATACTGCACCCCTGGTACAAGGGCCAGCCCACCTCCATGTGGGCGCTTATCCCCCAAAAGCTTATGCCCCCGGTGCGCACAATGCGGTACTGCTGCCAGGTTTTGAAGGAGGGGCGCGGTAAAAACCGGTGCATGGTGCTGGGTGTGCGCAGGGCGGAAAGCCAAAACCGCTCCGATGCGGGTGTGGCGGAATTGTCCGGAAAAACCAAGTCGGGCAAGCAGATATTTGATTTTGACAATGGCGACAAAGGCATTATTGCTCCTTGCCAAATGAAAGCCAAAATCAAAATCCATCCCATTGTGGACTGGACAGACCGGGATGTGTGGACTTTCCTCTCAGACGCAAAAATTGAGATAAACCCCTGCTATTCCATGGGTTTTAGTAGGGTGGGCTGTGTTGGTTGCCCGATGGCGGACAAACACCGCTGGCGGGAGTTCCAGCAATGGCCCAAGTTTGAAAACGTATACCGCAGGGCCTTTGCCCGTATGTTGGAGGAACGCAAGGCCCGGGGCAAGCCCTGCCAGTGGAAAAACGCCGATGATGTTTTCCGCTGGTGGATGGAGGACAAGAACCTGGACGGCCAGCTCGACCTTTGGGGCGGCGAAATTGGAGGTGGTACATGAATAAGGAGATTATAAAACTAGCCACGCTGGATGAATCCAGCGCAGAAGCCCAAAGCCCGGAGCAGTATGCCATTAACACAATAGGCGGCAGGGCGCTGCAAACAGCAAATACGATTGCCCAGAAAAGCGGACAGGCCATCAAGGCCGCTTTGGCAGAACCGGCTGCGCCCAAGGCTATGCCCGTTGGAGATAGGCCCACATACAGGAAAGCATCGGGGGCACCACCTTATACTCCCGTAACAGAGGATGTTTTTTCTGAACCCGCCCCCGCACAAAACCCTCCCATGCAGGCAGATGGCCCCCCAGCGCGGGGCGCAGATATGTCCTGCCCTTTGCCGGACAGGCCGCAGGCCCCGTCGGCAAAACAGGGCAAGCGTACCACCCGGAGCATGGAACGCAGATACATCCCCACAAAGGAAAGGGGGAATCCCCCTGCCCATGCAGCCCCTCCAACTGCTAAGGAGGGCAGTAATGAACCCAGCCGTTTACAGCTTTACGAAAGGCCCGGCCTTGCTACATACCAAAACACCCCGCTTGCTTCCGGCCTGCAAAACCAGGGTCCAGGGCTGGCGCTGGCTGGGGAATCCAGCGCAGGCTTGCAAAGCGTCCAGGCGGCGGGGCAGGCCGTAGAGGGGGGCGCGTCTGCGGCTGCATCTTCCAGCGCGGGGCCGGTTGTCATTGCCTATCAGGTGACGGAAAAGGCTGTCACAAAAATGAAAGAAACGGTAGAAAATATCGCCGTCAGGGCACAATCCAGCAAGCAGGCGCTGGGGGCCTTGACGGCGCTTTTCCTTGTTCCGCTCCTAATTATGTTCGGTATTGCCGGGGTGCTGCGGGGCGGCGGGTTTGCCAGCAATGTCAACCTTTCGGTGGATGTGCTGGCCCTTATGCCCCAGATAAATGCCGCTTGCCAAACCCATGGCATCCCTGAATATGCACCTCTGGCAGCGGCTGTGATGATGCAGGAATCCGGCGGCAACGTGGCCCTTACGAATGGGGACGTGATGCAATGCGCTGAGAGTTTAGGCTACCCAGCCGGTACGCCTGTGCCAGTAGGGGAATCCATCAACCATGGCGTGGGGGTGCTGGCCCACAAGCTGTCCAGGGCAGGCTCTACCGGGCCTGCGGATATCCCCCGTATCAGCCTTGCCCTGCAAGCCTATAACTACGGCGACGGCTATTTTGATTGGGCCGCATCCCACGGCGGGGGCTACAGCAAAGAAAACGCCTTGAGCTTCCAGCAATACCAGATGAGCCACGGCTACCCCGGCGGCTACGGCGACGCCAGCTATGTTGAACACGTCCTCCGCTATTACCAAACCGGCGGGGGCGGCATGGGGGCTGGCAGCGCCATTGCGGGCGGGGCCTTTGCCTACCCCTGCGAGGGCCACGGCTGGAATACCTACCCCGGCCACGAGGGCATAGACATCCCCCTGGAAACGGGCACCCCTGTTTACGCCTGCGCCGCTGGCACTGTCACCTATGCGCAAGCTGGCTGGCACAGCGGCATGGGGGTTGACGGCATTGCGTCCTATGGCAACTGTGTTTTCGTTGACCATGGAAGCGGCTGGCAGTCCCGTTACGCCCATATGTCCTCCATTGTGGTGGCTTCGGGCACGCCTGTCCAGCAAGGGCAGCTTATTGGCTATGTGGGCAGTACCGGCAACAGCTCCGGGCCGCACCTGCACCTGGCGTTATATTACAACGGCAGCCCATCTTCCGGGGGCGTGATTTATGCGGAACAGGCGTGGCCGCAGTATAAGAATTAACAGGCGAAAATGTGAAAAACTACAGGACAGGCAGCAGCTTTTAAGAGGGCTGCTGCCTGTTCTAATTGTTAGGAGGGATGTATATTGACATATGGCTATATCCGCGTTTCCAGCACAGACCAGAACGAGGACAGGCAGAAAATCGCAATGGACGCTAAAAATGTCCCAAGGAAAAACATTTTTATGGACAAGCAGTCTGGCAAGGACTTTGAACGCCCGCAGTACAAGCGGCTGGTGCGGAAGATAAAGCGGGGCGATCTGCTTTACCTGTTGAGCATTGACCGCCTGGGCCGCAACTACAAGGACGTGCAGGAACAGTGGCGCGTCTTGACCAAGGACAAGGGCGTGGACATCTGCGTCATTGATATGCCGCTGCTGGATACCCGGACCGCGAAAGACCTTATGGGCACCTTTATTGCCGACCTGGTTCTGCAAATCCTCTCCTTTGTAGCGGAAAACGAACGGGCCAACATCAAGAAGCGGCAGGCCCAGGGCATAGCGGCAGCAAAGGCCCGGGGTGTCCGCTTTGGCAGGCCGGAAAAGCCTGTCCCAAAAAACTTTGTGGATATCGTGCGGCAATGGGAACGGCATGAAATCTCTACACCGGAAGCCCTGCGGCTTTGTGATATGAGCAGGCCCACATTCTACCGGAAAATCCGCGAAAACGAAGAAACAAAGCTTATAAGGTGTAAGATTATATCGTCTTAAAAGGTAAACTTTTAGATACAAAATCACTTTCGTATAATTTTACCATACTCCTTCCCTGATTGCAAGACAGTACATATAATTTTGGTTAACCTTACAAAAAAAGAAACCCATAATGTGGCAAAAAGAGGGGTTTATCAATTAGTTTGCTTTATTTCTTTTACGGGGGGAGGAATGTGATCGTAATTGCTTTTATAGACAGCCGCAACGGCGTGGCATTCAACCACCGCAGGCAGTCCCAGGATAGGGAGGCGTTGCAGAAAATCATTGGCATGACGGCTGGCTCTGTGCTTTGGGTAAACGCATATACGGCACAGCTTTTTGCAGGCTATGACGCGCTGCAGGTGCAGGAGGACGAACATTTCCTCGATAAAGCCGGGCCTGGGGAGTTCTGCTTGGTGGAGGGGGCCGACATCCTACCATTCAGCTTTTTCATTGAGGAAATCGTCCTTTTCAACTGGAACCGGGTATACCCAGCCGACCGGCATTTCCCTATCGACGTCCATAATGGGAAGTGGCGCTGTGTTTCCCAGGAGGTTTTCACTGGCAGCTCCCATGAAAAAATTATCATGGAGGTTTACAGGAAATGAAAAACAGGGCAAGGTTTTTATCCCTCATGCTGGCCCTGGCGCTGGTTTTCAGCGGGTGTGAACCGCTAGGCACGGAACCGGCTGCCGACAGCGCGGCTTCCATCGTTGTGGAAACGGCTGCGCCCACGCAGTCCCCCTCCCCAACTGCCACGCCTACCCCTACACCCTCGCTTACTCCCATCTCTACACCTGCCCCTGTTTCCATTGACTTGGCAGGCATACCCGCCTATGATGGCGCGGCCTATGTGGAGGTAAACGGCAATGCGCCTTACTTCACGGAGGACAACTATACAGAGGTTTCCTTTGAAAGCTACTCCGAGCTGGACAGCTTAGGCCGCTGCGGCACAGCCTTTGCCTGTATTGGCGAGGACATTATGCCAACGGAAGAACGGGGGGAAATCGGCCAGGTAAAGCCCAGCGGCTGGCATACTGTACGCTATGACGGCATAGTGGACGGCAACTACCTTTACAACCGCTGCCATCTGATAGGCTACCAGCTTTCCGGCGAAAACGCCAACACGCAGAACCTTATCACCGGCACCCGGTATCTCAATATAGAGGGGATGCTTCCCTTTGAGAATATGGTAGCCGACTATGTAAAAGAGACGAAAAACCATGTGCTGTACCGGGTTACGCCTGTCTTTGACGGGGATAACCTGCTGGCAAACGGCGTGTTGCTGGAGGGCCGCTCCATGGAGGACGGGGGCGCGGGCATATCCTTCTGCGTGTTCGCCTATAACGTGCAGCCCAGCATCCGCATTGATTACACAGATGGGGCAAGCACTTACATCGAACCGGAAGCGGCCCCCGAACCTGAGCAGACGCAGCCTGTAGGTTCCGAATACATCTTAAACACCAACACAGGCAAATTCCACCGCCCCGGCTGTTCCAGTGTGGACAAAATGAAAGAAGCCAATAAGCAGCATTTCACGGGAACACGCGACGAAGTGGCTGGCATGGGGTATGAGCCTTGTAAACGGTGTAACCCCTGAAAATACGCAGAAAATAAAAAGACCGCTAATATACCTAGCGGTCTTTCGTAAACATTACAATGTCATTGGGTGTGCAGTGGATGATGTTGCACAGCTTTTCTAAAGTAAGCAAAGTTATATTTTTACCTTTCTTCAGCGCGTCCAGCGTCTTATTGTCAATACCGGCCTGTAAAAGCTGGTATTGCGAAACCTCGCGCTTTTTCATGGTTTCCCACAATGGGCTGTAATCAATGATAATACCACCCACTTACATTCTGATAATTCAATTATAACGGAATATTTCGATAAACAACATTGTGGAAATACCCACAATGTCAGGCACTGAATTTCAAGCAGGTATCCTACATTATTATCACTGCCCAAGCCAAATTAAGCCTATCCAAATCAGGAAGGGGATTTTTATGCCTACATTCAGTGAAAACTTTGGCACGATGCTGCACAGCAGGCGCTTAAAACGGAAGTTAAGCCAGCAACAGGCAGCGGAAGCCTTGGGGATACATATGTCCAATTATGCCTATTTCGAGCTAGGGAAAATCTTACCGGAAATAGAAATGCTTCCTGCCCTTAAAAAGCTCCTGCACATACCAGCAAAGGCTTTCCTTCACCCCGAGCGGTATATCTGCAAAAAAGCCCTTCGGAAATGGAAAAAGAAAAACCGGAAATGGGAAAAGAAAAACAAAAAAGAAGAAGGATAGAAGAATATCCAGGGAGGCACTACATGGCCACTTGCTGTTTTTTATGCCAAGACCCCGTGTATGATAAAGATATAGAAGAACGGCTGGACAACGCTATCGCCAAGGTCGTACAGGAAAACGATACAGTCAGGTTCCTGTTATACGGTTGTTGGGATATTTCGTCCAGGCGCTTCCATGACCTGTTTGCCGCTGCCGCCTACCGGGCCAAGCTGGCAAACCCACACAAAGAAATCCGCTTATCCCTTGTTGTCCATGATACGGAAAAGGGGCAGGTACTAAGCGCCCTGCAAGAATGGCGGTATCCCCTGCCGTCCTTTATGCTTGATGAAATCCTCTCGCCGCCTGCGCCCCAGGGCATTAAGGATGGCGTGGCCATAGAAAAACGGATGCAGCGTTGGATGATAGGGCAGGCGGACTATGTTTTTACCTATCTCTATGACTGCCTGCATGAAGCCGACAGCCATGCCCTGGATTATGCGCTTAAAATCGGGAAGGCCATTGTGGACTTGACCTCCCCCGCAACCTATGCCCTTATCCGGGAAAAGTATTCCATCCTTCCGGAAAGGAAAAGAGAGGCGATGGAACTCCGGCTGGAGGGGAAAACAGCCTTGGAGATAGCGGAGGTGCTGGGGACGGGAAGGAGCAGGCCCCAGCAGTTGATATACGAAGGGTCGAGGGCCATACGCGAAAAATTGCGAGGCAGGGAATACAGGCCAGTTGAAGAGGCTTGTACGGTTTTCATGCTAGGCCCCGCTACCTATAAATCCTTAAACGCTTTTGATAAAACGGTCAATTATCTTGCCCGTGAAAAAAATGTCCAAACCTTTTTTGTCGCCCCCAATTTTTCCATGTCCCCCTTTAGGTTCGTTTTAGAAAAACACATACCCGCAAGCAATGTGCAGATGTTATGTCTCGGGGATTGCCCCGGCTCCTTGGATACAGGGCATTTTGACCTTGAAACTTTTCTTTCAGAAGAAGCCGCGCCTTGTTTGCTGGATGAAGCCGCCCTTGCTCAAGTTGCTGCCCCTTACCGTATTAGCAATCTGCGCTTCTGCCCGCCAGAGCTTGCCAAACAAATCCGGGAGGCATTCATGGCAACAGGGCAGGTGCCGTTTTTCTGTGACTTAGGGAAACCGTCTTCTGAAAGTCTTATTTAGTTGGTTGTTGCCTAAAACCAAGGTGAAGATTATAATAAAAATATAGAGCTTGTAGAGCAACATAGCGGCTTTTGTTTTTATCCTTTTGAGTTGGGGGCAGCTACATGAAAATCGTAAGCTGGAACGTCAACGGCCTGCTGGCCTGCATGGAGAAAGGCGGCTTTTTCCCCATTGCCCGTATGCAGCCGGACATCGTGTGCTGCCAGGAAGTCAAGACACACCAGCAGCCGGAGGTGCTGCCCGGATATTTCCATTACTGGCAGGCCAGCCAGCGGCAGGGTTACGCCGGGGTGCTTACCATGAGCCTACGGGAGCCGCTTTCCGTCCGCCGGGGGCTGGGCGTCCCTGAGCTGGACCTGGAGGGGCGGCTTTTGACGCTGGAATTCCCCTCCTTTTTCCTCCTGAACGCCTACCTCCCCAATTCACAGGATGGGCCGCACCGCCGCGCATACCGAGGCGCGTGGGACGCGGCCTTTTTTGATTTTGTGCAGGGGCTGGGACAGGAAAAGCCCGTGGTGGTCTGCGGCGATTTCAACGTCACCCGCTCCGCCATCGACATTTTTCCAGGCAATACCCGGCTTATGGAAGCGGAAGCCGGGTATATGTCAGAGGAACGGGCGGCGCTGGAAAAGCTGCTGGCAAGCGGGTTTGTGGACGTTTACCGGCATATAAACCCGGAACAGGCCGGGGCTTACACCTGGTGGAGCCACCGCTTCCACAAGCGGGACAGGGACGACGGCTGGCGGCTGGATTACTTCCTGGTGTCCAGAAAGATCATCAAGAAAATCACGTCCATTACCCACCATGAAGAAATCCTGGGTTCAGACCACTGCCCTGTGGGGCTGGACATACACCTTTCCTGGCAAAGCACACGGCCCTATGAAAAGGGCCAGATAAAGCAGAAGCGCCCGAAAATTGACTTCCCGGACGAATACCTGGCTGCGCTGTGGGAGCAAACGGATTGGGACGCCGCAGAGGAAACCCTGGCAAACCTTCAGCGGGAACTGGCCCAGGCCGCTTCCCGCAGGGACATGGGGAAAATCACCGCCCTGCAAAAGCGCATAGTGCGTTTACCAATATACAAATTCCTGGCTGTGCGCCGGGTATGTGCTGGCGACTCCGGGCCGGGGCTGGACGGGGTAAAGTGGAAAACATCAGCAGAAAAGGCACGGGCCGCGCTTCTGCTCAACTCTGATGGCTACCGGGCACAGCCCCTGCGGAATATCAAGGTACACTCGAAAGCCACGGGCCGCGACCGCATGATGGGCCTGCCCACCTTCTTTGACCGGGCTATGCAGGTGCTTTACGGCTTCTCCCTCCTCCCCGTACTGGAAGCCTGGGGGGACAAAAAATCCTTTGCGTTCCGGGAGGGGCGCTCCATGCAGGACTGCCACGCCTATATCCTGCAAGCCCTGCAAGGCCGGGATGCGCCGGAGCTTGTGCTGCTGGCCGATGTACAGGCGTATTACGCACATGTCCAACACAGGTGGTTGATGGAGCACACACCTATGGACAAAAAGGTGCTGGGGGAATTCCTGCGGGCCGGGTATGTGTTCGCCGGGGAACTGTTCCCGGAAGAAGAAGCGGGGTTGTCCCTGGGTTCCAATATCTCTCCAGCCCTTGGGAATTTTGTGCTGGACGGCTTGCAGGCGTACATTTATAAAGAAATATACGGTTCGGGGCCGGTTGACTATAAAAACGGCGGGCTTGTGCGCTTTGCCGACGACATCCTGATTACAGCCCGGACGGAACAGGACGCGGCGCAGATCCTCACCATTGTGGCAGGCTTCCTCAGCCAAAGGGGCCTCGCGCTTTCGAGGGAAAAAACAAAAGTTGTTTCTGTCCATGACGGCTTTGACTTTATGTCCCACAACTACCAGAAGCGTGACGGTTGGATTTATACAGCCCCTTCCCGTTCTGCCATTGACCGATGCAAAGGAGGGCTGTATGAACTTATTACCACCCACAAACGTTCCCAAAGGGAGCTGATTGAATCCATAAACCGCAAGCTCACCGGCTGGGCCACCCACCACCGCTATACAGACGCAAGGGCGGCGTTTGCGGAAATAGATGAGTACGTGGAGAAGCTGCTGCACCAGTCGGCCTACTCCAAGCACCCCCGCATGGCCCCCAAAAAGGTAGACAGCCGGTATTGGTTCCAGACCCCGGCAGGGGCCAGCTATTATGCCCTGCCAAACAGCCGCCACATCCATGTGAAGCACCTGGCCGACGTGCCTATAGTAGAAGCCTATGAAAAGCTGGATGTGCGCAAAAACCCCTATGCGGACGGGGAATACTTCCGGCAGCGCCATGACAGGCAGGCTACCGAAAAAATGACAGGGAAATACCGCACGGTCTGGAAGCGCCAGCAAGGGCGCTGTTATTACTGCGGCCGCCCTATCCGTACAGACCAGCCCCGGACAGTGGTGCCGGTTGATTTGGAACAAGGGCCGCTGGTTTCCAACCTCGCATACATCCACACGGCCTGCAACGCCAATGAATTACAGGTGCGAGAGGTGCTGGGGGACATAATGGTTTACAGCCCCAGGGAACTGCTGGAAGCCGTGCCGGAAGTTGAAACGGCTGGCTTGCCGGAACCAAACCGTAAAACAAAAGGCCCCATTGGCGCGGGCTGGATACATATGCCGCTAAAGCAATGGTTTGCAAAACAGACGGCGGCTTCTATCACATTGACCTTTACAGAACTGGAAAAAATCGACCATCGCCCCCTGGCCCCCTCTGCCCGGAACAGCCGGGCCAACTGGTACACCCGGCCCGACAAAAACGCTATGGCAGAAGCGTGGGTGACAGAAGGGTATAAGATATTGCGGTTGAGCCTGGAAAAAGAAAAGGTAACGTTCCATCGTGTCCTGGACGGGGCAGCCCATGTGAAGCTGCCTAAATGGCTGGCGGAAAGGAAGATACCCGATGAGGCCGGGGCTGAGATAGAAGGGTTTTTGGCGTATATTCAAAGAAAATACGGGCTTTGAATCTGGTTGGTTTTCTGCTATACTGTAGATACAAAATATAAGAAAGCAGGCAGGTGATAGATATGGCTCATGTGTATATAAACGAGGCTTCATTATTAAAGGATTTCAACAAACTCACTCAGGAAAACCAAGACAAGGCCGGAAGATATATCAAAAACCTTTTGAGGGTGCAGCGTGCTGAAACCAAGCTGTGCGGCCAAGTCTCCCACGTTGAATGGAAAGAACATGAATTGGCGCGGTCAGCTACGGAAGATAAAATACGGTGCAGCTTCTGCGGGAAGCCGCAAAGCGTAGCAGAAAGGATTATTGCAGGAAGTGACGTCTATATATGTGATGACTGCGTAAAGCTATGCGCCGAGATCGTGGAGGAGGAAGAAAAGAAGGAACAGGCGGCTCTTGCCAAAAGCTAAGTTTGTACCTAAAAGAAGAAATAATTGCAAAAATAGACAAAATGCTGGCGGATTTTTGTGGAGGGATTGAAACAGAGGGTCAGCCGGGCTGCGAAAATAGTGTGGCATCCCAAAATTGACTTGACGGTATCTATCCTATGAGATAAAATTACAACAAAAAAGAAAGGCGGGTTATGTATGGCAGCCAAAACAGTGGAAGAACGCATACAGTTAATTGATGCCAAAATTGAGAAAAAGAGGGCCGAAATTGAAGCTTTGGAAGCGCAAAAGCAAAAACTCTTGCATCCGGTTACTATGCGGACGGTTATGGCGAAAGCAAAGGAACTGGGCATGACAGCGGAGGAAATCGCCAAAAAGCTGGGCATCGAAATGGATTGACGTAGAGAAGGACGTGCGCGCACGTCCTTCTTACATTTAGGATAATGCCAGCGCCAAGACGTTTAACCGTCTTGGCGCTTTTTTATTTGCTATGTGGTATTGTGAAAGAAGCCATATCAAATAGAAAGGGGTCAAAATATGAAAACCTACGGCTATATCCGCGTATCCAGCACAGACCAGAACGAGGGCAGGCAGCTTGTGGCCATGAG
>QZEE01000027.1 GCA_009917445.1 bacterium D16-76 | reverse complement strand
CATTGCTATCACCTTCTGTTTACATTCTACACCTTTAGTCAAATTCACTGTTATTTTATTGGGGTGCTATAGGTGGGCGGATTTTCATTTTTTGAAAATCAAAGCTTCTCCCAACAGCCGAACTCCTCTAAAGGTTTTTCCCCCGGCGCTCACCGGTATCCCCAGCCAGATAGCCCATAGGGTACACGCTGCCACCACATATTCTTCGGGTGTGCCCAGTAGAGCCCGCATTTTCCCCGCTTCAAAAGCGCCCATCCAGCAGCCCCGCGCCCCAGCTCTGCCGCCCGCACACACATAAAGGGCAGGGGCCAGCTAAGGATAAGCGCAGCCGTACTATCGTGAGTAAAGATGAAATAACGTCTTTGCCGCTGGGATATTGCTACCACAAGACCGCCATGGCAGAAAAGGCCAGGCGTGCGGTAAGCCCATACCTTTTCGCCGACGAGGAAGGCCACATACTTCAAGAATTTTCAACGCAGAAGATGGCAAAAATTTGCCAAAAAGACGCGTACGAACGCTTATGTGAACACGCCCATTGGCCAAGCTGATGTCAGAAATGTCTATGCTCATGGGAACCACCTCTTTGCCTTTATCATACCCGAAATAGGAGGGAAGCGCCATTGTTTTTGTGGGGGGATGGTCAGCAAAAGAAAAGAGCCCCCATGATCCCATTGCCAAAAGAAGCCGCCAGCCGTGCCGCCTCTTTGGGGAAGGCCGGCGCCCAATGGCTTTCCCACCTGGAAAAAACCCTACAGAGCCTGGAAAGCCAGTGGGGCGTCCCCGCCGGCGGCAGCCACGGGCTGGCCTGCCCCTGCGACGGCCAGGACGGCAAAGCCTATGTCCTCAAAATTGACGTGCCCCCCGGCTCTATCTGGGGCTGGGGCTGCCTGCAACCGTTTCCACAGGCCTTGTGCTTTTGCAGGCGGGCCAGCAGGACTACGGCAAAGCCATGCTGGAACTGGCCGGCCACTGGGAGCCCCTGGGCATCCCCTAAGCGCGCAAAGCACCGGCAAAACAAAAAATCCCCCCTACTCAACAAACAGCAAAGCGCCCCCAGGCTTTACCCAAGGGGCGCTTTTTCATCTTCTGTTAAAACCGCACATGCCGCCACGGGTTTTCCGGCGGCTGGAACACCCCCGCCCACTCCCGCATATCGGCTTCGGTAATGTTTGCAAAAACACCCCCCTGGCCTTGGGCGGCCCGGCAGCCTAGGCGGCGCAGCAGCTCTTCCATAGGGGCGTCCAAAAAGCAGACCTTTGTCCCGGCCCCCAGGGCGGCGGCTTCCCGGCGCTTTTCCTCCCGCTGTTCTTCCGTCCAGAAGCCAAAATCCAAAATGACGCTGACGCCCTTCCCCAAAAGCTCCCGGCCCACCTTCCACATCAGCTCCTCCACCCGGTCGTGGCGCTGGTCGTGGAGCTCATGGCCCGGCCCGTGGAAGTCGTCGCCAAAGAGGAAAATGTGCCACTCATCCGGGGTAAAGCGCACCGCCCCGGTTTCCTCCGCCAGCTGTTTGGCGTAAGTAGTCTTGCCCGCCCCGGGCAGGCCCACCATTAAATATAAGGTCGCCACAGGGCCCTTACACCCCCTCCTGGTAAAAGGTACAGGTGGCCTCCCCCTGGTTCACAAAGACCTCGCAGGCGTAAGCGTCCTGCAAATAAGACACCTGCCGCACCTGGTCCCGGGGCATGGAAAGCAGCACCTGCCCGTTATGGGTAAGGGCCAGGCTGTCCCCCTCAGCCCGCAGGAGCCCCGCGCCGTCCCGCAGCAGATGCCGGGCCTCGGCCACAGGGTAATTGCGCACCCTGCCGTCAACCAGCGCCACTTCCCGGGGGATAGTAAGGGCGCCGGCCCGCACCGCGCCCTCGGGGATCTCCCGCTCCCAGCTGTTCATCCAGCCGATCAGGATGCGGCGGCCCTGGGGGTCCAAGAAGGTCTGGGGGGCGTAAAAGGCGTTGCCCTTTTCCACAACCTGGTAGCTTTCCGGGGTAAAGCGTTCCCCGTCAAACTGGCCCACCACAAACTGGGCGGCCCGGGTCTCGTCCATGCGGGAGAACATGAGCACCCATTTGTCCCCCAGGGGGAACAGGTCGGGGCACTCGGGCACAGGGCCGTAGTCGCGGCTTTCAAAAATAGGCCCCTTATACTCCCAGTGGATCAAATCCTCCGACCCATACAGCAAAATGCTGCCCAAGCCGTCCACCCCCGCGCCGCACACCATACGGTACCCGCCGCCGTAGGGGAAAATCTTGGGGTCCCGGAAGTCCTTATTCTGGGGGTCTACCGGGCTTTGGGGGATAACCGGGTTGCCGGGGTATTTTTCAAAATGGCGGCCGTCCCGGCTGGTGGCGATGCACTGGGTCTGGCCATGCTCATGGGAAACCGCGGTGTACATCAAATAAAGCACGCCGTCTTTTTCCAGGGCCGAGCCCGAGAAGCAGCCATCGCTGTTTTCATAGGGCATGTCCGGGTACAGGGCAATGGGCAGTTCTTCCCAATGCACCAGGTCCTTGCTGACGGCATGGCCCCAGTGCATGGTGTCCCATTTGGCGGCAAAGGGGTTGTGCTGGAAAAAGGCGTGGTATTCGCCTTGAAACCAGCAAAGGCCGTTAGGGTCGTTGATCCAGCCCTTTTCGGGCTCGAAGTGATAGGAAAGGCGTGGCATGGCAGACATAAAAAGCACCTCTTTCTTTTTTTAGGCAGGAGCGTTTGGGTAAATTATAATATAGACCCTTCAGAATTGCAAGCCCCCCAAAAGCCCAAAAGGGATCGCGGGCCCCAGGGTTGCTGCGTCCTCGTGGGACGCGTCCAGCAGCCGGCCGAGCCTGCCGGCGGGGCCGGAGCCCCTGCGGGCCCATTGTGCGGCAAGGCGGCATGGGGAAACTTAACAAATCCACGCTGGACTTTTGGGATAATTTATGGTAAAATAGAACCAGCAAGCGACATACCCTGGTTGAGAAAGGAGACTGTTTATGGGAAAGGGCGATTACGAATTCCTGGTAGAAAAAGAAGCCATGTGGGCCGAAATGCTGATGCAGGTTTTAAAGGACAACTGTATCCCCCACGCAGCGGTACCCGTGCATGGGGCGGGGCTGGTCTTGAAAACCGGGATGCGCGAGAGGATAAAGGTCTTTGTGGCCCCAGACAAAAAGACCCAGGCAGAAGGAATTTTGCAGGGGCTTTTTTCCGCTGGCGACACCCTGTAATATCCCGCCAAGCGTGGCCATAGGGAAAGCCGAAAGGGAGGCTGTTCGGAAAAGTACAAAGAAAGTGCGCCCCCCTGCTTGACTTTTCCCCTGCCGGCCCTTATCATTAAGGGGTACCTATTTTATCCCCTGAGGAGTGTATGTTGTTATGAAGTACGGTTTGCAAATGTTCAGTGTCCGGGATATCACCAAGGAGGACATGGAAGGCGCCCTGCGGGAAGTGGCGGCTATGGGCTACTCGTTTGTAGAGTTTGCGGGCTTTATGGGCCACCCGGCCGAGACCATCAAAAAATGGCTGGACCAGTACGGCCTGCGGGCCAGCGGGACCCACACAGGCCTGGCCGCCCTGACCGACGACGTGCTGGAAGAGACCATTGCCTACCACAAGGCCATTGGGTGCGAAAACATCATCGTCCCCTATGAGAAGCTGGAAACCAAAGAGGCTGTAGACCAGGTTGTCGACCGCCTGAACGTGCTGCAGCCCCGGCTGGAAAAAGAGGGCATCACCCTGCACTACCACAACCACGACCACGAGTTCAAGCCCAACCAGGACGGCGTCATCGCCGAGGAAGAGTTCTTAAAGCGCACCAAAATCAACCTGGAAGTAGACACCTACTGGGTGTTTGCCGCCGGGAAGGACCCGGTAGCCTTCCTGAAGGAACATAAGGACCGCATCAGCGTCATCCACCTGAAGGACGGCGTGGGCGGCCACGAGGGCAAGTCCCTGGGGCTGGGCAAGGCCCCGGTGCTGGCTGTGCGGGACACCGCCATTGAGCTGGGCATAGAAATGGTAGTGGAAAGCGAAGGCCTGGAGCCCACCGGCCTGGAGGAAGTCAAGCGCTGCATTGATTTCTTAAAAGACGTAGACGCCAAAGACGGGAAATAACCCCCCTGGTAAGGGGCCTGTGCCATAGGGCGCGGGCCCTTTTCCCCTGTCTGGGGCAGGCCGGGGAAAATTTTTTGAAATTTTTTTCAAAACCACCTAACCAAAGCGGGGGCCGCCCCGTCTTAGATATATAGAAAAGGAAGTGAAAAGGGGTGCGTGTGTGGATGGAAAGGCTGGTAAAAAAGGCGCAAAACGGCGACAAGGACGCTTTCCTGCAGCTGATGCAGGAGCACGAGCTAGCCATGTACCGCACGGCCAAGGCCATCTTGCACCGGGAGGACGACGTGGAGGATGCCGCCCAAGAGGCTGTCTGCCGGGCCTTCTACAAAATCGGCGAGGTGCGCAAGCCCCGGGCCTTTAAAGCCTGGCTCATGCGGGTGGTCATCAACTGCTGTTACGACCTGCTGCGGGACCAGCGGGGCATCGTGCCCCTGGAGCTGCTGCCGGAAAAGGGCTACACCGAAGAATGGGACACCGCCCTGGACGTGCGGGAAAGCCTCTCAAAGCTGGGGGAAAACGACCGGCTCATTTTGACCCTGTACTACCTGAACGACTTGTCCGTGCGGGATGTAGCCAGGCTTTTGGGTATCAGTGAGGGCGCTGTGAAGCAGCGCCTGGTCCACGGCCGCAAGCGGTTTAAAGAAGCCTACGAAACACGTGAGCAGGAAGGGAGGGCCGTAAGCTATGAAAAATAAAAAAGATCTGTCCGGGGCGGTGCGCGCAGGCCAGGCAAGGCTCTCCCCCCGGGACTACCGGCGGGACAAGGGCTTTGCCGGCTTCTTAGCCAAAGAGCTGGACATGGAAGCCGCCCCCGCCGCCTACCACAAGGCCCTGCGGCGGGCCTATGCCGAGCTGCCCCGGGATATGCCCGTGCGCCACTACCCGCTGCGGGCCGCTTTAAAAAGCCTGGCTACCGTGGCGGTGCTGATGCTGGTGCTGGGCGCGTCGCTGCTGGGGGTCAACCAGGCCTACCCCCAGTTGACCGAAAACCTGCCCGGCCTGGGCATGGTCTTCAAGGCCATAAACGGCACCACCGACGACGGCCTCCCGGCCCCGCCCCCCCTGGCAAAAACAGCCACCGGCACAAGCCGGGGCAAAGGCCGGCAGGCCCGCGCCATGCCGGTGTTTGACCCCGTGGAAATCCGCGACCCCCAGGGCCTGGGCACCCTTACAGTCGATAACGCTTGGAGCGACGGCCGCCAGGTGTTCTTAGACGTGTCCCTGTGGGTGCCGGCCGATACCCTGGCCACCCTGCTGGAAGGCAAGGTCGAGGAAACCGAACTGCCCACCGCCCTAGAGTTTTCACAAGACCCGGACACCAGCCGGGCCATAGCCATAGCCGATGCCTCCCCCCCGCCCCCCGACGCGAACGATTCTTTGGATTCGCTGCCAGGCTCCGCCCGGGTCCAGGTAAACGGGCGCAGCCCCGTAAGCATCCAGAGCATCACCCTCCAGGGCAGCCCCTACATCCACGGCTACCCAGACTGCCTGGCCCTGGTGCAGCAGGACATCCAGGAGCGGGACACCGGGGACGGCAAAACCGAAACCTGTGCCCACTACACCGCCACCTGGGTGCTGGATGTACCCATACAGCCCAGCGACGGCCAGGATATCTCCATTAGCCTGGATTTGTCCTCGGTGTGGGCCTCCTACCCCTCCTCCCGTTATTCCGAAGCGGAGCTGCCCCTCATCTTTACCGGCGACTTAGCCGTGAAAATCGATACCGGCAGCGCCATAACCATCGAAACCCCCGCCGAAGACAACCACTACACCCTGGAAAACGTAAGCTGCACCCCCGGCCAGTTCAGCGCTTCCATCCAGGCCCCCCACAGCGGCTATTATGGCTATAGCCTGCTGCCCCTTGAGTACGCCAGCGTCCCGCCCCGCTACAAGCCCTACGGCATGTACGCGGTGCTTGCGGACAAAGACGGCACGGTCCTGGCCCAAACCCTTTGGGACGGCACAGACCCCCAGCCAGACAGCAGCGGGCAGCTTATATACCCCCTCCATTTCTCAGCCCTCATGAAGCCCTTAGACCGGGAAAAGCTGGTGCTCACCTTCTATCAGTTTGACCCCGAAGACCTGGAAAGCTGGGCAAGCTACGGGGGCACGGCACCAGGCGAAGCGGCCCTTAACCCTGTCATGGCCCAGTTTACCATCGACTTAGCCGAAGCCACCGCCGCGCCCAGCTATACTTACCAAGAAGCCGGGCTCACAAAGCTATCCGTAGAAGACTGCCAAAAAGGCCCCCACCACCCAGATTTTGAAAACGGCCTGTACGTGCAGTCCATCGACGAAGGCTCGGACGTAAACGGCCGCCGCACATGGCTTATCAGCCTGCTGGCCCAGGAAGCCCAGCTGCCCAGCATAGAAAATTGGGAGCTCCTGTGCACATCCCAAGGCCAGCCGGTGCAAACCCTGCCGGCCTGCCCCGTTGCCGACGAAAGCGCCTACAACGCCTTTTTGCCCGATGACCCGGAAATCCTGGTCTTGGAGACAGAAGCCGGGTACTTCTGGCGGTTAGAGCAGGGCCAGCAAGCCTACGAAGACGGGGACTACGTCCACCTCTTCTTCCTGGTACGCCAGCCGGACGCCATGGCGTTGGAAGGGCTGTCCTTTGAGCTGGTAGATACGTCCAACGGCCAAACTCTCATTGAGGACGTACAGGCCGCGTTCCTGCGCAACCTAACCAGCACACTTACAGGCGCTTTCCGTACCGCGGACGATGCCAATTCCAACGTTACTACAGATTGATACTCCTTATAAGGAAGAAGCCAGCGGGGCCTATACCCTGCTGGCTTTTTCCTGTTTTTGAATTTAAGGCTTTGGGGTTACACCCCAAACCCCGGCTCACGCCTATGGAGCCTCCGGCGCAAAGTGTCTCACCTGCCGGTTCGGTCGGGTCAGAACGATTGCCACTGGCAATCTTCCCCGCGCCTGCGGCAAGTTCGTGGGCGCTGCCCACCCCCGCTTAGGGCTTTGCCCTAAGAACCCAGCATGGGCTTCGGTCTCGCCTGCCGGCTCGGTCGGTTGCTGGACGCGTCCCACTGGGACGCAGCAACCCCTGCACCCCACCAAAGGGCCCTGGGCCCTCTGGACTCCCACGCTTCGCTTTGGTTGCTGGGGGCGTTTTATTTTTCAATATGCCATTCTACGCCCGTGGGGGTATCCTTCATCACCACATGCCGGGCCGCAAGTTCATCCCGTATCGCATCCGCCGCCGGCCAATCCTTCGCCTTACGGGCCGCCGCCCGCTTCTCAAGCAGCGCCTCAATCTCCGCCGCCTCCTCCGGGCTAACCGCCTCACCCTTCTGCGCCGCCGCCTTTTCCGCCGCTTCCAGCAAATCCAAAGAAAGCACCTGGTCAAAGCTGGCCACAAGCCAACGCTTCGTAGCGTCGCTCACGCCCGATTTCAGCAGATCATACAGCACCGTAAGGGCCAGCGATGTATTCAAATCATTGCCCAACGCCTGGGCAAACTTCTCCTGAAAAGGCCGGGCGCCCTCCAAATCCGGCTCCCCCTCTTTCGCCAAAGCCGCCACACGCCCCACCAGCTTCTGGTACGCCTGGGCCGCATTGTCCAAACTCTCAAAGGAGAAGGTAAGGGGCTTGCGGTAATGGGATTGCAAACAGAACAGCCGGTAAGCCAAAGGGTTATACCCCTTTTTCTCCAACAAAGCCACATCTAAAAAATCCCCCTTAGACTTGCTCATTTTCCCCCGGGCGTCGTTCAAATGCAGCACGTGGAACCAGTATTTGCACCAGGGGTGCCCCAGGTAAGCTTCGCTTTGGGCAATCTCGTTGGTGTGATGGGGAAAGGCATTGTCAATGCCGCCGCAGTGAATGTCCAGGTACCCCCCCAGTTCCTTCACACTGATCGCCGAGCACTCAATGTGCCAGCCGGGGTAGCCCAAACCCCAGGGGCTTTCCCATTTCAGCTCCTGCCCGTCAAACTTGGATTTAGTGAACCACAGCACAAAATCCGTCTTGTTGCGCTTGTTCTCGTCCGCATCGACGCTTTCGCGCACACCCACAGCCAAATCCTCGCTGTTCTGGTTGCCAAAAACGTAGTATTTGTCCAATTTGCCCGTGTCAAAATACACATTGCCCCCCGCCTGATAGGCATAGCCCTTTTCCAGCAGCTTCTCCACCATCTCAATAAAATCCGGTATGCGGGAGGTGGCGGGCACCACGGTATCGGGCTTGCGGATGTTCAGCTTCTCACAGTCCTTAAAAAAGGCGTTGGTGTAAAACTGGGCAATCTCCATAACGCTTTTGTGCTCGCGCTTCGCACCCTTGAGCATTTTATCCTCGCCGGTGTCCGCGTCGGAGGAAAGGTGCCCCACGTCGGTGATGTTCATCACCCGCCGCACGTCATACCCCTGGTAGCGGAGGAATTTTTCCAGCACATCCTCCATCAAATAAGAGCGGAAGTTGCCGATATGGGCAAAATGGTAGACCGTAGGCCCACAGGTATACATGTTCACCTTGCCGGGCTCGTGGGGCACAAAGGCCTCCTTTTTCATGGTAAGGGTGTTGGTCAGTTCCATAATTTTCTCATCCTTTCGTTACAAAGTTGTCATAAATAGGCGCATATTTATGCAAACAAGGTTTTTGACCCAAAAACCCCGCAAAAAAACAGAGAAAAAACCGCTGCCTTTTTGCAAAAACCCTCTATTCCGTAAACATCCTGTATCCATTTTGTTACCAGCCTGTCATCTTTTATGCAACATATACATCCCCAAAACCCGCAACCCCCAAAATCCCCGCCGCCAGCCAGACCGGCCCTGCCGGGATGGCTCTTTTTTAATCGTAGTAAGGCAACCAAAAATCCAGCAGAAGCCCGCCCTGTTTCCCGCAGGGAAACAAGCAGAATCTGCCCGCATGCCGGCGGGAGCTTGCTCACAGAGGCAGGCGGGCAAATTCTGCGCAGGAGCGAAGCGACAGGGCGGGCGGCACCGGGACCGAGCCCAGCGTTGGGGGTCCAGGGGGGATCATCCCCCCTGGCGGGGTTCGGGGCGGGAAGCCCCGAGGTCTTCCACCCGGGCCTGCAGCCGCTCCACCTGCCCCCGCAGCCGGCAAAGCTCCATAGAAACCGGGTCGGCCACGTGAATCTGGTCCAGCTTCTGGCTGGCGTGCTCCACCTTCGTGCTGCCGATCTTCACCACCCGGGCGGGTACGCCCACGGCGGTAGCGTCTGGGGGGACGGCGTCCAGCACCACAGCGCCGGCGGCGACGCGGGCGTTGTCGCCCACCTTAAAGGGCCCCAGCACCTTAGCCCCGGCGCCCACCAGGACGTTGTTGCCCAGGGTGGGGTGGCGTTTGCCGGTGTCCTTGCCGGTGCCGCCCAGGGTGACGTTTTGGTAGAGGGTGCAGTTGTCGCCGATTTGGGTCGTTTCGCCGATAACGACGCCCATGCCGTGGTCGATGAAGAGGCCCCGGCCGATTTGGGCGGCGGGGTGTATTTCGATGCCGGTTTTCCTGCGGGAGTGCTGGGAAATCCAGCGGGCGATAAATTTCAGGTTGTGGCGGTAAAACCAGTTGGCGCGGCGGTGGGCCCGCACGGCCTTGAAGCCCGAGTAGAGGAAGAACACCTCTAGCCGGGACCGGGCCGCGGGGTCGCGCTCCATGACCGCGTCGATATCTTCTTTGAGTTGCCGGAACATGCGGCTTCCTCCTTTTCCGCGGGGGTGGGGGTGGAAAAAGAAAGCGCCCCCGCAGACAGGTCCCCCCGTCTGCGGAGGCGGCGTTTTGGCCGCGGTCCCACTCCGCTTTGTGCTCGTTTGGGTGGTAACGGCCCCCGCCGGGCAGGGTTTTGCCTGCCTGCTCCAAAACGCATTTCTCCCCCCGCCCAAAAGGGGCTTGCACCCAGAGCTTTGCTCCGGCCCCTTTTCTCTGCTGCGCGGCTTACGGGATACTCCCTTTTCTTCGTCGCTTTTAGCCTATTGTATGCCCGCCCCTTCGCTTTTGTGCCTGCGGCGCTAAGGCCGTGGGACTCTGTCCCACACCCTGCAACCCCTTTTGAAAAAGGGGTTGATCCGAAAACTGCGAAAGGGCTTTTCCTTTTTTCTTATTTTTTTATTTGAACTCTAATTGGGCGCCTTTTTGCTTGGACTGCACCTCCCGGTGCTTTTCTAGCAGGGCCCGGATTTTTTCGTGGGGGTCGATCAGGGCGCCGGCGGACATGTCGTGGTGCAGGGCTGAGATGAAGTAGGCAATGTATTTGGACACGTCTACTTCGTAGAACCAGGCCCGCTCTTTCAGCTCGTCGGGGCGGTAGGTCAGGTTGGTGCCAAAGACGCCGTCGATGATGCCGTCCTGGTAGGCTTTGTCAAAGGTGTCCAGGCCGTTGGTGAAGATGGCGTAGGTGGCAAAGGCAAAGAAGCGCTTGGCCCCGCGCTTTTTTACGTTGTAGGCTATGTCCAGCATGGATTCGCCGGAAGAGATGATGTCGTCGGCTACGAAGACGTCTTTGCCCCGCACGTCTGAGCCCAGGTATTCGTGGGCTACGATGGGGTTGCGGCCGTCTACCATGCGGGAATAGTCGCGGCGCTTGTAGAACATGCCCATTTCTACGCCCATGACCGAGGCGTAGAACATGTTGCGGTCCAGGGCCCCTTCGTCGGGGCTGATGACCATGAAGCCGTCCCGGTCTACCTTTAGGTCTGGGAAGCTGCCCAGCATTTTCTTGAGCACCTGGTAGGAGGGGCGCAGGCTGTCAAAGCCCATGAGGGGTACCGCGTTTTGTACCCGGGGGTCGTGGGCGTCAAAGGTGATGAGGTTTTGCACGCCCATGTTTTGCAGCTCTTGCAGGGCAAAGGCGCAGTCCAGGGACTCCCGGTAGCTGCGCCGGTGCTGCCGGCCGCCGTACAGCAGGGGCATAATGACGCTGATGCGGTGGGCTTTGCCGCTTACCGCCTGGATAAGCCGCTTTAAGTCCTGGAAATGGTCGTCCGGGGACATGCGGTTCTCTCTGCCGAAAAACTTGTAGGTGCAGCTGTAGTTGCCTACGTCTACAATAAAAAACAGGTCGTAGCCCCGCACGGTGCTCTGGATGAGCCCCTTGCCGTCGCCAGAGGAGAACCGGGGGCAGCTGCAGCGGATGCGGAAGCTTTCCGCCTGGCGGCCGGCCTGCTGGGCCCACCGCAGCAGGTGGGCCTCAATCTTGTCGGAGAGCTCGGTGGCGCCCTCCAAGGAGACGATACCCAAGGGGGGCAGGTGGTTGTCCGGGCCGAAAAAAAACTTTGCGGTTTGTTCCTTCATGTTTTGGCCATTCCTTTCCTAAACACCGGTATGATTCTTTAAAGGAGTACGCACCCGTACTCCTGCTTTCCAATTTCCAGGGGTGTGAAGGGCTGTTTACTCCATCATTCTAGCACAAACCGGAAGAGAATTCCACAAAAAAATGCCAAATTCCCCGAAAATCCACGCATTTTCTCCCTTTATCCCCGATTCTTTACCAACAAACCCAGGGGTTTTGTTCCAATTACCAAAGGCCGGCCCCCAAAACGCCTCCCCCGCCCCCTGCCGTCTAGAAAGCCCTTTTTTATTATACCCTGGGTATTGGCTGGCTTAATCAAAAAATGGGAAAGGGGACAAAAAGCCGCGCCTGTTTTTCGCGGGCGCGGCTGGGGGGGATCAATATTGGGCCATGGTGGCGCCGGGGGCGGTGAGGGTTTCAAAATCGGCGGCAAAGGCGGCCACGGCGGCATCTATAGCGGGGTTTTGCACAAAGCCCCGGATTACATCGGGGGACACGGTGGCCGCGCCTACGCCGTACCGGCACAGCTCTAACACCTGTTGGGAATTCTTAAAGCTGGCGGCCAGCACCTGGCATGCCATGTTATTTTTTGTGAAAATGTCGTGGATATCTTTGGCTACCTGTACGCCATCGTAGCCCATGTTGTCGATGCGGTTTACATAGGGGGCGCAATAAGCCGCGCCGCACTGGCCCGCCAGGTAAGCCTGCATGGGGGTATAGACAGCGGTGGCGGTAACGGCTATGCCCTCTTGCCGCAGGCGCTTCATGGCTTTAAAGCCCTGGGGGACGGCGGGCACCTTGACAAAGGTGGCGGGGCCCAGCTCTTGGGTGATGCGGTGGGCTTCTTCTAAAATGCCCTCTGCTGTGGAGGCAACGGCCTGGACATGGAGTTGGGCGGCGGGGCCGATCAAGCTGCGGATGTCCCGGAGGACCTCAAAGGGGGGACGGCCGCTTTTTTTCAAAATGCTGGGGTTGGTGGTGACGCCCTCTATGGGGTATGTCCCGTAAATCTCTTCTATAGCGGCTATATCCGCGTCGTCAATCAAAAGCTTCATAATCATTTTGTCCTTTCGCAGTTTTCGGGTCAAGCCCTTTTTTAAAAGGGCTTGTGGGGTTTAGGGCAAGGCCCCAAGGTCTTGCCGGAGGCTTAGAGGGTCTGTTCGGTGCGGGCGATGATGTCGTCTTGGGTTTTTTTGGAGAGGACGTTGAAGAAGGCGCTGTAGCCGGCTACGCGGACGATGAGGTCCCGGTGGTTTTCGGGGTGGGCTTGGGCGTCCAGGAGGGTTTCGCGGCTGACGACGTTGAACTGGACGTGGTAGCCGTGGAGGCGGTTAAAGAAGGTGCGCAGGAGGGACAGGAGCTTTTGGCGGTTTTCTTCTTTTTCCAGCATTTGGGGGGTGACCTTTTGGTTTAAGAGGACGCCGCCGGTGATCTCTTTGGTGGGGAGCTTGGAGACGCTTTTGAAAACGGCGGTGGGGCCGTTTTTATCTGCGGCGTGGCTGGGGGAACAGCCTTCGGCCAAGGGCTCGCCGGCCCTGCGGCCGTCAGGGGTGGCCAGGGTGCCCGCGCCCTGGGGGACGTTTGCCGAAATAGAGCTGGTGCCCGCATAGTAAATACCGCCGATGGGGCCCCGGCCGTAGCGGGTGTTGTGGTATTTCTTCATTTCGTCGATGTAGACGTTGTAGGCGTTTACCACCAGCTGGTCTACGTAGTCGTCGTCGTTGCCGTACTTGGGGGCGGCTTGCAGGAGGCTGCGGATTTGGCTGTATTGGGGGCCCTGGAAGTCGTGCTGCAGGGCCTGCCAGAGCTGGGCGGGGGTGACGGCCTTATCCTCGAAGACGACCTTTTTTATGGCGGCTAAGGAGTCGGCCAGGTTGGCGATGCCTACTTGCAGGTCGCTGATAAAATCGTAGACGGCGCCGCCCTCTTTCATGTTCAGGCCCCGTTCGATGCAATCGTCGGTAAGGGCGGAACAGAGGATGTCGGCGGTGTCCTGCTCTAAGACCATGTCGCAGGTGGCGTCTATAATGGTGCACTGGCGGCACATTTCCCGGATGACCTTGTCCCAGCAGTCCAGCACCTGCTGGAAGGTGGTGAAGTCTTTAAAATGGCCGGCGCCCTCGCAGAGCTTTGTGCCGGAGGCAGGGTCGGTGCCGTCGTTCATGGCGATGAGGAGGGCTTTGGGGAAGTTTAAGAAGCTCATGCCGGTGCAGCGGTAGCCCCACTTGCCAGGGACGGCGGTTTCCACGCAGCCGATGGCGCTGTAGTTGTAGGCGTCTTCGGGCTTGACGCCTTTTTCGATGAAGCTGGGGATGATGACCTCGTCGTCGTTAAAGGCGGGCATGCCGAAGCCGCAGCGGACTACCTCGATGCACTCCCGGAGGAAATCGTCGGCCATGGCCTTGTGGTAGCGGACGGTAAGGTTGGGCTGGGTAAGGTGGCACTGGGCCACGGTCTGGAGGATGAGCCAGGAGGTGGGGTTTACCGCGTCCTCCCCGGCGGGGGTCTGGCCGCCGATGGTGACGTTTTGGTACAGGGGCGAGCCGGCGGAGAACTGGGTGTGGCTCCAGGAGCGGATTTTGTTGATGGTGTAGGTTTTCAGCCACAGGTTGCACAGGAGCTCTTTGGCCTGCGCTTGTGTGATTTTGCCGGCGGTTAGGTCTTTTTCATAGTAGGGGTTCAGGTATTGGTCCATGCGGCCGTAGGAGAGGCTGTGGCCGTTGGACTCGATTTGCAGGGCCAGGTGGGTGAGCCACAGGCTTTGCAGGGCTTCCTGGAAGGATTCGGCGGGGTGGTAGGGTACTTTATAAAGGATGCGGCTCATTTCCAGGAGCTCTGCCCGGCGGGCGGGGTCTGGGGTTTTGGCGGCGGTTTCGGCGGCTAAATCGGCGTAGCGCCTGGCGAAATTTTTAACGGCGTCTACCACCAGCAGGATAGCCCGGTAGAAGTAGCTTTTTTGGATGTTTTTATAGTCGGTAAGATCCAGGGCGTCCAGCTTTTCCTGGGCGCGGCGGGCGTAGTCCTTTAGGCCCAGGCGCAGAAGGGCGCCGTAGTCTACGGCACAATGGGCGTCGCCGCTGGTGATGTTGCCCTCGGATTTGATAATGCCCAGGTCGTAGTACAGCTTGGAGTGGGGCGGGAACGCGGCCAGGCCCCGGTCCAGGAGGGTGTTGTGCTGCCAGAAGGGGGCAATTTGCCGGAGCTTTTCTTTGTTTTCCTCGGCGATGTGGAAAACGTCGCCGTCGCGCTTGTCGAATTGGTCCAGCTCGTCGAGGACCCAGGACATGGCGTACTCGGGGAAAATGGGGGCGCTGCGGTTGGTGCTGGCCTGGTTGCCGGCCAAAAGGGTGTAGGGCTCTATGAAAATGGTCATGTGGGCCAGCACGTTTTGAAGCATGAGGGCGCGCTTGAGGGCCAGGGGCTGGTGGGCGTTGTCCCGGTAGGTTTGGGTGGTGAGCATGGCGCGCTCTACACAGACCTGGGGCTGGGCAGCCAGAAGCTCTTCACGGAAGGACTGCATGCGGGGGGTGAGCTCTCCAAAATGGGCGGACATAAAACCATTCCCTTTCGTGTGAATTTTTGTTGTGTTTCGTTCGCAACTTTATCATAGCACGCGGGGAGGTAATTGTCAACTGGTTTTGGTGGGGAGAGTGTCCAGACGCGCGTTTTATGCCTCCGGCGGTTTAGGGGCTTCGCCCCTAAAGACCCCACAAACCCTTTTAAAAAAGGGTTTGATCCTAAAATTTATGGGGGTCTTCTTTAATAAACTCTGTGATTTGGGCACTCCCTGGTGGGTGGGGAGGTTGTTTCGTTCGAAAGTTTTTGCTTTACATATGGTAGGAACTGTGCTATGCTGGTATTAACTTAGAAGGCTGGGCACGGAGTTATGCGGCGGCTTTTGGGGAAGTATGGGAAAATTGGAAAGGGATGGGAAGCATGGGAATGGTATTTAACATACAGAAATTCAGCCTGCACGACGGGCCGGGGATACGGACGGTGGTGTTTTTGAAGGGGTGCCCCCTGCGGTGCAAGTGGTGCGCAAACCCGGAGAGCCAGCGGATGGAGGTGCAAATCTTACAGGGGATGGAGGCGGAGAGGAAGGGCCGGGAGATGGATGTGGAGGGCGTGGTGAAGGCCTGCATGCAGGACTGGGATTTTTATGAGGAAAGCGGGGGCGGGGTGACGCTTTCTGGGGGGGAGCCGCTGGCCCAGGCCGGGTTTGCCCGGGAACTGCTGGCGGCTTTGGGGGAAAAAGGCGTGCACCGGGCGGTGGAGACAACGGGGTTTGCGGGGGAAGAGGTTTTTGCTTCTGTGCTGGGGCATGTGGAATTGGTGCTGTTTGACGTGAAGCATTGGGACAGCCGGAGGCACCGGGAAGGGACGGGGGCCGGAAACGAGGGGATATTGCAAAACCTGCGGGCGGCGGTGGCAAGCGGGAAGGAGGTCTTGCCGCGGATACCGGTGATACCGGGCTTCAACGACGGGTTGGAGGACGCGGCGGGCTTTGGCCGGCTGCTGAAGGGGCTGGGGCTGGGACGGGCGCAGCTGCTGCCGTTTCATCAATTTGGGGAAAGCAAGTATGCGGGGCTGGGGATGGAATACGCTTATGCCGGGGTGGAGCCGCTGCATGAAGAGGATTTGGCCGCCTACCAGGCCGCTTTTACACGGGAAGGGGTGGATGCCTTTTTCTAAAGAGCTGTGCAAGGCTTTGGCGGGGAAGACGGCGGCGTGTTTGTGGCGCAGCCATCAAAAAAACCCAAAATGTAGAAACGCACCCACGTGGGTTACCGGGCTGTAAGCGCGGTGGTACCGGTACACGTGGGTGCGATTGGTTTTTGGGTCAACCCTTTTTTCAAAAAGGGTTGCGGGGTGTGGGGTGAGCGTTTGCCAGTGGCAAACAAGCTGCGAACCGACCGAGCCGGCAGGCGAGACCGGACCCACGACCTTAAGGCCGTGTAAGCTCGTAAAAGGCCACCGCGCTGGCGGCGGCGACGTTGAGGGAATCGACGCCGTGGGACATGGGGATGCGGACGGTGAAATCGCAGTGGGCGATGGTCTGGGGGGCGAGGCCGTCACCTTCGGTGCCCAGGACGATGGCCAGGCGGGGCTGGGCGCGGAGGGTAGGGTCGGCGATGGAGAGGGAGTCGTCGCGCAGGGCCATGGCGGCAGTTTTGAAGCCCAGGGCGTGGAGGGTGGGGAGCCAGTCGCCGGCGGGCAGGTGGGCCCAGGGGACCAGGAACACGTTGCCCATGCTGACCCGCAGGGCCCGGCGGTAGAGGGGGTCGCTGCCGGCTTCGGTGAGAAGGACGGCGTCTATACCCAGGGCGGCGGCGCTGCGGAAGATGGCGCCGATGTTGGTGGGGTTCATGACGTTTTCCAGGACGGCTATGCGGCGGGCCGGGCGGCAGATTTGCTCCAGGGGGGGCTCGGGGGGCCTGCGCATGGCGCAGAGCATGCCACGGGTAAGGTGGAAGCCGGTGAGCTGGCAGAGGACGGCTTCTTCGGCTACGAAGACCGGGACCGGGCCGCAGCGGCAAAGGATTTCGCGGCCTTTGCCCAGGGCGTGCTTTTTCTCCATGAGCAGGGAGACGGGCTGGCAGCCGGCGTCCAGGGCGCGGCCGATGACTAGGGGGCTTTCGGCGATGAAGAGGGCGTTTTGGGGGTCGGCGCGGTTTACCAGCTGGTTTTCGGTTAGGCGGGCGTAGATGTCTAGCTCGGGGGATTGGAAGGTGGTGATTTCGATGAGATTGTGTTCCATGGGGGGATACCTCTTTTCTGGGGGGTTTTGGGGGAAGACCTTGGGGCGATGCCCCAAACCCCGGCTCACGCCTGTAGAGCCTCCGGCGCAAAGGGCGCGCCTGCGGCAAGGTCGTGGGCGCTGCCCACCCCCGCTTAGGGCTTCGCCCTAAGAACCCACCAACCCTTTTAAAAAAGGGTTGGATCCTAAAATTACCGGTGAAGGTTACAAAAAATTTGGGGGTTCTGCTTTGGGTTTTGTTGACTTTCGCGGGGGCCGGGAATATAATGGGGGCAGAATCTTTTTTGGAGGGGTTTATTATGGCGAAAGAGCGGGAAATCAGCATACGCGACGTAGTGGTGGACGATGGGTTCTGGAACCGCCGCATTGAAAACGCGGTGGAAAAGGTGGTGCCCTATCAATGGCGGGTACTCAACGACCAGGAGCCCGGGGCCGCCCCCAGCCACGCGGTGATGAATTTTAAAATCTGCGCCGGGCTTGCGCAGGGGGAGTTTGGCGGCTTCCGCTTTCAGGACAGCGACTTGGCCAAGTGGATCGAGGCGGCGTCTTACAGCCTGCTGTACAAGGACAGCCCGGAGGTGCGGGCGCATTTGGAGGAGATTGTGGGCATTATCGAGAAGGCCCAGCAGGCGGACGGCTATTTGGACACGTATTTTATTCTGGCAAAGCCCCAGGAGAGGTGGAAGGATATTGCCCACGGCCATGAGCTCTATTGCGCGGGGCATATGCTGGAGGCTGCGGTGGCTTATTACCAGGTGACCGGCTGCGACCGGCTTTTGCTGGTGATGGAAAAGGTGGTGGGGCTGATCCGTAAGACCTTTGGGGAGGGGGATGGGCAGATTTCCTCTTACCCGGGGCATGAGGAAATTGAGCTGGCTTTGATGAAGGCTTACCGCGCCACGGGCCGGGAGGAGTATAAGGAGCTGGCTGTGTATTTTATTGAGAACCGGGGCAGGCGGCCGGGCTTTTTGGAGGAAGAGGGGTTCCGGAAGGCCAGCGAAAACCGGTGGTTCCAAGCGTCTTACCACCAGGCCCATGCGCCTATACGGGAACAGGAAACCGCCGAGGGCCACGCGGTGCGGGCTATGTATTTCTTTACCGGGGCGGCGGACGTGGCTTTGGAAAATGGCGACGGCAGCTTGAAATCGGCGCTGGAAAGGCTGTGGGGGAACGTTACCCGGCAGAGGATGTATGTGACGGGCGGCGTGGGGTCACAGGGGGAGGGCGAGTGCTTTACCCTGGATTATGACCTGCCTAACGACACCTGCTATACCGAGACCTGCGCTTCTATCGGCCTGGCCATGTGGGCCCTGCGCATGCTGCGGCTGGAGCCTAAGGCCGGGTATGCCGATGTGATGGAACGGGCCCTGTATAACAACGTGTTAAGCGGCATTGCCCAGGACGGCGAGCATTATTTTTACGTGAACCCCCTGGCTATACAGCCTAAGGTAGCCAGGTTCCGGAAGGACCACGCAGATGTGGAGTCCAGCCGGGTGAAATGGTTTGGCTGCGCCTGCTGCCCGCCTAATATCACCCGTACCCTGTGCGGGCTGGGCAGCTATGTGTATACCCGCCGGGGGGACGCCATCTACCAGCACCTGTACATAGGCAACCGGGCGGAGTTTGACACGGAAAAGGGGCGGGCGCGGCTTTGCTGTACCTCGTCGATGCCCTGGCAGGGGCGGGCGGAGATCGCCTATGAGGGGCCGGACGGCGTGGAGCTTTGCTTGCGGGTGCCGGAATACGCGGAAAATTTTACCGTGGAAAGGAACGGGGCGCCGGTGGGTTTTACAGCCCGGCAGGGCTATGCCCCCTTGACGGTACGGGACGGCGACGTGCTGGCCGTAAGCTTTGCCATGCCGGCCCGGTTTTTGCAGGCAGACCCCCGGGTGGCTGAGGATTTTGGCAAGGTGTGCGCGCAGCGGGGGCCGTTGGTCTACTGCGCGGAAGAGGCGGACAACGGGCCTTTGCTGCACACCTTTACCGCTGACCTTGCCCAGCCTTTGGAGGCCGTGGAAAGCGGGCTGTTCGGGGGAATCGTCACCCTGCGGGCGTGGGGTGAGCGGGCTGACCTTGCGTCTTGGCAGGATGGGGCTTTGTACCGGCCTGCCAGGAGGGAGGCGCAGCCGGGGTCGCTTACGTTGGTGCCTTACTTCTTGTGGAATAACCGGGGCGAGGGCGAAATGCTGGTGTGGATGAACGCCAGGTAGGAGAAAGGCCGCACACGTCCGCAGGCAAAGTTTAGGGCCGCCCTTTTTAAAGGGCGGTGGGTCCAGGGCAAAGCCCTGGTGGGTCCAGGGCGAAGTCCTGGTGGGTCCAGGGCGAAACCCTGGTGGGTTTGGGCGAGGCTTAATGGGAAAGGCCAGCCGCGGCGGGTGCCGGGGGCTGGCCTTTTGCTGTGGGGATTACTGGTTTTTGGATGGGGTGTCCTCTTCGGCGGGGGGCTCTTCTTAGGCAGGGGGGTCTTTCTCGGGGGGCACCAGGTTGGGGTATAGGGTGCCGTAGCGCATGAGCACCACGGCTACCTGGGCCCGCAGGGCCTTGTCGTGGGGGGAAAGGGTGGTGCTGCCGGTGCCCTGTACCAGCTTTTCGGCTACGGCCCACTGTAAGGCACGGTAGCCGTTGGGGCTGGTGTCGCGGGCGTCTACGAAGCCGTCAAGGCTGGCGGCTTTGTTGGGGGTGACGCCCCGGTAACGGGTGTAGTTATATAAGATTATGGCCATCTGCTCCCGGGTTAGGGGGTCGTTGGGGCCAAAGCGGCCGTCGCCGTAGCCGTTTACCAAGCCGTTGGCGCTGGCCCAGCGGACGGCGTTGATATAATAGGCGTTGGGGTCCAGGTCTGTAAAGGGCATGGTGATCCATACGGGGCGCTGGCCGTCCATGCGGTAAAGGATGGTGACGAGCATGGCGCGGGTCAAGTCGCCCATAGGGTCAAAGAGGGTGCTGGAAACACCGTTCATCATGCCTTTGTTATAAACATACTTGACGGCGGTGACGTACCAGGTGTACTCGCTTACGTCGCTGAAGGGGTTTTCCTGGTCGGCGGTAAGGGTGGTGACAATGAGCTTGCCGGGTATGTACTCAATGGCCGGGTCGTAGTGGGTGTTGTCGGGCACCATAGCGCCGTCGATGAGGATATCGAACTCCCCTTCCATGATGGAATCGGCCACGGTGGCGTACTTCATGACCGGGGGCAGCTTCAGCTCGTGGCCTTCGGCCAGGCCCAGGACTTCGTAGTCTACGCCCAGCTGGGGCTTGGAAAAGCTGGGCACGGGGTCGTCTACCTGGATGCGGCGCTCTTTGGCCACCACCTTTACTTTGGCGCGGGTGATGCTGAAGGTGAAGAATTCGCCGGCCACATAGTCGGGGTTGTCTTCGTCTATGGTCACGGTGACTTCATAGTCCCCGGGCTCGGTGGGGGGGATTTCGCTGGGGCCGTATTTGATGGGGCTGCGGTTGGCGCTTTTGTAAGAGAAGACCACGTCGTCTTTGGTTAGATCCAGGTCGTCTACTTCGCCGGTGGAATCGGCCAGGACAAAGCCCAGGTCGCCCAGGTAGCCGATTTGCTCTTCGCCGTTGTACTCGGGGTTTATGGGGTCTATACCGGTGATGTGCACCTGGGTCTTGTTGGCGCTGCTCATGGCGATTTCGCAGTCGAAGGGCTGGAAGTTGTCGGTTATGACGCGGATGGTGACGGTGCCTACGTTGTCTACGGGGTTATCCAGGGCGGCGCTGCGGGTGGTGATGTAGAGCTTGCCATCGAGGATTGCAAAGACGCCGTCGGCGGGCGCGCCGTCCTTCATTTCGAAGAAGCTTTGGTGGTTTATCAGGATGGCGCCCAGCTCATAGTCGATTTTCTTTTCGGGGGCTGCGTTGTACTGCATGCCGTTGGGCAGGCGGGGCAGCAGCTTGGAAAGGTCGAAGGAATAGGTATACTCGCGGCGGTTGCGCAGGACGATTTTGTTGGTGGGGAGGACTTCGTCCATTTTGGCCTGGGTGACCGTGCCTCTGTTGCCTTCCTCACATTCGGTCTTGGCCAGGGTGTAGTTTTTGTTTGTTTCATCGGCCAGCTTAATGTTCCGGGCGTATACGGTGTAGCCTGTACCAACGGCAGAGTTGGAGAAGGAGTATTCGGCGGTTACTTCCAGGCTGTCGCCGCCCACCAGGCCGTCAAGGGTGATAGGGCTGCTGTTTGCTGGGGGGGTGAAGCTGGTGGTGCCGTTGTACTGTTTGGTGAAGTTGAAGCTATCACTGAGCTTGGGGGTTAGTCCTTTTGGGGCTATGGTGAAGGGGATTTGCTCGGTATCCTTATCCTTGGTTTCTGTTGCCCTTGCGGTGATGGTACTGGTAGTAGAGCTGGTGGAGCTGGTGGAGCTGCTGGAACTGCTACTGGAGCTACTACTAGAACTGCCAGAGCCGCCTGAAGAGGTTGGGTCCTCTTTTTTTAGGGTAACGGTTGCCTGTACTTTATAAGTGCCGGCGTTTGTTGGGGCGCTTGACATGGTGTTGCCGCTTTCATTTTTCCAGGTTGTTGCTGTTACCTCGGCTGTTAGGGTGCCGCCTGTTGGGGCGCTATGGCCTGTTGAGCCTACCCAGAAGATTAGGTTTTCCGGCTTTGGTTCTGCAGCGGGGTTTTTGTCGTAGGTTTTGTTTAGGCTGTTTTTATAGTCCTCTTTAAACGTAATCTGGGTGACTTTGTCAAATTCTGACTCTGGCAAAGGGGTGCTTGGCCCGGCGGGTGGGTTGGGGGTGGGGCCGGGGCTGGGCGTGGTATCGGCCGCCAGCGCCCCGGCTGGGAACAGGGTAAGGCACAGGGCCAGCGCGGTGATGAGGCTGATGATCCTTTTCTTCATGGTGTGTCTCCTCCTATGGGGTGGGTTCTGGCTTTTGGGGCCTTTGCCCTGATTATACATCATCTGGGTGGAAAAGTCCACCCGGAAAAGAGGGCTGGGGGCTGGAAGATGCTGGCATTAGGGGGCGGCGGGCGGGGCCTCTTCTTTTTTGGGGGGCATGTGCCGGGTGACGCGCATGACGGAGCCGCTGCAGGGGGGCAGCACAGTGACCGCCCCTAAGGGGCTGCCCAGCACGGGGCGGGCGGCGGCCAGGTCCAGGCTGAGGCCCAGGATGCTTTGGGGGCGGCTGCTGCGGTTGGCGATGAGCAGGAGGCTTTCGCGGGTGGTGCCGGTGAAGATGTAGCGCTCGAACACCAGCAGGTTGCCTTCGGCTTTTAGGGTGCGGTAGGCGCCTTCGGCCAGGATGTCCTGGTGGGAAAGGCGCATTTGGCCCAGGGTCTTGTACCACTGGATCAAGGAGGCGTCTTCGCGGCCCCAGGGGTAGGTGCCCCGGCAGAAGGGGTCCCGGTAGCCTTCCAGCCCGGCTTCGTCGCCGTAGTAGATGCAGGGCACGCCGGGCAGCAGGTACTGGATGAGGGCGGCCAGGCGCAGGCGCTGCAGGGCCAGGGCCCGCTGCTCGTGGGTCAGGCGCTGGGCGGCCTGCCACTCGCGGCCCCGGCCGCCGGCGGCTTCGCCGCCCAGCATGGTGAGGATGCGTTCCGTATCGTGGGTGCCCAGGTGGTTCATGAGCAGGTGCAGGCACTGGGGGGGGTAGTTTTCGACGATGTTTTCCACGGTCTCCTGGAAGTCCCGGGGGTCGGCCCCCAGCATGAAGCCCAGGACCGCGTCCCGGAAGGGGTAGTTCATGACGGTGTCCAGCTGGCCCCCCAGCAGGTAGCGCCTGCGCACGCCGTAGGCGGATTTGTTGGAGGCGTCCTCCCAGACCTCGCCCAGCACCAGGGCGTCTTCCTTTTCTCCTTTGGCGGCGGCGGTGAGGCGGTCTAGGAACAGGTCGGGCAGCTCGTCGGCTACGTCCAGCCGCCAGCCAGAGGCCCCGGCTTTGAGCCATTTGGGCACAATGCCCGTGGGACCGTTGATGTAGATGTTGAAGCTGTCGTTGGTTTCGTTGACGTTGGGAAGGGTGTTGAAGTTCCACCAGCAGTCGTAGCCGTCGGGCCAATTGTAGAAGGAGTACCAGGGGGAATAGGGGGAGCTTTGGGACTGGTAGGCCCCGGGGCCCGGGTACCGGCCGGATTTATTGAAATAGACGCTGTCGCTGCCGGTGTGGCTGAAGACCCCGTCGATGAGGATGCGGATGCCCAGGGCTTTCGCATCTTCGCACAGGCGGGTGAAGTCCTCTTCTGTGCCCAGGAGCGGGTCGATTTTCGAGTAGTCGGCGGTGTCGTACCGGTGGTTGGAGTGGGACTCGAAAATGGGGTTCAGGTAGAGGCAGGTGACACCCAGGCTTTTCAGGTAGCCCAGCTTCTGGCGGATGCCCTCTAGATCCCCGCCGAAAAAGTCGGTGTTGGTGACCTCGCCCTGCTCGTTGGGGGCCCAGTGGGGCATTTCATGCCAATCCTCGTGGAAGGTGCGGCCAGAGGGGATATCCGCCTTGGGCTGGCCGGAGCGGGCAAAGCGGTCGGGCAGGATTTGGTACATGATGCCGCCCTTGAGCCAGCCGGGCGTGCGGAAATGGCGATCGTAGACCGTCATCTGCCACTGGTTGGTGCCGGCAAAGGTGCCGGTGCCGGCCTCCCCCCGGGAGATGCGCAGGATGCCCCGGCAGGTGTGGATTTCGAAATGGTAAAAGTACAGGCCAGGCTTTTCGGGGGTGAACTCACATTCCCACCACTCCTGGGTCCCGCCGTTCATGCCGCACCAGAACATGCCCCAGATGTGGGGCTCCCCGCCCTCCTGCTGTATGACCAGGTGGGCCCCGGAACAGCTTAGCTCCCGGGGCAGGGTGATGCGGAAATGTACCGCCTGCCCGTCGGCTACGGCCCCTGTGGGGCTGCGGTATTTGCGGCTTCTGGAATTGAACATTTGATCTCTCCTTACGCTTAGACCGTGGGACTCTGGTCTCGTCTGCCGACTCGGTCGGTTCTGGACGGTCTCCACTGGAGACCAGCGCCCCACACCCTGCAACCCCTTTTGAAAGAAGGGGAAACATTCCCTGCGGGAATGTTTGATCCTAAAACTCACGTGGTTAGGGGGCGGCTCCCGGCGGCTGGTGTGGCCGGGGGAGGTTAGCGCCCTACTCCGAATTATATGGGGATATTATTGGTAATATTTTACGCCGGATTCAAAGAGCTGCTGGTCTTTGGGGCCGGGCACGTTTTTGTACAGGTGCTTGCCCTTGCGCTCGGAATGGCCCATTTTGCCGAAGACGCGGCCGTCTGGGCTTAGGATGCCCTCGATGGCGCAGACGGAGCCGTTGGGGTTCCACTGGATGTCCCCGCTGACGCAGCCGTTTATGTCTACATATTGGGTGGCGATCTGGCCGTTTTCCATGAGCTGCCGCAGGTGCTTTTCGTCGGCTACGAACCGGCCCTCGCCGTGGGACACGGGGATGGCGTGGATGTCGCCGGGGTTTACGCCCATGAGCCAGGGGGATTTGACGCTGGACACACGGGTGTATACCATGCGGGACACATGGCGGCCCAGGGTGTTGAAGGTGAGGGTGGGGTCGTCCTCTTTGGGGTCGGTGATTTTGCCGTAGGGCGCAAGGCCCAGCTTCATGAGGGCCTGGAAGCCGTTGCAGATGCCCAGCATCAGGCCGTCGCGGGCTTCCAGCAGGTCGGTGACAGCCTGGGCAATGCGGGGGTTACGCAGGGTGGTGGCAATAAATTTGCCCGAGCCCTCGGGCTCGTCGCCGCCGGAGAAGCCCCCGGGCAGCATGACGATCTGGGCCTCACGGATGGCTTTTTCCATGCGGGCAATGGTCTCCTCGATGTCCTGGGGGGAAAGGTTTTTGACCACCAGGATGTCTACATCGGCCCCGGCCTTTTGGAAGGCCCGGGCTGTGTCTACCTCGCAGTTGGTGCCCGGGAACACGGGGATGAACACCCGGGGCCTGGGGGTTTTGATGAGGGGGCTGTGGGACGGGCCCCGGGTTTCCCACAGGGGGACGTCGGCCTGCACGGGCACCGGGTCCGCCAGGTTGGGGAAGACTTTTTCCAGGGTGCCGTTCCAGATGCGGGCCAGCTCTTCTATAGGCATTTTCTCGTTCCCCAGCTGGACCTGGCCCTTGCCTGTGGTGCAGCCCAGCAGGATGCTGCCGGGGATTTCGGCTTCGCCGGAAAGGGCCGCCACCAGGGCCCCGGCCTGGGGGGCGTAGAGGGTCTGGGGGGTTAAGCCCCCGGCGAACTTGAAGCCCAGGCTGTTGCCAAAGCACATGCGCATGCAGGCCGCGGCCGCGCCGCCTTCACGCACGACGGAGCAGGCGGTGATGTCGCCGCAGTCCATGTGCCGCAGGACGCGGGTGTAGTAGGCCTTCAGCCCTTCCCAATCGGGCATGCCGTCTTTGTCCTGGGGCAGGGGCAGGAGCACCAGTTTGGCGCCGGGGTCTTGGACACAGGCGGAACGGGTGGCCCGGGCGGTGGTCATGGAAAGGGCGAAGCTGACCAGGGTGGGGGGCACGTCCAGGCTTTCGAAGGAGCCGGACATGCTGTCTTTGCCGCCAATGGCCGGCAGGCCCAGGCCCAGCTGGGCCGTAAGGGCCCCCAGGAGGGCCCCGGCGGGCAGGCCCCAGCGCTTGGGGTCTTCATGCAGGCGGGGGAAATACTCCTGGAAGGTGAGGCGGGCTTTCAGGGGGTCGGCCCCGACGGCGCAGAGCTTGGAGAGGCTTTCCACTACGGCATAGGCCGCGCCCATGTAGGGCGACCACTTGGAAAGGCCCGGGATGTAGCCGTAGGCCATGGCGGTGCAGTCGTCGGTCTCCCCTTCCAGCAGCGGGACCTTGGCCACCATAGCCTCTTCGGGGGTCAGCTGGTTTTCGCCGGCAAAGGGCATGAGCACCGTGCCCGCGCCGATGGAGGCGTCGAAGCGCTCGCAGAGGCCCTTTTGGCCGCAGACCTCCAGGCGGGCCATATTGGCTTTCAGGGCATCCAGGCCGGTTTTGCCCTGCAGGGCTTCGGGGAGCGAATCCCGGTAACAGGGGCCCTGGGGGGCGGTGATTTCGGCTGTGGCCCGCTGGGTGACGCCGTTGGTGTCTAAAAAGGCACGGGAAAGGTCTACGATGGTGTCGCCCTGCCAGGCCATTTTCAGCCGGGGGCCGGGTGTGACGGCGGCCACGGGGGCGGCCTCTAAATTCTCCTGGGCGGCCAGGGCCTGGAAGGCGGGCACGTCCTGGGGGGCCAGGACCACGGCCATGCGCTCTTGGGATTCGGAGATGGCAAGCTCGGTGCCGTCTAAGCCGTCGTACTTTTTGGTGACTTTGTCCAGGTCGATTTCCAGGCCCGGGGCCAGCTCGCCAATGGCCACGCACACGCCGCCGGCGCCGAAATCGTTGCAGCGCTTGATGAGGCGGGCGCAGTCTTTATTGCGGAAAAGGCGCTGGAGCTTGCGTTCGGTGGGGGGGTTGCCCTTTTGGACCTCGGCCCCGCAGACCTCTACGGATTTTTCGGTGTGGGCCTTGCTGGACCCGGTTGCGCCGCCGATGCCGTCGCGGCCGGTGGCACCGCCCAAAAGGACGATGACATCGCCGGGGGCGGGCTCTTCACGGCGGACGTTTTCTTTAGGGGAAGCGCCTACTACGGCGCCGATCTCTAAACGCTTGGCCACAAAGCCGGGGTCGTAGAGCTCGGTGACCTGGCCGGTGGCCAGGCCGATCTGGTTGCCGTAGGAGGAATAGCCGGCCGCCGCGCCGGTGGTGATCTTCCGGCTGGGGAGCTTGCCGGGGAGGGTCTCGGAGAAGGGGCGGGTGGGGTCGCCGGAACCGGTGACGCGCATGGCCTGGTAAACATAGGCCCGGCCGGAAAGGGGGTCGCGGATGGCGCCGCCCAGGCAGGTGGCCGCGCCGCCAAAGGGCTCGATCTCGGTGGGGTGGTTGTGGGTCTCGTTTTTAAACTGAATGAGCCAGGTTTCTACCCGCTCGCCGTCTTTATCTTTGATTTTAATGGGGGCCTCGATGGAACAGGCGTTGATCTCGTCGCTGACGTCCAAATCGGGCACAAGGCCCTGCTTGCGCAGGTATTTGCCGCCGATGGTGCCCATGTCCATTAAAGAGACGGGGCGGCCGGTTTCGCCGTAAAGCTGGCCGCGCACCTGCAGGTACTGGGCCAAAGCGCCCTCTATGGCCTGCTGCAAGGGGCCCTGGGCTACGGTGATCTCCTCTAGACGGGTGAGGAAGGTGGTGTGGCGGCAATGGTCGCTCCAATAGGTATCGATAACGCGCAGCTCGGTGACGGTGGGGTCCCGGCGCTCTTCGTCGCGGAAATAGGCCTGGCAGAAGCGGAGGTCCTCCAGGGTCATGGCAAAGCCCATGGAATTGTAATAGGTTTCCAGCTGGGGGCCCGCCCACTGGGTAAAGCCGGCAACGACGGCCACTTTGGAGGGCTTGTCCGCCTGCATATCCAGGGTGGCGGGCTTTTCGAAGGAGGCTTCCCGGGCTTCGACGGGGTTGATGAGGTAGGCTTTGATCTTTTCAAAGCCGGCGTCGTCCAAATCGCCCTTGACGCCAATGACTTTGGCGGAAAGCACCTGGGGGCGCTCGCCCTGGGTGAGAAGCTGGACGCACTGGGCGGCGCTGTCGGCCCGCTGGTCGTACTGGCCGGGGAGGTACTCCATGGCAAAGGCCCGGTATTCTTCCGGCAGGGTAAAGCCTTCGGGGTAGACGTCGTCCATGTTGGGCTCGGAAAGGACGGTGCGGGCGGCAGAGGCAAACTGCTGGGGGGTCAGGCCGGACACGTCGTACCGGTTGAGGATGCGCACTTCTGTAAGGCCGGTGAGGCCCAGGTTGCGGCGCAGGTCTGCAAGAAGCCCCTGGGCCTCTACGTCAAAGCCTTTCCTTTTCTCTACAAAAACTCTTGTTACCATGATGGCACTCCCTTTTTCATAAAGTAATTCGCTGTGTGGTTTTGGGCGGCGGGCGGGTGTAAATCAAAGCTTGATTTTATGCCTCCCCCCTCTCCCCTAGTGGTTTTCGGGTCAACCCCTTTTTTCAAAAGGGGTTGCAGGGTTTGGGACAGAGTCCCAAGGTCTTGCCGGAGGCAAAAGGCGGCCCTTGTGCGGGGAGGAAGCTTTGTCTTCCCCATTCTAGCACAAGAGCCGCCGATTATAAAGCGGTTTTGAAGTTTTTTTAGAAAAAAAGGGTTACTTTCTGCGGCGGGGGCCTATATCGCCGATGGACACGGCTACGGTATGCTGGATGGGCTGCCACTGGATGTTGCCACAGACGGCCAGCACCATAGCTAAGCCAAAGGTGAAGACGAAGATGGGGTAAGTGAAAGCGTAGCGCAGCTTTTTGGCGGTGGGGCAGTAGATACGCTTCCACTCGGTAAGGAGGGGGAGAAGGCCCATGACGAACATAAGCAGGTAAGAATTCAGCAGGGCGCTGAGCACCGACTGGAAGAACAGGCCCATTTCCTCCCGGGCCCCCAGCATGCCCAAGATGAACATGCCGGTATTGACGGCAAAGCTGCAGATGGTGAGCACGCAGGCGGGCAGGGTGGTCATGAGGGTGTCGTAGCAGGCAAAGCTGCCGGTGCTGATCAAGGTGCGCACCAGGCCCGGGCCGCGCTTGGCCACTACCTGCAGGTAGCCCTTGATCCAGCGGGAGCGCTGGATGATGGACTGCTTGAAACGGCGGGGCTGCTCGTCGTACAGGATGGCGGCGCCGCAGTAGGCGATCTTTTCGCCGCGGGCAATAAGGTCGGCGGTGAATTCCAGGTCCTCGGTCAAGAGGAAGTAGTCCCAGCCGCCGCTTTTCAGCAGGCAGGGGTCAAAGAGGAACCCTGTGCCGGACACGGCGCAGGAGACCCCCAGGGTGGCCCTGGGGCGGTTCATGTATTCCGATTCCCGCAGGAACCAGAGGCCGTAGCCGGCGGTGATCCAATTGTCGCCGAAATTTTTGGTGTTGCGGTAGCTGGTGACGGCTTTTGCGCCGTTTGAGAACACCTTGTTCATCTCTTCGATGTAGCGGGGGTCCAGCAGGTTGTCCGCGTCGAAGACGAAGAAGCCGTCGTAGCGGCTGATGCCAAAGTCTTCGCCGATTTTTTCCAGCAGGAAGCGCAGGGCGTAGCCTTTGCCCACCTGCAGCTTGTTTTGGCGCTGGTATACATGGGCCCCTTTTTCCTGGGCGATTTGGGCGGTGTTGTCGGTGCAGTTGTCGGCACAGACAAAAATATCTACCAGGCGGCTGGGGTAGCTTTGGGCCCGGAGGCTTTCCAGCAGCTGGCCAATGACGGCGCTTTCGTTGCGGGCGCAGATGAGCACGCCGTAGCGGCACAGCCTTTTGGCGGCGGGGGTATGGCGTTTTTTCAGCAGGCGCACCACGCAGTAGACAGCCTGGTAGCAGCAGCAGGCCACAAACAGGGCCGCCACCACAAAGTTGATAACGGAAAGGGTCTTCATGCCCTATCGCTCCTCTCCGGGACATTGCCGCGCTTAGGGCGTGTCCTTGGTTTTTTCATTTGGCACGGGCGGGAGAACCCACGGGTGTGCCAGGCTACTTGTAATGATATTGTGAACAAATTAAGACAGGCGCGATAAGTTTCTTACGAGTTTATTAACAAACCGGCCGGCAGGGGCGGGGGTTTTGGATTTTTTTCAAAAAGGGCTTGCATTTTCCGGGAGAATCGTGTAGAATAGGAGGGAAGTCAAACGCTGCAGCCTTTGGGCGCTTAGCTCAGCTGGCTAGAGCACCTGCTTGACGTGCAGGGGGTCAGCGGTTCAAGTCCGTTAGCGCCCACCATGGGAAACCCGCTTAAACACTAGGTTTAAGCGGGTTTTTGTTTTGTGTTGACCACACTTTTGACCACACTGGGCTGTTCTTTCGGAATTGGCAGGTGCGATTATGCGCCTGGATAAGTGGATTTCCCTGTCTGACGCGCCCTTATTCTGCTGCTGGGTTTGACCACATATTTTTCTGGCTTTTCGCGGCGAAAGGGTATATAATAAGGATAAGGAAAAGAGGTGTTCCCTGATGACCAAAAAGGTACAGGCAGATTTACGGAAAATATGCGATATAATCGTGAAAACTGTGCCTGCGGTGCAGATTTATCTTTTCGGGTCTTATGCTTACGGGCAGCCGCATGAGGACAGCGACTACGATATCTACGTGGTCTTGTCGGATGACGGGCCCAGGCCGTTGGATGCGGCGGTAGCGGTACGGAGAGCGCTTCTGCCAGTAGATACTGGGCCGCTGGATATTCTGGCAAATCACGCCTCCGCGTTTTCGGAGCGTTGCCAGATACCCTCAATCGAGCGTGAAGTATGTCAAAAGGGGGTGCTGCTTTATGGCAGAGAAACCATACAGCGAGTGGGTTGAGTATTCCCGCCGGGATTTGGCTTCAGCAGAGTATCTGCAAGCAATGACTCCTGCCCCGCTGGAAATTATTTGTTTTCACTGCCAGCAAGCCGTAGAGAAGGCTTTGAAGGCTTTCCTGATTTACCATGGCATACAGTCAGTCCCGCGCATACATGATTTAGCAGAGCTTTGCAAGCAGTGCATGAAAATCGAACCGAGCTTTTCCGAATTTCTGGAACCATGTGCTGATTTGACAATGTATGCTGTCCAGACGCGCTACCCTACAAATGTCCGGATTGAAGAGGAACAGATGCTAGAGGTTTTGCCCTTTGCAAAAGAGGCACTTTCCTCTATTTTCGGTGCTATGCACGATGTGGACAAATAAAACCTCATATATAAGAAAAAATAAACTCCCAAAGGCTGGCTGCCTACGGGAGTTTATTCAGTCTATTCCCCTTTTTCTTCCTGTGCCTCAACAATTTTCCGGAACAATCCGTTTATTTTCTCTGCCGTTTTCTCATCCTCCCCCACCAGCGCATGGCCATACACCCCAAAGGTGTCCATGCTCTGGGAGTGGCCCACAAGGCTCTTTACCTCTCCGGCAGGGAGGGTTTTGGCTACGGACACGAAGGTGTGGCGCAGTTCATAAGGCGTGGTGCGGGTTATATTATTGGATTCACAGTATTTCTGCCAGCGCTCCCGGTAGGCGGTGGGGGATGGAAGCTCAAATACATAGCCGCTCCCACTGGGGTATTCTCTGGCTTGGGCCTCCAGTTCCAGCCGTGCCAAATCGGACAGTACAAAGCTACGCACGGCGTTTTCGTTTTTTCCCCGGGTCTCCTCGCCAAATACATTGATAGACCGCCGCACGAATACCCGGTTTTCGTCGATGTCCTCCCAGCGCAGGCCGCGCAGTTCACCAGGACGCAGGCCGGTCAGCACCTGAAAGCGGTAGGCGTGGATGTATTCCTCCTTGATCCTCTTCCCTTTATAAATAGTGGTGTCCACCGACAGCAGTGTTATCAGATCGTCCGGCTGCAAAACCTGCTTTCCCTTAAGCCTTGCAGATGCAGGGATATGTACATCGTCGGGACGGTAAGCAGTCTTTTTGTTCCGGCGGCACCACTTCAGAAAACGATTGATAATGCCGTTTATGTCCTGGATGGTCTTCTTTGAACGGCCCATAGCGGCAGCCTTGTCCAGCAGGCGCTGGATGTCCCCGTCGCATAGGTCGGCCACTTTTTTCTTGCCAATATACGGCTTTACCCAAATGCGGCCTATGGTGTCGATGTGGTGGTATTCCGTGGTGCTCACAACCTCCTTGCTCTCTTCCTGAAAGGTGGTGTAGGCGTCCCATGTCCGCTCGCTTACGGGTTCGATGCCGCTGTCCAGCCAAGCGTCCGCTTTGGCGTTGGCTTCCCGCTGGCCTGTACGGCCAGGGGTTGAACTATAGAAGGTACGGCGCTTCCCGTCCCGCTGGACGTTGATCCTCCAGCGCTGTTCTTTCTCGCTCCATGTGGCGCTGTTGATGCGTCTGGCCATGATGCTCTCTCCTTTCGATAGAATAAGCCCCTCTGCCGTGTACAGAGGGGCCCGTCTGTGCCCGTTAGGACGCCGTGATAAACTGGCTGTGAAGGGTTATGCGGCAACCCGAATTTTGCGGTGCGGGCTCCTCCATAAAGTAGTCCAGCCATTCCTCTTTGGGGATGCCCAGGAGTTCCCCGATAGCCCTCATTTCATCTGTATTCCACGGCGCTTTGCCGTTCATGCGGGTGGCAATGTAGGCTATTTTTCGGCCTATGACTGGCTCAAGGTCTACCTGCCTTATATCTTTCTCAAACATAAGGGCTTTCAGTTTGGCATATTTTTTCTTAGCCATGTTGCTTCCTCCTTTTAAAGGTGATTTGAAATTTTTTTAAATTTAAAATGTTGCCTTGCGTTGTCCGATTTTATCCCCCACCCCTATGTAGAATGAAATTATGGATAACTACTAGACAGTCGCTTCGTCCTGTGGTAGAATTCGGAATAAGGGATATCTGTGCCCATCAATGAAAGAAATCTGATTCATTACAAAATGGATATGCACATCGTCCGTGTTGTTATGAACAGCATAAACGATTTGAAATTCATCCGCATAATACTCTTTTATCCCCAAAGCGTAGTTGTTCGCAATGCCAGGCGTCACCCTTTCTTCCTTTGAAAAGGAAAGCATAGAGTGACGGAGGCGTTTCCCGCTGTTTTTGTTGAAGTAATTTGCAATGTACAACATTTCATCCGCTGCTGTTTCGGCGGAATGGGTGCTGCCGCCTATGCTTGTGGCATGGCTGAAGATATAATTGATAACGGAATGATACGAGTTCTCGTCAAAATATTTCTTGTGTTCCCCTACGCCAATCACTTTATATGTAGCCATTTCAAATCCTCCTTTAGATACATTATGGACATTGATAAATTATTAAGATTTACTTTTGTTATTTTTAATTCTTTGAATTTATTATTGGATTTTTCTTTTATCCTGATAACCTCCACTTCGTTATTTCTCGCAAGGGGAAGAAAAATCTTCCCCAGGGGCCCCGTTATTTTTATGTTATTAGATAATCAATTTTAATTTCGAAAGGGGATAGGAGTGGAGTTCCAATGTAGGAAAAAGCAAAAGGCCTGGAGCTTTCTGCCCCAGGCCTTTTTAGCCTATTACACCTAAAACATGAGCTATAACAAGCCGATTATATCTTCCAAAACCTTAAAAAACTGTCCCATTTTTTCTGGTGGCACTTTAGCCATAAGCTCTTTCATACGCTGGTCATATCCAACAGCTCCGTCAGGTAAGTCTTCCGAGCGCAGTAAATCGGCCGGGGTAATTTCTAATGCAAGCGCGATCCTGCACAATGTATCTATGGTAGGGCATCTCAAGCCCCGTTCTACCTGCCCTAAATAGGCAGAATTAAGCTTTGCACGGAAAGCCAGCTCTTCCTGACTTATAGAAAGCTTGTGACGGATAGAACGAATCCGCTCTCCCAGAGCCTTCATGATATTTTCTCTCTGGACATCCATACCCTTCACCACCCAATCTTTTGTGACAATGTATGTCTATGGTATAAAAGCAAGCGGGTTAATTCAAGGTAGCTTAGTCATAAAAAGATTTCTATGCACATTGATTTTTGGCGAATTTTGTGGTATTATTGGACTGTCAATCCATAGGAACACCGACAGGGAGTGTCATCCCCAAAAACCGACAAATTTTTTCAAAGTGCCACAGGCTGTCTATCTGCTGTGCTATAATACTTTTCAGAAGCAACAAGCACAGGAGGGTGTGGAAGCTATGAACGAAACGAACAAAGGGGACCGGTTGCTGCAAATCTATTCCAGGCTGGTGAGCGGCCAGGTTTTGAATAAAGAGGAATTAGCCCGGCAGTTTGGGGTGTCTCAGCGGAGCATCCAGCGGGATATGGAGTCCCTGCGGAATTTTCTGGCGGAGCAGCACTTGAACCAAGAGCTGGTGTACAGCCGCACGCAAGGCGGGTTTTATTTGCAGAACCGCATTTCCCAGCTACTGACAAACAGTGAGGTGCTGGCAGTCTGCAAGATTTTGCTGGAAAGCCGGTCTCTGCGGCGGGATGAGATGCTGCCTATGCTGGACAAGCTGGTGGAAAACTGCGTCCCGGAGAAAAACAAGGCGCTGGTAAAAGACCTGCTTTCCAATGAAAAGTACCACTACATCGAGCCGCACCATGGGCAGTCGGTGTTGGATAAGCTTTGGGAAATCGGCCAGGCCGTGCGGGACAACCGTGTCATGGAGATACGGTATGAGCGGATGAAGGAGCCAAAGCAGCAAACCAGAACTATCGAGCCGGTGGGCATCATGTTCTCGGAATACTACTTCTATTTGGTGGCATTTCTGCGGGACGTTGACCGTAAGAAGGAGTTTGAAAACGCAGATGACCGCTCCCCGACCATCTACCGCATCGACCGCATACGGGCCTATAAAGTGCTGGATGAGAAGTTCTTTGTGCCTTACAGCGACCGCTTCGAGGAGGGCGAGTTCCGCAAGCGCGTGCAGTTTATGTATGGCGGCAAGTTGGAACGGGTGCGCTTCAAGTATACAGGGCCTTCTATAGAGGCTGTGTTGGATCGCCTGCCTACCGCTCAGGCTACTCAGCTGCCGGACGGCGGGTGGGATGTAAAGGCGGAGGTGTTTGGGTCCACGGGGATTGAGATGTGGCTGAGGAGCCAGGGGGAGTATGTACAAAACCGAAAGGCTATTGACTAATGCTATCCATAGTAAAAGGATGATGTTGATTTGAATCTACAAGATGTTTTCGCGAGTACGCAAGTTGTTACGAAGCATCCTATTTTAGCTGAAAAGCTGGAAACCAGATGCCAATACTATAGCTATTTGCAAAGGCTTATTAAAATCAGTAAATGGCAACATCGAAAATACCCTAGAGCCCAACTTTCTTTTTACAAGAATGTGCTATGTGGCGAGGGCAAATTCCAGAGAGCTGCCATGGATCTGAGTACCATACAAGCCTACACTTATTTGTTGCCTGTCGATACGGCTGTCATATTGGCATACAACAAGGCTGCGCTGAGGGCAGAGATGTGCTCCGCGCTCATTGACCAGCTTGTCCTTGATTTTGAGCTTTCGGATGAAGCCATTAAGGTCATGCGGCTGGAATTCGCCGCTGTTCTGGGCGACAGTCGGGCGTGGGATGCTCTGCTGAAAATCCATACACCGATACTGCACAAAGCATATCTGCTACTTGTACGAAATAACATTTCTTTTATCCAAATGCGTCCGTATAATATCCTGATTACGGCTACAATGAGTGCCGGTAAATCCACACTGATCAATGCCTTTACCGGGAAAAACATCAGCTTGGCACAAAATATGGCAGCAACAAGCAAAATACATACGATTGTCTCGAAACCCTTTGATGACGGCTTTTCGACTGAGTATGATTCTAAGATAACCTTTAATGCAAGCAAGGATGAGTTGTTGACAGATAACGACCACAATCGAACGGCTAAAATTCTGGTCAGCACATATTTCTCTGGGCTTATGGGGGGACAGCGTTTGGTTTTTTTTGATTCCCCAGGGGTGAACTCAAGTGATAATGTTGAACATACTGAAATTACAATGAAAATGCTCAAAGCAAAAAAGTATAAGCTTTTGCTGTACGTAATAAACGCAACCCAACTCGGTACAACCGATGAAGAACAGCACCTGCGCTTTATTGCCAGGTCTGTTGGAAGACGGAAAGTGCTTTTTGTGATGAATAAGATTGACAGGTTAATTTCTGAAGAAGAGCCGCTTTTCGATATCATCGCACGACAAAGAGCTTTTTTGACACACCTGGGCTTTCATGATCCCATCCTTTGCCCTATTTCAGCCCGGGCGGCTTATATAGCGAAAAAAAGCTGCGATGGGCCGGTTAACCGAGTGGAACAGCGGGAGCTTGATAGCTATATTGACAAATTTTCCCAGAACAGTTTGAGCGAATATTATGAAACCACATTAGGCTGTCCCCGTATCACGATGAATCATTCAGACACCGATAACCTTTATCGGGATTGCGGCCTTGCCTATCTGGAAAAAATGATTATTCAATATAAGCCTGCAAATAAAAAGTCAAGTTCCTCCACACAAAAAAGTTGAAAGAAAGTGATATGAAAATATGAACACAGCAAACAGACTGCCGCTCAAAAGCGGCAGTCTGGAAGAAAAGATTATTTCAGTCAGTCCGTCACAGGCTCGTCCCAGAGGCCCTTCTCTTTAAGAGAATCCCTGACCCTGCCATAATAAATGCGCAGGAATTTTGTGCCGCCAGCAGTCATATAAACGTAGAACGGTTTGCCCTCATACCGCTTCTTATCCAGGAACTGGTAAACAGTGTCATCCTCGGGTCTTAGCTGGAGCAGGATAGACATGATGACAAACAAAGTCTTGCGCAGGTGAGGAGAACCGCGTTTGCCGATTCTGCCCTTATTGGACACTTTGGAACCCGAATCGTCCCTGCCCGGGTCAATACCGGCAAAAGCCACCAGAGAACCCTTTTGTGCAAAGCGGCGCACATCGCCGATCTCCGCCATGAGCTGGGGGCCCACAGAGGGGCCGACGCCCGTCATGGCCATGACAGTCTCATACTCGGGGAGCTGAGCGGCCAGGCGGTTCATTTCCGCACGGAACACTTCGGCAGTATGAGAGATAGTATTGAGCTGAGTTATAGCCTCTCTCACCAGCAGTTTCGTGGTATCTGACTTTGGAACCAGAGGGAACAGGGTCTTAGTGTGCTCATGAATTTCAACAGCCTTTGGCCCGCTGAAATTGTACCCATGGCGTTTGCACCACTTCTGGTATTTCACGGCAAAAGCGTTCAGGCTGAGCTTCGCAACACAGTCCACGTGCCAGAAAGCTTGGGCAAAATCTACCCACTTCTGGCTGCCGTCCGGTCGCACAGGGCTGCTGAACAGAGAGCGCACACCGGGGTAGGACTGCTCCATCAGGGCGATCAGGTTATTGGAGCAGGCGGTGCGGTTCTTGCTGGCCAGCTGGAACTGGCGGTTAAGGGTTTTGAGTTGGTAACGTATGGTATCCATAGGTGTATATTGCCGCAGTTCCTCCCAATTGTCAAGGGTGTATCTGGCAATTTTCCTGGCGTCCACCTTGTCGGTTTTGACGCTGCGAAGAGAATTGTCGCCATAGTTCCTAATCAGTAGCGGGTTGACCGCTGAGACCCACAGGCCGTTTTCGTGCAGCACATTGGCGATAGACTCGTAATAATTGCCAGTGTGCTCCATAACTACCCTGACTTCACCATCCAGGGCGCCCAATTTCTCTAAAAGATTGGCAAACCCCTGGCTATTGTGTGTCAAATTGAACGGACGGATCACAATATCCGTTTTCGACCGGAGTACCGCTACGGTACTCCACCCGTTGGAAACATCCACTCCCACAGCATACATTTCGGAATCCTCCTGATACCTTGATTACAACGGTAATCCATCCTTTTCTCATCACCGATTCCATCTGTTTGCTGACCCGAGCGGCTGCTCTACCTGCACAAATCGAACGCTGCGAATGGGGGATGGCTGACGGACTTATATACGAGCGCTTTGCTCTTGGAGGGATTCGCCAGACCATTGCCTCCCCATTCTAACAGCTTTGGCATGAGATGTCCCAAGCCTGTGGCTGGCTGCCACATTTATGGGGCAATTATATTGTAACAGGAGGAGAAATGAAAGATGGCTCAAGTATATGTGAAGTACAACCCCTACCGCCTTGAAACAACCTTGATGGTGAACGGGCGGGAAGTCCCCACAGATAGCAGCCTCTATAAGGTCACAAAGGGGAAACGCCTACAGGAATGGATCGGCATGTTCCCGCAAAAGCTGAGGGAGGAATTGAACACAGTAGATTTTTCTCTGGAGTTTTGCGGAATGGCGCTGGACTGGGATGATTTTGAAGATGCCTTTGAACAGGCCCGGGATAGCGGCATTGTGAAAATATCTGGTATAAAATTCATAGCTGGTAAAAATGATGATGATATTGCGGATAAAATCGTACAAGTCTTTTCTGACTTAAAAAAAGGGCCTATTGAGGATTTCCGTGACCCCAAGCTGCTCAAAGCCTTTGAGAGTGCTCACAACGCCATCTTCCCTGTCAATGTCATCGCCACCATGAGTTCCGGAAAATCCACCCTCATCAACGCTTTGCTTCAGAGAAAGCTTATGCCTTCTAAAAATGAGGCATGTACGGCTACCATCACGGAAATACTTGATAACGATGAAATGTATTATGCGGCGGTTGTCTATAATGAGGAGGGCGAAGTTATCCGAGAGGTTCCCGAGCTTACCTATGAGCTCATGGGGGAACTCAATGACACTGCGGACGTACACCGCATCTGCGCGGAGGGGAACATCCCCTTTCTGGATTCCAGGAGCACGGCCTTAAAGCTAGTGGACACTCCAGGACCCAACAACGCGCAGAATCAGGCACATAAGAACACAACTTATCGGGCAATCAACAGCGACTCCAACAACCTGATCCTTTATGTCTTGAATGGTACGCAGCTGCGCACAAATGACGACGCGGCCTTGCTGCATTATGTGGCTGAACAGATCAAAAAAGGCGGAAAGCAAGTGCGGGACCGCTTCCTGTTCGTCATTAACAAGATGGATCAGTTTAACCCGGAGGAAGAGGATATCGCAAAGGTCATGAAGTCTTCCAGGGAATATTTGGCAAAATACGGTATAGAAGATCCGCAGTTATTCCCTTGCTCCGCTTATACGGCCCTCAATATCAGGACTTACTTTGCCGATGTTGACCTTGATAATTTGACCAGGGTGCAGGAGCGCACGCTCCCTGTGACTGCCCGGGATACGCTGCCCATGATCGACAAATTTGTGGAATACGAGTCCATGCACCTTGAAAGGTATTCCACTCTGTCCCCCAGCGCCCAGCAGGAGCTGAATTACCGCTTGAGCCAGGCGATTGAACGGGGCGACACAAAAGAGCAAGCACTCATTCATTCCGGTATCTGCTCTATTGAGGCGGCTATTACGGCGTATGTAAAAAAGTATGCCAAAACCAAAAAAATCAAGGACCTTGTGGAGACATTCCAGGAGGTACTGGAGAGCAGCCAGGTGCTGGTGAAGGCCAAGACCACCGTGGCAACCGATGAAAAGGCCGCACAGGCTTGCGCAGAGCGCGCTGCTGCGGTAAGGAAAAAAATCCAGGATGGAGACGAGGCAAAAGCCTTTAAAGACAAGATTGCGGCTCTTGATCCAATGCCTCAAATCACGGAAGTAGCCGACAAGCTTAGCGCAGACGTAGCAGCAAAATCCGGTTTGATTTTCCGCCCATATGGCGATGTTATATCCAGCCGGGATGAGGCAAAAAGGCTGGTAAGCCAGTTTAGCCTATATAGTTCGGACGCTATGGCTGAGCTGACCTCGGACTTAGAGAGCTGCATTAACAGTGAGATTGTGGCTACCGGTGAGCGGCTACTGACAGAATATAAGGAGAAGCTGGCAAAGTTTGATGATGGTACGGTAGATGAGCAGTTGGACTTCCAGACGGTTGACCTGGTAAAAGGCGTTCTGACGACGATGCGGGAGACGGCGGAATCGTGGACAACCGATGCCTTTGCAACTGAAACGGTTGAGGATATCGGTGAGACCACATATGAGGAGCGTACATATTACGAAAAAGTGGGACAGGAGGAGGAGCAAGTCGTCTCCGGCGCCCACGAGGAAAAAGTCGGCACACGCAAGGTCAAGGTGGGGTCTCACCAAGAAAAAATCGGTACGCGCAAGGTGGCAAATCCCAATAAACGCTGGTGGAAATTTTTCACACCTAAGACCATTGAGGAAGACGTCTACGAGACGGTAGACGACTATAAGGATGAAGATGTGTACAAAACAATTTTGGAGTACACCACCATTATGCGTGACATTTTTGAAGAGAAGAAAGAACAGATTGAAAAATTCAGTGTATCAACCAAACAAATGAATATGGTTTTGATGAGAGAAATGCGCCGAAGCATAGACGAAGGAATTGAAAGCGCTTTGAAATACACCTCTGAGCAGGTCGCGCAGATAAAAGAGCAATTTTCACGCCTTTTTGATGAGCTAGACGCACTTATCTCCGAAAAATACACGGAACTGGAAAAATGTGCGACGGATCAAAATGAAAAGGAAAAGCGGCTCCAGGAAAACAGAGGTCTCTTGGAGTGGATTGAAAAGAACATGGACGAAATCAATTCTATCCTTGATGTGTAATGGGAAGGTGAGGCTCTTATGGAAAAACTGGTAAAGCAATATGCGGATGCTGGCGACATTGTTTCACTAAAATATATCTTTGTGGACGCTCTTGATGATGATCCCACTTTTACAAAGTATGAAGAAGACTACAATTATTGTAGAGCGATTCCTGACCTTTTAGAGGAGCATGTGAATCTGACGCCGCTTACAAGTGACCCCGCTCAGTGGACAGAGGAATATTGGGTTAAGCTGAAGCTTGACTTGAAAAAGAATTTCTCTGACCGGCGGATGAGCCACATGCGCAAGGTGGCCAAGGTTCTTATGGCTGAAAAGGTTGAACGGCTTCTTAAGGAGCGGCAGGCCGCCGTGAGACCTGCCCCTGCCGCTCCAGTGCAGTCTGCTCAGCCAGCCAATGCTGTGCCGAAGGCTCAGCCGAGAGTATCTATTAAAACGGCAGAAGAACAGAAGGCAGAACTTAGAGCGCAGATTGATGCGCATAATCAAGAGGTCGCCGAAAAGCAGGCGGCTCAAAAGCATGCAATAGAACAGAAGAGAGCCCAATTTGAACGCGAAGGACAGCAAGAGAAGGGCGGTACTTCATCAAAAAAATTATGGGGGGTTGTCCTAGGGGGAGTGACCGCAGTGGCATTGATTGTGCTGATAATCATGCTGATCCTGAGGCAGGGCAACCCCGAAATGTAGACGAAGAAAAGAAACTGTGTTCTGGATACACACTCCATCCTATATATCGTTGTGAAAATATGGAGCTTAAGTTGTCATCTTCTTTGAAGTCTCTGATACGGCAAGAATATTATGATGATCTGAAAGGGCAAAGGCGACTTTTGAGAGAAGATACGTACGAGGAATTTAACTCCTCTGTTCCAAAAGAAAAGTTTACCGCGCTATTTACCGCGCTATCAGGCCAACTTCCCCATTTGCTGGTTCATGAACTTTATCTGAAAAGCCCAGATAAAGAGGTACATCACTGTATTGTTTATGAGCCGAAAAGTAATATTCAGTCGGTTAAAAACATTTACAGGGTTGACATGCACGTCATCCAAGAAAACGGGAACATGCGGCAGTTCACTAAATTTTTCAAGCTCAAGAAAAGCACTTTGGAAGGGAAGGAAGCAAATTGAAATGGAACGAAATGCGCCAGTCGACGCAAGTCTTATCAGCGCCTGCGGTTGAGCCAGTCTCTAGCAAGTTGAACAGCGCGGAGACTCTTTACACGGATTTGCCGGATGATTTTCTTTATCAGACCTTGCAGCAGAACCTTCAAAACTGCCTTGCGATTATTGACAGCGAGGTGATGAAGGACTACATGTCTTCCTTGCAAAGCTGTGAGGTGGTGCCTTTGGAGGAGGACAAGTTGAAGTCCCTGCAGCAGATCCAGTTTTTTCGCATAACTGAGCTGGTGTACCAGGAAGACGAGTTTTCGCCATACAAACTCGCTACGGTGTTCAACGCCTTGTCCAGCAAGCCCTGCACTTTGGTTCTGATGATTCAGAGCGATGGGCAGACAAATAATTTTTATTTAGGTGTCCGTTCCCGCGATGAGCAATATTCAACAGGCACCATGCGGAGGATGCTCGAGCAGAGTCTTTTGGGGCTTTTCCCAGGAAGCAACATCGCTGACCACTATAACGAAGAGTTGACTGCCAGCCTTGAGGCTTTGCGGGTAGGGTGTGTTTCCAGCGTGAGCTGTATAGCGGATTATAAGCAGGGGCAGGATCCAACAGAGGACAAGAGCTACGTCCAGGGGCTGGAGAAGTTTGTTTACAGCATGCAGGGGAAAGCCTATACCGCTGTTTGTATAGCCAACAATATACAGCATCAGGAACTGCTGAAAACCAGGAGAGAGTATGAGCGCATTTACACCTTGCTGTCCCCTTTTGCCAATATGCAGTACAATTTCTCCATAAATAAAAACGCCAGCGTCTCGCAGAGCGACATGCAAGGACAGTCAGATTCCACTTCCGATACGATGAGTGCCAGCCTGACTGAGACAAAGACGATAGCAAACGCGCAGTCCAATACGACAAATTCCAGCTATTCGGAGAACCGCATGCGGGGCAGCAACATGGCTGCTACCGAAGGAAATTCCCACACAGTGGGAGCGGTAGATGGCTGGAATGATTCCACGACTGAAACATCAACCGCAGGGACTTATGTGGGCGTAGGCACGCCGGGTGGTCCCAATGCTGGTGTTTCCGTCAGCACATCAGAGAGCGAGACGCATGGCACGTCTCACTCAGATTCCGTATCGGATGCGGTTTCTCGAAGCCTTACATATGGGCTGACGTTTTCTGATACGACAGGAAATACGAAGGGCCAAAGCCAGGGGACTACCAAGACCATCTCGGACAGCACGGGCACCCAACAGACTAAGGGGAAAAGCCTCACCTCCGGGACAAGCTCCGCCCAAACAAAGGCTTTGACGGCGGCGTTTGGCAATTCCCAGGCCGTTACGCTGAACGTTCAGAACCGCGAACTGGTCAACGCCCTCCAACGGCTGGAGAAACAGATGGAACGGCTGGACGAGTGCGAGAGCATCGGTATGTGGGATTTTGCCGCCTATTTTTTGGCAGAAAGTGCAGCTGAAGCGGAATCTGCCGCCAACATGTACCGTTCCCTTGTATCCGGTGGACAAAGCGGTTTAGAGATGTCTGCGGTAAACACCTGGGTGAGTGGCCATACTATGGCGGAAGTTGCAAAATATGTCACCAATTTTATGCATCCCCAGTTCCTTTATGAAATCCCCGATAACCCTGTTGCTGGGCAGTTGGAGGTGGATCCGGCTGTGATAGCCAGCACAAACGAGCTTGCCATCCAGTTGGGGCTACCTCGAAAATCGGTTAAGGGGCTTCCGGTGATTGAACATGCCGTTTTTGCTCAGGAGATTTTGAGCTATCAAAAGGACGCCGAGAGCAGGACGGTTAACCTAGGAAAGATCCATCATTTAGGCCGGGAAACGGAAACCGATGTTTGTCTTGATCCGCAAAGCATGACAATGCACACCTTCATCACCGGTTCCACTGGTACAGGCAAATCCAACACCGTCTGCAAGCTACTGGATGAGCTATGTTTTACTGCGGAACTCCCTGTCAGGTTTTTGGTGATAGAGCCCGCCAAAGGAGAATACAAAGATATACTGGACGGGTGTCCGGGCGTTTCCGTATACGGCACGAACCCCAAGAAAGCCCCCTTGCTCCGGCTTAATCCCTTCTCTTTTCCAGAGGACGCCCATATACTGGAGCATATTGACCGCCTGGTGGAAGTATTCAACGCCTGCTGGCCTATGTATGCGGCTATGCCTGCTGTTTTGAAGGGCGCTATCGAACAGGCCTATGTAAATTGCGGCTGGAGCTTAGGCATGTCCACCTGTGCTACAGGTTTATTCCCAACCTTTTTAGATGTTATGAGAGCGTTGCCCGCTATTGTAGATAGCAAAGGCTTCTCTGGCGACACCCAGGGCGACTACAAGGGTGCCCTGCTGACCCGGCTGGAATCCCTGACAAACGGCATTAATGGCCAGGTGCTATGCGCAAATGACGAGTTAGGGAATGATCTCCTCTTTGACCGGAATGTGATTGTGGACTTGAGCCGTGTGGGTTCCTCGGAAACGAAAGCTTTACTGATGGGTATTTTAGTCTTGAAGCTTCAGGAATACCGTATGGCACAAAGGGAAGAAGACGGGCAGGCCAATCAAGAGCTACGCCATGTAACCGTTTTGGAAGAGGCCCATAACCTTTTGCGCCGTACTGCCACGGAACAGAGCCAGGAAAGCTCCAATTTACAGGGGAAATCTGTAGAAATGCTTACAAACGCCATTGCAGAAATGAGAACGTACGGAGAGGGCTTTATCATTGCTGACCAAGCCCCTGGCCTTTTGGATATGGCAGTAATCCGCAATACCAATACGAAAATTATCATGCGGCTTCCAGAGGAATCCGACCGCGAGTTGGTCGGCAAGGCGGCAGGGCTGAACGAGGACCAGACGGCAGAACTGGCTAAGCTGGACATTGGCGTGGCAGCTGTTTTTCAGAACCATTGGTTAGAACCCGTTTTGTGTAAGGTGGACAAGTTTGCGGGAGGGGGAAAATTTGTCTATGACCCTTCTTCCCAGGCACCGAGCTGGAATACGGATGCGCTCTTTAGGAAGATCTTGTTCGGCATAAAAGAGAGGGAAGAGCTTATGGAAGAGACGGTCGATGCCCTTAAACAGTGGATAGACACCCTGGATGCTGGCCCAGTTCCCAAAAGACAGTTGGTGGATTGCTTACAGGGTAAGCAACTTTCAGAAGATGAAAAACAGGAGATGCTGTATTGCCTTGTAAAGGGTAAGACACTGATTCAAAATGAAGAAGGCAGCCTGTATGGGGACAAAATTCGGGCTGCTACGACAAGGCAATCCATTATGGATAGACTGCATGTATCAGATGATTTAGCGGCTGAGATACGAAAAGATATTTTTTCGTATGCCATAAAGCTTGTCAAGGAAGACTCTAACCACTATCAGGAGCTGAAACGGTTAAGGGGGATTATGTAATATGCCATTTTCAGAAGTAAAAGGCGCTATTGAATCCACTCTTTCCCGTTTTCAAAGCGAACTTCCCGATGATTCTGGTGGAAAGAGGTTTAAATCGGAATTGCCGGACGATTTGGGAGAAAGGCGGTTTAACTCAGATCTGCCGGATGATTCTGGGCAAGGAGGGCGCTTTAGTGCAGCGGAAAAAGCGACATCAGAGCTAACCGCTAAGCCTACTGAATTCACCAGTCTGGACTCCATGAAAGAAGATCTTGGACAAACTTATGGAGAAATCAAGGAGAATAAACCGCCTAACTCGCCTAACATCGCAAAATGGTTTGACAATGGTGGGCGAATCAAAATTGAGGAAATTGATGGAAAAAACGTATGGACATATACGGATGCAGAGGGGCATTCTGCCCAATACATAGATGGGAAAATAGTTTTTCCACCTGAAGCAAAACATCGAGAAATCCATGACATAAACATTGGAGAATTCTCTGGAGACAGGAATAAGGATAAGCAGCTTTATCTGGAGAAACTTGAAGAAGAATACGGCTTGACTGACATTCCAGATGGGTATGCGCTTCACCATGATACAGAAAACGGCGTTATGCAGTTGGTTAAAGAAGATTACCACAAAAAGTTTACCCATGCCGGAGGACACAGCATTTATAAGGGGGCAGAATGATGCTTATTTCTAAATTTGGGACAGCAAAACAGGAAGATATCCTAAAAGTCTGTTCTAATATGCCTGAAGACCTGAAAACTTTTTTGGAAAAATATAATGGCGGAGAAACTCCAGAGACCTCTTTCTCTATTAACGGGATTTCTTCGGATATTGTGGCTTTCTATGGAGTTGGCGATGTCAAATACAGCTACTCAGATTTGGATTTGGCTGAATTTAATAACTCGGCTTATCTTCCTGTTGCCTTTGATTCTTTTGGCAATCAAATGGTAATTTCTTTACGTGATGGCAGCATTAGTTTTTCAGACCATGAAAAAAACAATCTTATGACAAAGATTGCTGACAATCTAAAACAATTTTTTAACTTGGTAGATAGCAAAGAAATAGACCCAAAGCATTTAAAGCCTGTTGCACAAAGAGAAGCAGAATTGATTAGTCGCGGTAGGGGGAATAACATTTCGGATGCATTGCGGGAGCTATGGCAAAAAGAGATAGATAAGTATTCGGCTTTTCACCAAGAAACAGTTGAAATCTAGTTTTGCAAAACGCAAAGGGGCAAGGCTTTTCCTTACCCCTTTATTTTATATTCCATTCAGCCTGTTTTCACAGGCAACATCTCGGTTCCAGGGGCGTTCCCGCCCCCAAAATCCCGGGTGCCACAATTCACCACAGGAAGCTTGCAGGTAGGAGAATGAGACCCGCATCCTCCTGCATATTATGAGTATATGATAGCAAAATTTGTCGGTTGTGTCAACAGCACAATGCCTCTTAAAAACAGGCACTAAAAAACACCTCGGTTATACGGAGGTGCAAGAATCCTAACTATTGGCAGAGGGCAGGATAATTTATTATTTCTTTTGCAGGGGGATCATTATAGCGAGTTTCAAGGAGTTTTTTCTAAAAATCAGAAAAAGCTCTTGAATATTCCTGCGTTTTTCGGTATACTACCAGCAAAGGGGGCATTGCCATGATAATCCGGCCGCACTATATGAACGCATTGAAAACTTACCGGGACGTGCCGCTGGTGAAAATCCTCGCGGGTGTGCGCCGCTGCGGGAAATCGACGATTCTGGAAATGCTCAAAGGCGACTTTATGAAAAGCGGCGTTCCTGAAGACCACGTAATCTGTATGCGCTATACGTCAGAAGATTTTGACGACGGCATGACAGATAAGGATATGTATGGCGGCATCAAAGAAAAGATGAAGGATGGTGGGCGGTACTATCTGCTTCTGGATGAAGTACAGGAAATTACCGGCTGGGAAAAGGCCGTCAACAGCTTGCTGGAAAATGGGAATACAGATATTTATGTGACCGGCTCGAATTCCAAGCTTATGTCCAGCGAGATCTCCACTTATTTAAGCGGGCGGTATGTCCTGATCCCAGTGTATACGCTGTCTTTTTCCGAATATCTGGATTTCAAAAAGGCAGACGGACGCACGCCGAAAGAGTTGCTTCCCGAGTATATCCGCATGGGCGGCTTCCCCATCATAGCGCTAAGTCATTTTGATGAGGGTTCGGCTTATCAAATCGTGGAAGGGATTTATCATTCTGTAATCACCCATGATATCACCCGGCGGCACAATATCACAAACTTTGACCTCTTTAACCGCGTTGTCAAGTATGTCATAGAGAATGTGGGCAAGACTTTTTCCGCTAACGCCATTGTGAAGTTTTTGAAAAGCCAGGGGCGCTCCCTTTCGGTAGAATCGGTGTATAACTACCTGGAATGGCTGGAGAAAGCCTTTGTGATCTACCGCTGCCAGCGCTACGATTTGCAGGGGAAAGCCGTGCTGAAAATCCAGGAGAAATTCTATTTGGCCGATGCTTCGCTGAAATACTGCATGATGGGCTTTAATCCGAAATCCGTTGCCGCAATGCTGGAAAACATCGTGTACTTTGAGCTCCGCAGGAAAGGCTATGAGGTCTACATCGGCAAAAACGAGACGAAAGAGATCGACTTTGTGGCGGTGCGGCGTGACGAGCGTATCTATGTACAGGCGTGCCGCAATCTGCCGGAGGAATCCGACCGGGAGGTGGCAAACCTGCTGGAGATCCGGGACCATTACCCTAAGTACGTGGTGACGCTGGATGAGCTTGCGGCAGGCAATATCCAGGGTGTGAGAATTGTGCACCTGGCAGATTTTTTGCTGAGGGAGGACTATTAATCGGTGGCTCTTTTGACCACACTTTTGACCACACTTCCCTCTATTTTTCGGCGGATCCTGCATGTGGGAGAGTGGGGATATGGCCGTGAAAACACAGCTATAGCGCGAGAATTTGCCTATTGGGGATGGTGTGGAATTGGAGGGTGGGTGGTTCAAGTCCGTTAGCGCCCACCATGGGAAACCCGCTTAAACACTAGGTTTAGGCGGGTTTTTGCTATCTCTTTTTGTCCTGATTTGTGGCGAAAAAACTCTGAAATTTGAGGTTAAAATGAGGTTAAACCGCCCGTTTGAGGTTAAATTTGAGGTTAAAAGAGCCTGGCTGTCAGAAAAGAGACAGTCGGGCTCTTACACTTTGCAGAAATCACAAAATGCGTGATTATCTAGATGGTGTCGTCAATAAAAGTGTGATATAATAGTCTTCAAAGCAGAGGAGGACAAGAAAATGGCAGGAG
>QZEE01000026.1 GCA_009917445.1 bacterium D16-76 | reverse complement strand
TTACCACATCTGCTTTCGTTTGTCAACCCCTTTTTTCAAGTTTTTTTCAACTTTTTTCGGGGCCGTCTTCCTTTTCTGAAAGACCTGTGGTATAATCTCTTCGCTATCCTTTTTCGGCTTTCGGTCTCGCCTCACCGGACAGCTTGTCCATAATAACACCTGGAACGGGATTTGTCAACCCCTTTTTTCAATTTTTTCCTCTAAATCTCAAGAAACACCATATCTTGCGTTTATTTTCCAACAAAACACAAGATTCTTCCCCTTCTGGTTGCCAATCCCCAGTACAGATAGAAATTGGCGCGGTACTTTTTCAAAATCCCTGCAAGAATATTTCATAGAAATCACCTCCCCACTCTATAAATGGGATATGGAAGAAAGGACGGGCTTCTCTATGAAATCGAAAAAGGTGCAGGGTTTTCTGCTTTATCTCTGGCGTATCCTAATCATTATTCTTTTAAATATCCTGGTCTTGGCCATGCTCTGGAACAACGGCGCGCGCGCCTTGTCCAAATATGGCTCCACTGGCAGCGAAGTTACCCAAATCCAGCAGCGCCTAAACGAGCTCGGCTACAACGCCGGCAAGGCTGACGGCATTTTCGGTACCAACACCAAAAATGCTGTCTTAGCCTTTCAGCGCGACTACGGCCTCTCCGCCGACGGCATCGCCGGCCCCAACACCCTCAAAGCCTTAGGGATTACCGGCGGGGGCGGCTCTGGCGGCGGCTACGGCGGCTTTAGCGAAAGCGATGTGCAGCTGCTGGCCAAAATCATCTCTGCCGAATCCCGCGGCGAGCCCTACCAGGGCCAGGTAGCTGTAGGCGCGGTTATTATGAACCGCATCGCCCACCCCTCTTTCCCCAACACCCTTTCCGGTGTAATCTACCAGCCCGGCGCTTTCTCCTGCCTCTACGACGGCGGGGTAAACGCCCCCGTGGCCGATTCAGCCTACCAAGCCGCCCGCGAAGCCATCAACGGCTCCGACCCCTCCGGCGGCGCCATCTACTACTACAACCCCGCCAAAACCACCAACGAGTGGATTTGGTCCCGCCAAGTCATCGCCGTCATTGGCGCCCACAACTTTGCCATTTAACCACCCACTCGGCATTTTTCTCTCAGATTTTAAAGACCTTGGGGCTTCGCCCCAAACCCCCGCTAACGCCTATAGAGCCTCCGGCGCAAAGGGCGCGCCTACGGCAAGACCTTGGGACTCTGTCCCAACCCCTGCTCAGGGCTCTGCCCTAAGAACCCGCCAGGTGCCTAACGCACCTGGACCGCGCAATAAAAACCCCTACCGCAAATTCTCATCTATAAAAGCGAGGAGTGGCTTCTGCCGCACTTCGCTTTTATTTTCCCTATACCACTCATAAGCCTCTTCCAACCCTGCCTGCATATCCTTTACATCCGGCAGCAATTCCCCCTGCCCACAAAATACGCCGCCGTAAATTTACTGACAAAAACCGTACCGCCTGTTATCAGTATTTTCATACCGACCCTTCTTTCTATAAATTCATGTAAGATTTTGCAAAAACTGCCGGCTCCTTTTCAGCAGCGTCGCCGGGGCCAGCTGAGAGAGGTATACCATCTCCCCGCCCGCCCCGGCGCACACAATAAAAGATTTCGGCAGCTCATGGGACACATCCACCACCCGCCCCTCCTGCTGGGCCCTGGCCAAAAAAGCCCGGGTATGCTTCGAAACCGTCGTATTATCCAAATCAAATACACCCAGTATATCCCGGGTATCCACCACTGTCTCCTGCCCCAAATGCAGATACATGCCTATACCTCCTCTGCCCCTACTTGTCCCGCTTCTACCCGAAACCGCCGCCCCGTCTCCATCCGGCTCACCGTCTCCGGGCTGCAGCAGGTGATAAACACCTGCCTCCCGTGCAGATGGTTCAAAAGGTAGTCCTGCCGGCTCTGGTCCAATTCGCTCATCACATCGTCCAAAAGCACCACCGGGGGCTCCCCGGTCAACTGGGAAAGGGCCTCCGCCTCCGCCAGCTTCAAGGCCAAAACCGCGCTGCGCTGCTGCCCCTGCGACCCATAAACCCGTGCCGAAAGGCCGTCTAAAGTAATCTCCAAATCATCCCGATGAGGCCCAGTCGTGGTAAACCCCGCCCGTATGTCCGACCGCCGGGTGCGCGCCAGCTCCTGCAAAAGCGCCTGTTCCGCCTGCTGGCTGTCCAATCCCCCCTCCGCCTTTACAGCCGACGCATACGAGACCATAAGCCCTTCCCGCCCCTTCGAAATCCCAAAATAGATCTCCTGCACCTTAGGGGCCAGCCGCTGCACATAAGCCGCCCTCTCCGCCATGACCTCCCCACCCAGCTTTGCGAAGCGGGCGTCCCATACGGCCAAAGTGTCCGTCAATTCCGGGAACCGCACCAAATCCTTTAATAAAGCGTTTCGCTGCAGCAGCGCCCGCTGGAAAATCCCCAGCAGCCCCGCATACCCCGGCTTTAGCTGGCAAAGCGCCCCATCTATAAAGCTGCGCCGGCGGGCAGGCCCCTCTTTCACCAGTAAAAGGTGCTCTGGGGAAAAAATCACCCCTCGCATTTTCCCCACCAGCGCCGAGCCCGTCTTCTTCTTCACCCCGTTGATCACCGAGCTGCGCCGCCCATTTTCTATATGCAGGGCCGCCGCCTGCATGCGCCCCTCGCTGAAAAAATCCAAGGTAAGGGCAGCACGGGGCATATTCCCCCCGCCGGCGGCAGCCAGCCTGGGCAGCTCCGAATCCTTTGCCCCCCGAAAAGAGTGCCCCCCCGTAAAGAGCCAAAAGGCCTCCAGCAAATTTGTCTTGCCCTGGGCGTTGCCGCCATAAATCACATTGACGTCCTGGCAAGGCAGCACTTCCCCGTCCCGCAGGTTCCTAAAGTTTTCAGTTGTCAGGCGCGTAATGTACATAATGCCACCTCAAAAACTTGTCTATAATAGGGGCGATTCGCCCCGCCCGCCCCATCCTTCAGCAACGGCCAATTCCCCCTCTTACCAGCCCGGGCCACCGCAGCGCCGCTGCAAGCCTTCACAGCCCGCCTTACCAGGGCCAATCTATTTCCCCACACAAAATTTCGAAAACACCTCGTCCACCACTTCGTCCGAGACATGCTGCCCCGTAAGGGCATACAAAGCCGTAAGGGCGTCCTCCACACATACCGTAACCGCGTCTAAAGTCAAGCCCATGCTCAAGGCGGCGGCAGCTTCTTCCAAAGCTTTCTTGGCGCGGCATACGTCCGCCCGCTGACGCTCGGTAGTAAGGATTCCGTCCGCCGGGTTAAACTCCTTAGTACCCAGCACCTGGGCAATCTGTTCCTCCAATTCCCCAAGCCCCTGCCCGGTAGCGGCTGAAATATAAGCGATATGGGTAAAGGCCCCCTTAATCTTTTCCCGATCCCCCACAGAAGGCAAATCGGTCTTATTCATAATGGCAATGGCGCGCAAGCCCTGTATTTCCTCCATCAATCTGTAATCTTCCCCCACCAGGGGCTGGGAGGAATCAAACACAGCCAGCACAAGCTGGGCAGCGCCAATCCTTTTCCTGGCAGCTTCCACCCCAATCTTCTCCACCGGGTCTTCCGTTTCCCGCAGCCCGGCCGTGTCCGCCAAACGCAAAGGCACCCCGCCTACCAAAACGCTCTCCTCCACAATATCCCGGGTAGTCCCCGGGTATTGGGTGACAATAGAACGCGTACACCCCGCCAGCAAATTCATCAAAGTAGATTTGCCCGCATTAGGCCTGCCGCAAATCACCGTATCCACACCCTCGCGGAAAACCGCCCCCTGCTCAAACCCTGCCAGCAAATCTCCCAGCTGCGCCGTATACCCCCTCAACTTTCCCAACAAGGCCTCATTTTCCACTTCCGGCACACCTTCATCGGGAAAATCCGCCCACACCGCCAAATGCGCCGCGGTCCCCTTCAAATCCTCCCTTATAGCGCCAATCTTCCGGGAAAGCGCCCCATCCCCCACAGCTTGGGCCGCCCGGGCCGCCTGTTCACCGCTGGCCCCAATCCTCTGCATGACCGACTCCGCCTGGGCCAAATCCAGCTTGCCATTTAAATAAGCCCGCCGGGTAAACTCCCCCGGCCCCGCCAAAACAGCCCCAGCCGCCAGCACCTCCCGCAGCAACCGCCGGGTGATATACAGCCCCCCATGACAGGAAAGCTCCACAACATCCTCCCCCGTATAGCTCTTAGGCCCCCGAAAAACCAACGCCACCACATCATCCAGCTTCTCCCCGGAACCCGCAAAGGCCCCGCCCAGCTTAGCCGTATACCCCCTGCACCCAGCCAGCCTGCCCCCCGACTTAGCCCGAAACACCCTATCCGCAACCTCAAAAGCCCCCGGCCCCGAAATCCGCACAATGCCAATCCCCCCCGGGGCCTGGGCGGTCGAAATAGCCGCAATCGTCTTTCCCGCATCCATACTAAAAAATCCTCCTCCCAAAAACGCAAAGGTTTTTGAAAATTCTTAAGAAACTTTTTCCTCAAAAAAGTTTCTTAAGTAGGGGTTTGGGGAGAATCCCCAACCAAAAAAGGGCAGCCTAAGGGCCGCCCTCTGGGTTCATTTTTTTACCTCGATCTTACCATAAATAGGGGCGCCGGGGTCATCCGACTTGGGCCCTTCGGCCCTGGGGGCCTGCGGCCGCTGGTTCGTCCTGGGGGGCCGGGGCCCACGGCGGTCCCGGTCAAAATTGTTCCGGCGGCCCGGGTTCGGCCCGCGGCGGTCGCCCCTGCGCTGGGGCCTCTCGCCCCCCTCGGGGCCAATCACTACATGGCGGCCCAAATCCTCCCCTTCGCTCCAAGACTTAGCCCCTTCCACGGTCTGCACCGCCGTGTGGATAATACGGCGCTCATAGGGGTTCATAGGCTCCAAAGAAGAATTGCGCCCAGACTTTACCGCACGGTAAGCCATCTTGCGGCCCAAAGCCTCCAAAGTCTCCTTGCGCTTCTCGCGGTAGCTGCCCACGTCCAAAGTCAAACGGAAATAAGCACCCTCCACATGGTTTGCCACTAAAGACGCCAAATACTGCAGCGCATCCAGCGTCTCTCCCCGGTGGCCGATGATAAAACCAAGGTCGTCGCCATTCAAAGTAAAGCCCGCGCCGGTTTCCTCTTCCTTCACAGAAATCTCTACATCCGGCAGGCCCATAGCAGCCAAAACATTCCGCAAATACGCGGTGGCTTCCTCAACGGGATTATGCACCGCAGGCTGCTCGGGCTCTTCAATAAACGCCCGCACCCTTGCGGGGCTGCCCCCAAAAAGGCCCAACGTCTTTTTCGTAGGCATCTCCAAAATATCACATTCCGCCTCCGTGGTATCCACGCCCAGCTCACGGCAAGCGTTTGCGAAGGCAGCCTCTACGGTATCGCCCTTTGCAATTGCTTCTCTTATCATCTTACAGCACTCCTTTTTATGGCTAAATGCTTCCAATATCCACGCTTACTTTTTGCTCCCCATATAAGAGGTTGTATCCCCCGACCCGGAGCCTGCCTTTTTCTTCTTTTTGCCCTTGCCCTGCTGCTTTGGCCCTTCCTTCTGCTCCGATACCTGGGGCTGGGCCGCCAGCTTATCGGCCACCTGCTTCTGGGCCGCTGCAGAAAGGGGCCTTACCCCCGCTTCCTCCTGCATAAGCGCGGCGGCACGGCGGGCTTCCGACATAGCCGTCATGTGGTTGATGCTGAAAAACTTGTTGGTAATCAGGGTCTGCAAAAAACCGGCCAAAGAGGAAATGACCCAATAAAGGCCCACAGCCGCGGGGAAAATGTAAGACCAATACACGCTCATAAGGGGCAGGGCGTACATCATCACCTTCATACAACCCTGCTGCTGCCCCTGGGGCGCGCCGCTTGCCCGCATGGTATAGAACTGGAACCCAAAGCTTGTCACCAGCGACAGCGCCGGGATGATCCACAGCATAGACGCAAACCCGCTGCCCTGGGGGGTAGAAAGAAGGTCCAGCCCAAAAAACCGGAAGCCCTGGGAGAAGAACTCAATCTTGCTGACATCCGCCTGGGTAAGCATAGTCAGGTTGTCCCGCAGTACGTCAAAATTCCGGATGATCTCCAGCTCCGTATACCCGCCCAAAGAAACCACTCCAGGGATTTTGGAGATGTAATCCGTAGCCAAAGCAACCGTTTCGCTGGCAATGTGCAGGGTATTGGAAAGCGGGTAAGCCACAGAGTAAAAAATTCCCAGCATAATCGGGAAGGGCAGCAGGGTAGTCAAACATCCGCTGCTGGGGCTTACCCCTTCTTTTTCGTAGAGCTTCATCAGCTCATCGTTATATTTCTGTTTGTTGTTGGCGTACTTCTTCTGCAGCTCCCTTTGCTTTTCCGCCAGCTTAGCCTGCGAAGCCATGCTGCGCTGCTGCTTCACGCTCATAGGGAACATCAAAATTTTCAAAATGATCGTGAAAAGTAAAATAGCTACGCCATAATTTTTAAAGATGGTGTACAAAAACCAGAGCAGGTAACCAAGTATGCTTCCAAAAAAATTAAATATTGCCATCATTTGTGAACGTGATCCCTTCTTTTTTGCCTCCGGCCAGCCGGGGCGTCCTTCCCCATAGCCCCCGCGCTTTCCGCGTCCCAGGGGCTCTTTATGGGCAAACCCACGTTGCGCCGCTGCCGTGGCCTTCGTCTTTCTCCATTATACAATGAAAAGGAGACCCGTGTAAACAGATAACCAGGATTATTTTTTCTTTTTTGCCTGTTTTTTCTCAGGCACAGGGTCATAGCCGCCGCGCCCCCAGGGGTTGCACCGCAAGATGCGCCATACCGTCAAAGCGCCGCCTTTTAAAGCTCCAAAACGCTCCACAGCCTCCAGGCCATATTGGGAACAGGTAGGGATAAACTTACAACTGGGCGCCTTATAAGGGGAAATATGCTTCCGGTAAAAACGTATCAAGCCCAGCAAAGCGGCCTTCAACGCGTTTCACTCCTATCCGCAAGCAAGCCCGCCGCCAAAAGCTGCCTTTCCATGTGCTTTTGCACCTGGGTGCTTTTAGCCCCCGGCGTGCGGCCCCTGGCCACAAAAATCAGGTCATACCCCGGCTTCACATCCGGGGCCAGCCCCCGGTATGCCTCCCGCAGTACCCGCCGGGCCCGGCTGCGCACGACAGCGTTGCCCACCTTTTTGCTGGTGGTAATCCCCACCCGTGTCCCCCCCAGGCGGTTTTTCAGCGCGTATGTGACTAAAAGAGGGGAAACATAACTCTTCCCCCTCCTGTATGCCCGCCTAAAATCGTTGTTTCGCGTTATCGCGGCGATCTTTCCCATCGACACCCCTGCCCCTTTCCGGACGGCGGCAAAACGGCAAACAAAGAAAGGCCACACTAGTGTGACCTTTAAGGGCGCTTGGCCTCTGGCTGCCAAGGGCATGGCCCATGGAACCGGCTTAAGGCTCTGCCAAAAGAACCCGCCAGGCGCCAGCCGCGCCCGGACCGCGAGGTCGCGTTTCCACAGTGTGCTATGGGCCCATAACATGCCGTGCGCCGCCAAATCAGCCGCCAGCGCACGTCCCCTTTGCGCCACTCTGTTTTAATTTTTTAATAGGTCAGGTGCGCCCTGCCCTTTGCCCTGCGGCGCGCAAGTACCTTGCGTCCGTTTCTGTCAGACATTCTCTTGCGGAAGCCATGCTCCTTCTTCCTGTGAAGCTTTTTCGGCTGATAGGTCCTCAGCATAGGTAACCCCTCCTTTCGGGATGCTTTCCCTTGCAATTTAGCATTATACCTTACCAGGGCCCGTTATGTCAACACCATTTTTTCCCGCACCCCCAGGAAAAATGCTTTTTTTCCCTCTCTTTCCCAAATTTCCCAGGTAGCGGCGCAAAATCTGCACACGCTTAGGGTTTTTCCCCTTTTTAAACACTACAGGTTGTGGCTGTTGAAAATATTCCCCAAACCGGCAAAAAAATTTGAAAAAAGCCCGTCCATGTGTTATACTCAATGGTATATGTATTCTTGAGGAAATTTGTTGTCCCGCGCGCCTGGGGTAAAGGTCAGCGCGATATTATTTAGGACGATTTGGAGGGTATGACTTTTGGATTCTTTTGAACAAGCATGGGAGCTTATCTGTGACTACTGCAAATCCCAAATCACAGGGGTGGCGTACAAAACCTGGTTCAGCAGCCTAAAGCCCATTTCGCTGGACTTTACAAACAACGTGGCCACCATCGAGGCCCCCAACGAATTTCACATGCAAACGCTTCTGCGGGGCTATTCCGATGTGCTGGGCCGGGCTTTTGAAACGGTCTTCGGCGCGCCCATCCGCCTTTCTGTCACGGTGCCCCAGGCCGCGCCCGCCAAAAAGGAGGCCCCTGCCCCGGACGACGACAGCTACGAGCTAACCTTTGACACCTTTGTGGTGGGCTCTTCCAACCGGTTCGCCCATGCCGCCTGCCAAGCCGTGGCCGCCAAACCCGCTGTTTTGTACAACCCCCTGTTTATCTACGGCAATTCCGGGCTGGGCAAAACCCATCTGCTCTCCGCGGTTTCCAAAGAATTCCTGCGCAATTTCCCCGACCGCTCCGTAGTCTATGTAAAAAGCGAAGACTTTACCAACGAAATCATCGAAGCCATTGCCAAAGGCACCACCGCCGCCTTACGGGCAAAATACCGTAGCGCCGACCTGCTGCTGGTAGACGACGTCCAGTTCATCGCCGGCAAAAACTCCACCCAAGAGGAGTTTTTCCATACCTTCAACACCTTGCACGAAGCCAAAAAGCAGATCATCCTTACTTCAGACCGGCCGCCAAAAGACATCGCCACTTTAGAGGACAGGCTCAAGACCCGTTTTGAGTGGGGCTTGACCGCCGATATCCAGCCGCCGGATTTTGAAACGCGCATTTCCATTATCAATCGCAAAGCGCAGTCCATGAATTTTTCCATACCGGAAAATGTAAGCGAGTACATTGCCAACCGTTTAAAAAGCAATGTACGGCAGCTGGAAGGGGCTGTCAAAAAGCTGCGCGCTTTCCATCTGCTGGAAAATAAGCCCATCAATGTAGCCACGGCCCAGTCTGCTATCAGCGACATTATGAACAACAGCCAGCCCACACCCGTGACCGTAGACAAAATCATAGAAGAAGTAGCGCGCACGTATTTGGTTACGCCGGAGGATATCCGGTCACAAAAGCGCAACGCGGTCATTTCTACGGCCCGGCAGGTTTCTATTTATATTGTGCGTGAGATCACACAGATGTCTATGGTAGAGATTGGTGAAACCTTTGGGGGCCGGGACCATTCTACTATTGTATATGCCATGCGGCAGATGGAGGCAAAATTAAAACGCGACCCCCATACGAAAGACACAGTAGAAGACATCATAAAGAATATACGCGACCGATAACAACAGCGAAACGAAGTGTGGGAGTCCAGAGGGGCTTTGCCCCTTTGGCGGGGTGCAGGGGCACGAAGCCCCTGCTGGATTCTTAAGGGTTGCTGCGTCCCAGTGGGATGCGTCCAGCAACCGACCGAGCCGGCAGGCGAGACAGCCAAGCTGCCAGAGGCCATAAAAGCGTAAGCGGGGGTTTGGGGCGCAAGCCCCAAGGTCTTCCAAATTAGACAGAGAATCTCTCCACAAAAGCCCGGTAAAACTTTCCACAGCCCGCTCCCCCCACCGAAGCCTCTTTCCACAGTTTCCACCACATTCCCCCAACAGCTTGTCAACAGCCCGTGGAAACCCTTTCATCCTTCCCACAGCCTGTACATTTTTTCCACAAGGGATTTTAAAAACCTAAATATGGCAAAAGCGCGGTCTTATGGGAAAACCTGCCATTCCCAACTTTTTCACAGCCCCTACTATTACTTCTAAATCTTAACAATAAAGGAAGGAAAGAAAATCCTATCCCTCCTCTTTCTTCCAAAAGACAGCAACCGTTGAAAACAAACCCAAGGCAAAACACTACACTAAAAAAGAGGGCAACATATTATGAAATTCACCGTACAGAAGAACCATATCGCAGAGGCTGTCTCCAACATCCAGCGGGCGGTCTCCACAAAAACCTCCATCCCGGCTTTGGAAGGCATTTTGCTTTCCGCAAGTGCTGACACCCTGGAGTTATGCGCCTATGACTTAGAACTGGGCATCACCACTTCCATCCCCGCCCAAGTGGCGGAAGAGGGCAAAGCCGTACTAAGCGCCAAAATCTTTTCAGATATTGTGCGCCGGACACCGGACGATTCCATTACGGTTTCTGTAGACGAAAAGAATATGGCGTCCATTGAAAGCGGCTACAGCCTGTTTTCCATTATCGGCATCCCGGCCGTGGAATTCCCCGAGCTGCCCAAGCTTACAGACGCCACAGCCATCCAGCTGCCGGGCAATGTCCTAAAAAGCATGATTCGCCAAACCGTCTTTGCCGTAGCGGAAAGCGATGCCAAGCCCATCCACCAAGGCAGCCTCTTCAGCCTGGAAGGGGGAAGGCTGGATGTTGTTTCCGTAGACGGCTACCGCCTTGCCAAACGGACGGAAGCCGTAGAATTTGACAAAGATATTTCCTTTGTGGTGCCGGGCAAGACGCTTTCTGAGCTGCTGCGCCTTTTAAAAGATACGGATGAACCCGTAGCAATTTCAGTCGGCAGCCGCCATATATTGTTTAATGCTGGCAATTATACAGTGATATCCAGCTTGCTAGAAGGCGAGTTCCTAAACTACAAGGCCGCAATCCCCGCAGAGGGCAAAACCGAAGTGGTCATGCGCACCCGGGAAGCCATTGAAAGCGTAGAGCGCGTGTCCCTGCTGATTACAGACCGTCTAAAGAGCCCCATCCGCTGTGTGTTCTCCCAAAATGAAGTAAAGCTTCTCTGCACGACCTCCATGGGCCGTGCCAGCGACCAGCTGGAAGTAAACCTAACGGGGGACGATGTAGAAATCGGCTTTAATAACCGGTACCTGCTGGACGCGCTGCGGAATACAGAGTGTGACGAAGTGCGCGTACAGCTCAGCGGCCCTTTGAGCCCCATGAAGGTCATGCCCAAAGAAGGGGAAAGCTTCCTCTTTTTGGTTCTGCCTGTGCGCCTGAAAAATGATTGACGGCACAGCGCCGCATATATGGCGAGGTTCTTACAGCTACCCCCGTCCATCTATCATATTCCCCTTTCTCACTGTATAGTGAAAATTTTCGCCGCGTGGAGGTTTTCACGCGGCTTTTCTTCACGCATAAAGCCAGGCTTATCCAAGCCATCTTGTACCTTAACTATTGACTTAGAAAGGATGTTTCTTGTGGAAAAAATCGTCATTGCTACAGAGTTTATCCGGCTAGATTCTTTTTTAAAGCTCACCGGCATGGTGGACACTGGCGGGCAGGCCAAGTTTGTCATACAAGGCGGCGAAGTCGCCGTCAATGGCGAGACATGCACCATGCGCGGAAAAAAGCTCCGCCCTGGTGACGTAGCCGAGTACGCAGGCCGCAAGTTTGAAGTAGCCGGGGAGTAAGCCTCTCCCCCATTCTTTCTATAAAGGAGGGCACCTATGACATATAATGCCGGGACTATCGATGTAGCCGTCATTGGCGCAGGCCATGCCGGTATTGAAGCGGGCCTGGCCGCGGCCAGGCTGGGGGCGCAGACGATTGTCTTCACCATAAACCTGGACGCGGTAGGGAACTGCCCATGCAACCCCAGCATTGGGGGGACGGCAAAAGGGCACTTGGTCCGTGAAATCGACGCGCTGGGCGGTGAAATGGGCAAGACCGCCGATGCCTGTACCCTGCAAAGCCGCATGCTGAACCTGGGGAAAGGGCCGGCCGTCCATTCCCTGCGCGCGCAGATCGACCGGAACCAGTACGCGCAGACCATGAAGCACAAATTAGAAAAATGCCCAAACCTGGAGCTCAAACAAGGGGAAGTAGTCTCCCTGTGCCCAGACGGGAAAAGCTGGCTTTTAACGACCCGCCTGGGGGCCGTATACCGGGCCGGGGCAGCCATTATCTGTACCGGCACTTTTTTAGGGGGCAAGATTTTTGTGGGGGAAGTCTCTTACGAAAGCGGCCCAGACGGCATGTTCCCCTCTGCTTTCCTGCCAGATTCCCTACGGGATTTAGGCATCGCCCTGCGCCGTTTTAAAACCGGCACGCCCGCCCGAGTCCTCCGTTCTTCCATCGATTTCTCCCATCTGGAAGAGCAGCTTGGGGACACCCCCATCATCCCCTTTTCCTACGATACAGAAGAGCAGCTGGAAAACAAAGCCGTCTGCCACATCAGCTGGACAAACGACGAAACAAAAAAAGTCATCCTCGACAATATCCAGCGTTCCCCCCTCTACGGCGGCATGATCGAAGGGATAGGCCCCCGCTACTGCCCCAGCATTGAGGACAAAGTCATGCGCTTCCCTGATAAGCCCCGCCACCAGCTTTTCATCGAGCCCTGCGGCCTAAACACAGAAGAAATGTATTTGCAGGGCATGAGCTCTTCCTTGCCGGAAGAAGTGCAGGAAGCCTTCTACCGTACCATACCGGGGCTGGAAAAGGTACAGATCATGCGCACGGCCTACGCCATTGAATACGACTGCTGCGACCCCCTCCAGCTGGACGCCACCTTAGAATTCCGTGAGCACCCCGGCCTCTACGGCGCCGGGCAGTTTAATGGCAGCTCCGGTTACGAGGAAGCAGCCGCCCAAGGGCTCGTGGCCGGTATAAACGCCGCCCGCAAGGTACAGGGCAAACCCCGCCTGGTGCTGGACCGCGCCGGTTCTTACATCGGCACCCTTATAGACGACCTGATTACCAAAGGCGCCAACGACCCTTACCGCATGATGACCTCCCGTTCCGAATATAGGTTGGTATTGCGCCAAGACAACGCTGATGAACGCCTAACCCCCCTTGGCCGCGATATCGGTTTGATTTCCGATAAACGATGGCAGCGCTTCACCGAAAAGCAAGAGCAGAAGAAAGCCGAATATAAGCGGGCCCTCTCCACCACCCTTGCCCCCAGTGAAGAGCTGAACCGTATACTGGTTTCACGTGAAACATCCCCCATCCATACCGGGGTACGCCTGGCAGACCTGCTGCGCAGGCCGCAGATCACCTATAAAGACCTGCAGCCCGTAGACACCACCCGCCCGGATTTGCCGGAAGCCGTGTTGGAAAATGTCGAAATCGATTTGAAGTATGAAGGCTATATCCGCAGGCAAAAAGCCGACATCGAAGAAATGCGCCGCCTGGAGCGCAAAGCCCTGCCTCTAGACCTAGACTACACCACCCTGCGTGGCCTGCGGTTAGAAGCCGTAGAAAAGCTCAACAAAATCAAACCAGAAAACATCGGCCAGGCGGGCCGCATTTCCGGCGTCAGCCCGGCAGATATTTCCGTGCTGCTCATATGGCTGGCCGCCCGGCAGAAAAAACCCGAGGAGAAAGGGGAATAGACCAATGGCAGAAAATATACAAGATACCTTCATCCATCAAGCAAAAGCCATAGGCGTTAAGGTAACAAAAGAGCAGGCCGCTGCCTTTCAAACCTACATGGAATTGCTTTTGGAGTGGAACGGGAAAATCAACCTGACCGCCATTACAGAACCAAAAGAAATCGTCGAAAAGCACTTCCTCGATAGCCTAACATTGTTGCGGGCGTGTCAAATCAAACCAGGCGCGAAAGTAATAGATGTGGGTACCGGGGCCGGCTTCCCCGGCATCCCTCTGAAAATCATGCGCCCAGACATCCAGTTGACCTTGCTGGACAGCCTGCAAAAGCGCCTGAATTTCCTGGCAGAAGTCTGCAAGGCCCTGGGCATAGAAAGCCAACGCATCCATAAACGGGCCGAGGAAGCAGGCTTAGACAAGAAAATTCGGGAAAGCTTCGACCTGGCAACCGCCCGCGCTGTAGCCCCCCTCCCCGTCCTCTGCGAGTATTGCCTCCCCCTGGTCAAGATGAAAGGCTACTTTGTAGCCATGAAAGGCCCCAGTGCGCAAGAAGAGTTGGACGCGTCCGCCCAGGCCCTAAACCTTTTAGGCGGCGACGAAGTACACCTAGTCCCCATAGAAGATTTCGGGGCAGGCGAGCGCAACCTAATTGTCGTGCGCAAAAAGAGCTTCACCCCAAAAGGCTACCCTCGGCATGGCGGCACCATCACCAAGCATCCCCTTTAACCCGCCCAATAAATTATCACACTCCAGGAGGAAATACCCATGCAATACAAAATGCGCCAGGCCATCCCTAGCGACGCCCAAGCCATCGACCAGGTCATGCTGGTAATCAGCGAAAAGTGTTCAGACTTAAACCGCATGGCCAGGCAGATCGAAAAACTGCAGCACGACCCGCAAAAATACCTCTTAGTCGCCATAGACCCCGAAACCGAAACAATCTGCGGCAGCCTATTGGGGGTAGTCTTCGAAGATATCTGCGAAGACGGCAAGCCTATCCTATTAGTAGAGAACGTAGCCGTTCTGGAAACGTACCAGGGCAAAGGCGTCGGCAAGCAGATGTTTTGCGAGATTGAGCGCTGGGGAAAAGAAATGGACTGCCATTATGAAATCCTTGTCTCCGGCATGAACCGGACAGGCGCCCACAAGTTCTACAACGCCCTGGGCTTCATAGAAGCAAAAGGTTTTAAAAAGTATTTGTAATATTTTTCCCTGCCGACATATTTCTCCAAACCCCGCGCTGCCTCCGTGATAGAATAATACTCGAAAGGGGGAGGACAAGATGTTTTTCAAAGACAGGCTCAAGTTGGTCAAGCTGCCAGTTGCGAAGATACAGCCGAACCCCTCCCAGCCCAGAAAGGTATTTCAAGAGGAAGAGCTGAAAAGCCTTGCCCAGAGCATTGTGGAAAACGGCCTTTTGCAGCCCGTAACCGTCCGTCGGGAAAACGGGACCTATTACCTGGTTGCCGGCGAAAGGCGGCTGCGGGCCTGCAAATTGGCGGGCATCAAAGAGATACCGGCAATCCTGGCCGACTGCGAGCCAGAGGACAGCGCTGTTTTAGCCCTGCTAGAGAATGTCCAGCGCCGCGACCTGCAGATGTTCGAGCAAGCAGCCGCCATAGCCTGCCTGCTGCGGGAGTGGAACATAACCCAAGAAGAAGCCGCCCGCCGCCTGGGCATGAGCCAATCCTACTTAGCCAACAAAGTCCGGCTTTTAAAGCTAAGTGCCGAAGAACAAAGCGAGATTATAGCCAACAACTTGACAGAGCGGCACGCCCGTGCCCTTCTGCGCCTTGACGATATAGAAGTAAGAAGGAAGATCCTCCGGGCCGCCATAGCCCGGGGCCTGAACGTCTCCCAGACCGAAGCGCTGGTGGCCGAGTCCCTCAAGCCAAAAGAGCAGCCAGGCAAAGCCCGCCGCACCTTTGTGGCCAAAGATATTCGGGTATTTATCAACACCATCGACCACGCGGTAGACGTTATGAAGACAGCCGGGATACAGGCGCACGCCGAAAAAAAGGAAACCGAAGATTACATCGAGTGCACCGTGCGCATCCCCAAATTAACCAGAGTACAAGTTTAACCCATTCCCTTATTCATTTCCCACAAGGAAAGCCGCGGCACACACGCCGCGGCTTTCCTGCTTTTGCCTCCGGCGGGCATGGCCCCGCCCTGCACCCGCCAGGGGGACAAGCCCCCTGGACCCCACGCTTCGCTTCGCAGCCCGATTGGTTGATGCATCTTTTCACTTGGCCAGCGCCCCACAGGGATGTTTCATGTGAAACATTTTTGAAAAAATGGGACGGAATCTCCCTTTAAGGCTTTCAAATTGGCGTAAATTGTGGTATGATAAAGGAACCGGCTTGTTCCGGTGTTCCCTGGCACGACGAAAGCCAGGGACCAAACAAGGAAAGGGGCATTTCATGGGGAAGATCATTTGTGCCGCAAACCAGAAAGGCGGCGTGGGCAAAACCACCACAGCCGTAAACCTGGCGGCGGCGCTGGGCCATATAGGAAAAAAGGTGCTGCTGGCGGATACAGACCCGCAGGGCAACTCTACCAGCGGCGTAGGGGTAGACAAGCGCAGCTGCACCGTAAATATGTATGATGTTATGATTAACGGCGCAAAGGCAAAGGACGCCATTGTGCAGACAGAATTTGAAAACCTTTGGCTGCTGCCCTCCACAATGGATTTGGCCGCGGCAGAATTAGAGCTGGCCAATTTAGAGAACCGCGCCAACAAATTGAAAGACGGCCTGGCCAGTGTCCGGGGCGAATTTGACTATATTGTCATCGACTGCCCCCCCTCTTTAGGGCTTATCACCGTAAACGATTTAAGCTGCGCAGACACGGTACTTATCCCCATCCAGTGCGAGTTTTACGCCCTGGAGGGTCTCTCCCAGCTGATGAACACCGTGCGCCGGGTCAAGCGCCAGTATAACGAGCGCCTGGACATAGAAGGCGTCCTGCTAACCATGTACGACGGCCGGCTGAACCTCACCCAGCAAGTTGTGGAAGAAGTCAAAAAGTATTTTCCCCGCAAGGTCTTCAAAACGGTGATCCCCCGGGCGGTCCGTCTTTCCGAGGCCCCCAGCTTTGGGCAGCCAGTCCTATATTACGATAAAAAATCCCGCGGGGCCAAAGCTTACGACGAGCTGGCCCAGGAGATCGTCAAGAGTAAAGTATAAAAAGCGATTGCTACACTAGGATAGCGCAAAGGAGATGATGAACACGATGCCAAAGAAAAAGGGCGGCCTGGGCAAGTCTATGGACGCCATTATTTTTGAAAATACCGAAGAAAGCACAGATGGCGCTGTCACCGTAAAATTAAACGAAATCGAGCCCAACCGGGACCAGCCCCGAAAAGAATTTGACAGCGAAGCCCTGTCCGAGCTGGCGGATTCCATTGCCCAGCACGGCGTCCTGCAGCCGCTGCTGCTTCGGCCCATGTTTACAGGGGGCTACCGCATTGTAGCAGGCGAGCGACGCTGGCGGGCGGCCCGTATGGCCGGGCTAAGCGAAGTCCCCGCCGTCATACGGGAAATGACCGACGCAGAAGAAATGCTCTTCGCGCTCATTGAAAACCTGCAGCGGGAAGACCTAAGCCCCCTGGAAGAAGCCCGCGGTTACCAAACCCTCATCGACGCCCAAGGCTTCACCCAAGAAGAGGTCTCCCAAACCGTAGGCAAATCCCGTCCCGCCATCACAAACTCCCTGCGCCTGCTGAACCTGCCGGAAGACGTGCAGCAAATGCTGGACCGCGGGGAAATCACAGCCGGCCACGCCCGTACACTCCTCAGCTTCAAAACCCCAGAAGCCATGCGCCTGGGCGCAGAAAAAGCAAAAGAAGGTGCCTCTGTCCGCGAGCTGGAAACCCTGGCCAAACGCCTGCAGGAAACCCCGGCATCCCCCCCGCCCCCGGCCCCCAAAAAAAGCCAATACTACGAAGAGGCCCAGCTGGCAGTAGGCCAGTGCCTAAACCGGAAAGTCAAAGTAGCCGGCAACAAGAAAAAGGGCCTCCTCACCATAGAATTCTACGGCGAAGAAGACCTGCGCAACCTCCTGTCCGAGCTAAAACTACAAGAACCGCAAAACTAACGCCACAAGGTTTTTCGCTCAAGCCTTTTCCCAAAAAGGCTTGCAGAGGTTTGGAGGCAGCGCCTCCAAGGTCTTAAAAGAAAGGAGAAGCAACATGCTGGACATAAAACTCGTGCGCACCAACCCCGACCTGGTAAAAGAAAACATGCGCAAAAAATTCCAAGAAGAAAAGCTCCACCTGGTGGACGAAGTGCTGGAGCTGGACGCCGCCTTCCGGGCATCCAAAGCCAGGGGTGACGAATTGCGCCAGCAGCGCAACGTTATCAGTAAAGAAATCGGCAAGCTGATGGGCCAGGGCAAAAAGGACGAAGCCGAAGAAACCAAGAAAAAAGTGCAGGCCATAGCCGGTGAGCTGGCGGAGATGGAGCAAAAAGAAGCCGAAATGAGCGATGAGATCCGCAAACGCATGCTGGTAATCCCCAATATCATCGACGCCTCCGTGCCCATTGGCAAAGACGACAGCGAAAACGTCGAGCTTCAAAAATTCGGCGAGCCCCTTGTGCCCGACTATGAAATCCCCTACCACACCGATATCATGGAGAAATTCAGCGGCATCGACCTGGACAGCGCCCGCAAAACCAGCGGCAACGGCTTCTACTACCTCATGGGCGATATCGCCCGCCTGCATTCGGCCGTGCTCTCTTACGCCCGCGACTTCATGATTGGCAAAGGCTTCACCTACTGCATCCCGCCCTTCATGATCCGCAGCGACGTAGTAACAGGCGTCATGAGCTTTGCCGAAATGGAAAATATGATGTACAAGATCGAAGGCGAAGACCTCTACCTCATCGGCACCAGCGAACATTCCATGATCGGCAAATTCATCGACACCATCCTGCCGGAAGATACCCTCCCCCACACCCTCACCAGCTATTCCCCCTGCTTCCGCAAAGAGGTAGGGGCCCACGGCATCGAAGAGCGAGGCGTGTACCGTGTACACCAGTTTGAAAAGCAGGAAATGATCGTAGTCTGCAAGCCCGAAGACAGCATGGCCTGGTACGAAAAAATGTGGAACTACACCGTAGAGCTCTTCCGTTCCATGGACATCCCCGTCCGCACCCTAGAGTGCTGCTCCGGCGACCTGGCCGACTTAAAAGTAAAGAGCGTAGACATCGAAGCCTGGTCGCCCCGCCAAAAGAAATATTTCGAAGTAGGCAGCTGTTCCAACCTGGGCGACGCCCAAGCCCGCCGCCTGGGCATCCGCATAAAAGGCAAAGACGGCAACTACTTTGCCCACACCCTCAACAACACCGTCGTAACCCCCCCCCGCATGCTCATCGCCTTCCTGGAAAACAACCTCCAAGCCGACGGCGCCATCAAAATCCCCCAGCCTCTCCAGATGTACATGGGCGGCCAGTCGCAGATTCAGTAACCCGCTTTTCTGGGGGGTGCCCAAGGCCGCGAGACCCTGTCTCGCGCTCTGCAACTTTCTTGAAAGAAAGTTGATTAAGAACTTCCATAAAAAATCCCCCTCAGGGCCCAAAGGCTCCAAGGGGGATTTTTATAGAGGCTTTTAGGTCAAACTTTTTTCAAAAAGGCTTGTGGGGGGTTGGGGGTGAGCGTCGGCCAGTGGCAGACAAGTTGCGAGCCGACCGCGTCGGCAGCCGAGACCAAAGTCCCATGGCCTTGTCCACCCCAGAAAAGCCAATCACTTCCCCCTGACCGGCACCCAGACCCCGCTTTCATAATCACTGGGGGAAGCATCAGGGCAGCAGTCCATGGAGTACCATTCCAAATTGATAGGCATCGAAGGCTCATAGTCCGGGTTGCCCGGCAGCCATTCCGAGAAAACTTTGGTGTTCACAGCCTGCAAAGCCCCCGGCAGCGGCCCCACACAGCGGAACTTAGCCCAGCTGGCCGCAGGCACATAAATCGTAGACATCCCCAGCGGCACAGCCCCGCCCTGGTAGATACCGGCAATCATGTAGAAAAATCGCCCCTCTGCAAAGCCCTGAAAACACGCCCCAAACTCCCCTATCTTGTTGTCACAAATCGCTTTCTCCACTTCATTTTGTGGCCCATGTTGGAAGATGGGGTTTTCCAGCGCCATCACCTCGTCCCAGAACTTAGGGATTTCCCCATAAGAAGTTTCATGCTCAAACTCCCGGATAAATCCAATCAGCTCAAACCCGTCCATCTTTTCAATCTTGTAATCCATTTCGTTTCCTCCTTGTATTTCGATTTTAACAGCAAGCGGCAAAAAAGCCCGTATAGCCCGCGGGTCCCGACGGATACGGCTGGGCGCAACGCCATGAAAGCGGGTAAAAGCCTTAGTAAAGCTTTCCGGGGTGTCATAGCCGTACTTATAAGCCGTCTCCAAAACCGACCCCTCCCCCAGCATGTCCAGCGCCGCCAAGTAGAGCCTGCGGCACCGCATATACTCCCCCAGCGTGTACCCCGTCACCATGCGGAAGCCATGCTGCAAATAAAACGAGGATATATGCACGTGCCCCGCAATATCCTCGGGCCCAATGTTTTCCAGCAGATTGCGTTCCATATAGGCGATAGCGCCCCGCAGACACTCTGTCCATTCCATGAGCTTACCCTCCTTTGTCCCCTTGCTTCGTTTTTATTATAACAAAAAGACAGGCGGCAGCGCCTGTCTTTTTGTGCCCTGTTTTGTCAATTCGCCTCCACAGCGCCCTTCTCCTTCTTGTGCCGGAAGGAAAGCAGGAAAATCAAAGAGCTCAAAAGGTAAGCGCACCCTACCGAAAGGTAAAAGGGCCTCGCGCCAATAGCGTCAAACACCACGCCCCCCAGCAGGTTGCCCAAAATACCCGACACCGAAGACACCGAAGCAAAGAAAGCCTGGGCGCTGGCCTTCAAATGGTCCGGCGCCAGCTCGTACACATAGTTCAGGGACGAACCAATAAACAGCCCATTTCCCAGTCCAAAGAAAGTACAGCAAAGCAGCATCCCCGGCAAAGAGTTAGCAAAAAGCCCAAAGCCCAAGCACTCTACCGCCATAAGCACCGGCGCCCCCAGCACCAGCACCCGCAAAGGGAATTTCTGCCGCAGCCGCACCATAAACAAAAGGAAAGGGATTTCCATAAAAGCACGCAAGGCCAAAAGGATTCCATACCGCTCCGAGGGCACCCCCACCTCGCCCATAAAATAAGGGATAAAGTTGCCCTCACAGCTGGCGGCAATGTAAAAAACCAAAGCAAAGAACAAAAAAGATACATAAGCCTTGTTTTTAAACAGCTCGCCCAAATTCATGCCGCCCTTGCCCCGGCTGGGCTTAGAATTGGGCTCCCGGGCCAGCACCACACAAATAATGGCAGGCACCATCAGCAGCCCGCTGATCCAAAAGGTATTGGGCACCCCCACCTGGGGCAGCACCGCGGCGATCAAAATACTGCCCACCGTAAACAACAGCGACCCCAGCCCCCGCAGCACGCCAAAATTCAGCCGCAGCTCATTACAATTCCGCACCAGCAGGTTTTCATCAAAAGTGGCCACCGAGCCCCGGAAAAAGTTTAAAGCCGGTATCAGCACCGTAAACAGCAGCGGCGAAACAGGCAGCCCCGTAGGGATTAGGGGCACCATCGCATATAAAGCAGACCCCACCGCCAAAATCAAAATAAGTACCTTGCGGATAGAACCAAACTTATCGCTGACCATGCCCCAGAAAGAAACCGAAGCAATGGTCACCGCCGAAGAAGCCGCGTTAAGCACGCCTAAATTCGAGGCGGAAAACCCCACGCTCTGTAAGTACACGCTCTGGTAACAGCCAAAGGCCCAGGCAAACCAGAAAAGGCCCGTTACACCCAGCAGAATTAAAGAATGGCGGCCAGCAGGGCCCAGGCGGGAAAGCAACCGGTTCATAAGGATAAGCCTCCTGAATCATACAAAATATCATAGGGCAAAAGAAAGCGTCTTTGCACAGATTATAGCAAAGCAGGGTTTCTGTCAATGGGTTTTGCAAAAATAAATGGGGAAACCGGAAAGTATTTTCAAGCTGTGTAAAAAGCTCTAATAAACGGGAAAACAACGAAGAGTTTTTTGGCATAAGAAATCCAAAAACCGGCTTGCAAAGAGCGGGGCCAGATGCTATAATTACAAATTAAATACAAAGCCAGAAGAGGAAGGAAAACCAGGAAACTAAAAAGAAAGAGAGAGGTGCGCGAATGTTGAACATGGAGTATCCGGAAAAGTTTGCGAAAGAGGGCCTTACCTTTGACGACGTGCTGCTCATCCCCGCAGAGTCCAACGTGCTGCCCGGCGAGGTGGATTTCAGCACCAACCTGACCCGTACCATCAAGCTTAACGCCCCCATCCTGACAGCGGCCATGGATACGGTCACCGAGTCCGACATGGCCATTGCCATCGCCCGTGAAGGGGGCGTAGGCATCATCCACAAAAACATGGGCATCGAAGACCAGGCCGACCAGGTAGACCGGGTAAAGCGCTCCGAAAACGGCGTCATCGCCAACCCCTTCTTCCTTTCCCCCGACAACCTGGTGCGGGAAGCCGACGAGATCATGGGCAACTTCCGCATTTCCGGCGTACCCATTGTCGAGGACGGCAAGCTTGTAGGCATCATCACCAACCGGGACATGCGCTTTATGGAAGACAGCGACTTTGACCAGCCTGTAAAAAACGTCATGACAAAAGGCAAGCTCGTCACCGCGCCCGTAGGCACCACCTTAAAGCAGGCCCAAGAGATCCTCCGGGAGCACCGCATTGAAAAGCTTCCCCTGGTCGATGACAACATGAGGCTCAAGGGCCTTATCACCATCAAAGATATCGAAAAGGCCGTCCGCTACCCCAACTCCGCCCGGGACGCCAGCGGCCGCCTGCTGTGCGGGGCCGCCATCGGCGCAACCGGCGACGTACTGGACCGCGTAGCCGCGCTGATCGAAGCCCAGGTAGACCTGGTGGTGCTGGACAGCGCCCACGGCCACAACAGCGGGGTCATCCAGGCTGTCAGTAAAGTCAAAAAAGCCTACCCCACCCTGCAAGTAATAGCCGGCAACATCGCCACCGCCGAAGGGGCCAAGGCCCTCATCGACGCCGGCGCCGACTGCGTAAAGGTCGGCATCGGCCCCGGCTCCATCTGCACCACCCGGGTGGTGGCCGGCATAGGCGTCCCCCAAATCACCGCTATTTTTGACGCCGCAAGCGAAGCCAGCAAGCACGGTGTCCCAGTCATTGCCGACGGCGGCATCAAGTACAGCGGCGACGTAGTAAAGGCCCTAGCCGCAGGCGGCGCGGCGGTCATGCTGGGCTCTATGGTGGCCGGCTGCAAAGAAGCCCCCGGCGAGTACGAGCTGTACCAGGGCAGGCAGTTCAAGGTCTACCGGGGCATGGGCAGCCTGGGCGCTATGGGCAAAGGCAGTAGCGACCGCTACTTCCAGGGCGAGCAGAAAAAGTTCGTGCCCGAAGGCGTAGAAGGCCGGGTACCCTACAAGGGCCCCCTGGCCGATACGGTCTTCCAGTTGCTGGGGGGCCTGCGTTCCGGCATGGGCTACACCGGCTGCGCCACCATACAAGAGCTCCATGACAAAGCCCGGTTTGTCCGCATCACCGGCGCTGGCCTAAAAGAAAGCCATCCCCACGACATCCAGATCACCAAAGAAGCCCCCAACTATTCCTTTAACCCGTAACCTCTGAGATTTTCGGCCCCTTCCCCATAAAAAAGGGGCCCAACCCCAAAAACCCAGAAATTTTTAGAAATTTGCAAAAACCCCTTGACAAACACCGGGCCCTGTACTATAATAAATAGCGCCTTGAGCTTCCAAAAGTTGCAAGGCGCATATGTGGCGGCATAGCTCAGCTGGCTAGAGCATTCGGTTCATACCCGAAGTGTCGATGGTTCAAGTCCATTTGCCGCTACCATATGGCCCGGTGGTCAAGCGGTTAAGACACCGCCCTTTCACGGCGGTAACACGAGTTCGATTCTCGTCCGGGTCACCATTCAGAAGATAACCACCGGGCCCGCCAAGCGGGTACCGGGTTTTCTTTTTTCGTTTTAAATTTTTGGAAAAGGACGTGTGCAGATGGTCAAAAAGATCCTATGGATGCTGGCAGGGGTGCTCCTGCTCATGGGCCTGTCGGCCTGCGGGGGCGTAGCCCAAAGCCTGCCGGTTTTAGAGCTGCCGGAGGACGGGCAGCTCCAAATGAACAAAATGGGCCGCCCCGATACCCTGGAGGGCCTGTGCGAGTATCTGGCCGACGGCCTGGCCTTTGCCGGCGACCCGGTGGAGATGTCCTACAAGGAGATCGGCGCCATAGCCGGGGTGCGCTACCGTTTCACCTATAACGGCAGCACCGTGCAGGTAGAGCTTTACGAGTTCGACCTTGAAAACCTGGACGAAAAAGGCAAAGCCTGCCTGGATAGCGTAAAAGAGACCGGCAAGTTTACCGTGCTGGATAACGAGGTCCCCGCCATCTTAAACGGCAAGTACCTGATGATTTACACCGACACCAGCAAAAAAGACGAGAACACCGCCCAGAAAGAGCGTGTAGAGCAGCTTTTTGCAGACTTCGCCGGCTTCAAACCCAACTGAAAAACACAGCAAGAATGGGCCTGCCCCCGCAGGCCCATTTTTCCTGCCCGCAGAAAGTAACAAAATTGATATAGGCAAATCCTCCTCATAAACCCTGCAAAGCCTTGATTTCCCAGGTAAATTGGAATACAATAAGACATAGCTATCCAGCCAGCTATTCAGGGACGAAAGGAAGTTAAACCATGGATAAAAACAAGCAGGCCAGCCTGCAAATGAAAATCGAGCGCACCATGCGCGCCCTTGCCAAAAACAAAATACCCGCTGTGTACGCCCCCACCAGCCAAGACGCCCTAAAGGCCGTCGAGGGCATGATGCGGGAAGGCGACACCATCTCCTGCGGCGGCACCGTGACCCTCCGGGAAACAGGTATCCGCGATCTGATGCTCAGCGGCAAATATACCTTCCTGGACCGTGAAGCCATGGACCCGGAAGAGGTTTACCAAAAGACTTTCAGCGCCGATGTCTTCCTCACCAGCGCCAACGCCATCACCGAGGAAGGACAGCTTTATAATGTAGACGGCCGCGGCAACCGCGTAGCCGCCATGATCTACGGCCCCAAAAAAGTCATCGTCGTAGCCGGCATCAACAAAATCGTCCGCAATGTAGACGAAGCCATCCTGCGCGTCAAGACCACCGCCGCCCCGCCCAACGCCATGCGCCAAAACATGGGCACCCCCTGCCAGACCCTGGGCACCTGCGTAGGCTGCGGCGGCCCCATGGCCTCCGGCTGCAGCACCGACACCCGCATGTGCTGCCACTACGTAGTCACAGGCTACCAGAAGACCCCCCGCATCCACGTGGTGCTGGTGGGGGAAGAGCTGGGGTATTGAGGCTTAGGGATTTTAAGGTCTCGGGGCGCCGCCCCGAACCCTGCCAGGGGGGATAATCCCCCCTGGACCCCCAACGCCGGTTTACGTTTGGGGGGTGTTGGCCTGTCTGCTGTGGAGGAACAGCAGAGGCTTGCAGGAGGATAAAAGAATGGAAAGGGTAAATCAACTTAAAGGAGGAACTTAAACGTGTCTTTGAAAATTGGTATCCAGTTGTATTCGGTGAAGAATACTATTGCCCAGAAGCCTTACGAGGTCTTGCGCCAGATTGCGGAAACAGGCTACCGCTACATAGAGGCCGCTAACCATAACGCCGCTAACGACCCAGGCGTAGGCTTTGGCATGCCCGCCCGCGAGCTTAAGCAGTCTTTAGACGAGCTGGGGCTTCAAATCGTAGGCTGCCATGTAAACCCTTTGAAGGAGGATTTCCTCCCCGAAGTGCTGGATTACCACGCCGAGCTGGGCAGCACCCAGATCGGCTGCGACATTGAGTTTTTCCCTTATGGGGATATGGATTACATCAAGCGCCGCTGCGAGACCTTCAACCGTATTGGGGAGCTCTGCCAGGAGCGGGGCATGCGCTACTACTACCACAACCATTACCAGGAATTCCAGCGCTTTAACGGCAAACTGGTCTATGATATCATCATGGAGAACACCGACCCCGGCTTGGTCTACGCCGAAATGGACACCTATTGGATTGCCCGCGGCGGCCAGGACCCCGTCTCTTTTATGCGCAAGTATAACGACCGCCTTATCCTCCTCCACCAAAAAGACTTCCCCAAGGGCCTGCAAGAGCCCCTGTGCATGTACGACGGCCTGGTAGACCGGGAGAAGAATATCGACATGGATGTTTTCATGGCCGCCAAAAACCCCCTGGCCTTTACCGAGATCGGCACCGGCATCCTGCCTATCCAGGACTATATCAGCGCGGCCCGCTCCTGCCCCAACCTGGATTACATCATACTGGAACAGGACGCCACCCAGATGGACGAGCTGGATTCCATTGCCGTCTCCATGGAGGCTTTCCAGAAATGTAAGGGAGTGGAGCTGTAAACATGCGCATAAACCTCATGCCCGGCCACCGCCGGCGCTCTTATGAGATCGATATGACAAACGGCCCCATCCTGGGCAAGCTCTTCCGGTTCGCCATGCCCTTGGCCCTGTCCGGCATCCTCCAGCTTCTGTTCAACGCGGCCGATATCGTGGTGGTAGGCCGTTTCGCAGGCAGCCAGGCCCTGGCGGCGGTGGGCTCCACCGGCGCGCTCATTAACCTGATCGTCACCCTGTTCATGGGCATCTCCGTGGGCGCGAATGTCCTGGTGTCCCAATATTACGGTGCCGGCGACAAAAAGGGCCTCCACGAGACTGTACACACCGCCATCCTGTCCAGCCTGGTTTTTGGTATAGCCCTCATTGCCGTCGGTATCGCCCTGGCCCGCCCCATGCTGGAAATGATGGAGACCCCTGCCGACGTGCTGGAACAGGCCGTGCTGTATATGCGCATCTATTTTATCGGCATGCCGGTGCTCATGCTCTATAATTTCGGCGCGGCCATCCTCCGTGCCGTAGGCGATACCCAGCGCCCCCTGTACTTCCTCCTCTTGGCCGGGGTGGTAAACGTGGTTCTCAACCTCTTTTTCGTCATTGTCCTCCATATGGGCGTGGCCGGGGTAGCCGCCGCCACCTCGATCTCCCAGGCCGTATCCGCCTTCCTGGTCTTCTGGTGCCTGGTAAAAGTAGACGGCGACTATAAGCTCTACCCCAAACAAATGCGCATTTACAAAGACAAGCTCTGGAAAATGATGAAGATCGGCCTCCCGGCCGGCATCCAGGGCGCCTCCTTCTCCATTTCCAACGTCCTCATCCAGTCTTCCATCAATTCCTTTGGGGCCGTGGCCATGGCCGGCAACACCGCCGGCGCCAATATCGAGGGCTTCGTCAATATGGGCATGGATTCCTTCTCCCAAGCCGCCCTCTCCTTCACCGGCCAAAACCTGGGCGCAGGCAAAACAAAGCGTGTCAACCGCGTCATGGTCCTGTGCCTGCTTATGGCCTCAGCCACGGGCCTGCTGCTGGGCCTCACGGCCAACCTCTTCGGCCCCCAGCTCTTAGGCATCTATTCCTCCGACCCCGCCGTTATCGAGTACGGCCTCATGCGCCTGCGCATAACCTGCATGTTCCAGTTTGCCGGCGGGCTCATGGGCGTTATGGTAGGCGTGCTGCGGGGCATGGGCGCGTCCCTCATCCCCATGGCCATCACCATCTCCTCTGTCTGCGGCTTCCGCGTGGTCTGGATTTTCACCGTGTTCGCCGCCTCCCCCACCTTGACCACCCTGTATGTCTCCTACCCCGTCACCTGGGCCCTGGCCGCCTTTTTCGATTTTGTCTGCTTCTTCTTTGTCAAACGCGGCGCCGAAAAGAAACAGCAGCTCCGCCAGCAGCCGCAGGGCTAGCCTCCGCCAAATCCCCTTTTTGCGGTTGTTCCCCAGCTATACGGGCCTGTGCATAGCCCCCTTTCCTATGGGCAAGAATAAAATAGGCACAATATCTTGCATATTTTTCAAAAGTAAGAAAATCCAAGGGGAAGGAAGGTTTGACGGCCCTGGGGAGATTTGGTATAATATAAGGACAAAAAGTTGGCTTTGGCAGCTTTTACGCAAAAAGCGGCGGGGTCCCCTGCCGGGAGAAAGGAAGTTGGGTCTATGCAGTATTTTGGTGTCCCCACCTGCCCTTACTGTAAAAAACGGGTGAACCTCATCCGCACATGGTCTCTAAAAAAGCAGGGCGAATTCCAGTGCCCCCGCTGCGGCGGCATTTCCAATATCCACTTGTCCCCGCTTGTCTACGTGGCAGCGCTCCTGGCGCTTTTTGCGGGCGGCGCGGTCTATTTTTTCCATAAGTTCGTCTTAGACGACATCGGCCTGGAAACAGCCCTGCAGGTGTTCCTGCCTTTTGCAATCTTCTTTTTCCTCAGCATCTTTTTTGTCTACCTGGCGAAGCCGGTCATCAAAAAAGTCTCCCGGGAAGAAATGGAGAAGAAAAAGTGGGGCCGCAAGGCTTCCCCCGCCCCTCCCCCCTCCCCCACAGGCCCCGTCTATTACGACCAGGAGGATTACCCGCCCCAACGTGAAAGCTTCACCACAACCCTCCCGCCCCAAGCGCCGCCCCGGCCCGCCCAGCCCCCCACGGCTGCCCCGGCCCGCCCTGCGGCGCCTGCGGCCGCACCCCCGCAGCCTCCCCGCCGGTTAGACGCTGCTGCGGCCCCTGCGCCGCAGCCCCGCCCCCTGCGCCAGCCGGCCCCCCCGCCCCGTCCCCAAAGGGAAGCGGCCATACGCCCCCCTGTGCCTGTCACCCGCCATCAGGCCCCCCCTGCCCGGCCGCAGGCTTCCAGCGCGGTCCGGCAGCCCCCCAAGCCTGCCGACGATTTCTTCGCGAAATACGACGACCCCGATTATGTACAGCGCCGCCTCCGCGAAATCCAGCGGAAAGACGGGTAAAGGCCCAGCCCAAAACATCCGCCCAGCACCTGGCTTTTAAGACCCACAAGCCAGGTGCTTTTTTTGTCCATTGTCTCTCCAAAAGGGCCGGAAAACCGCCGGGAACAGCCTTTCCAGGCATTTTTTTGTTTACAACCGCCGCAAAATCTGCTATACTAATAATATGTAATTTCAAGGTAAAGATATTGTGTTTTAAAGTTTGGAGGGCCTTTGTTTGGAAATCAATGAAATGACGGACATGACCAAAACCGATAAAGCCTACGACGGGGACCAAATCCAGGTATTGGAGGGCTTAGAGGCGGTGCGCAAACGCCCGGGCATGTATATTGGCTCCACAGGCCCCAGGGGCCTGCACCACCTGGTGTATGAAATCGTGGACAACGCCATCGACGAAGCCCTGGCCGGTTTCTGCGATAAGATCGTAGTACGCATCCTCCCCGGCAATGTGATCTATGTCTCCGACAACGGCCGCGGCATCCCCGTAGGCGTGCAGAGCAAAACCGGGCTGCCCGCCGTTACCGTGGTGTTTACCATCCTCCACGCCGGCGGCAAGTTCGGCGGGGGCAGCTACAAGGTATCCAGCGGCCTGCACGGTGTAGGCGCATCCGTGGTAAACGCCCTGTCCCAGTGGCTGGAGGTGGAGATCGTACACGAAGGCAGCGTGTACTACCAGCGCTTCGAGCGCGGCGCCGCCGTAACCGAGCTCATCAATAAGGGCCCCGCCCCAGCCGGGCGCAAAAGCGGCTCTATCATCTGCTTCCAGGCCGACCCGGAAATCTTCAAGGAGACCACCACCTACACCTACGACACCCTGCAGACCCGCCTGCGGGAGCAAGCCTTCCTCAACGCCGGCATCGATATCGAGCTGCGGGACGAGCGGGACCCCGAAGAGCGCGTGCCAGAGGAACGGGACCAGGAACAGCCCATTGTAAACAATTACTGCTACGAAGGCGGCATCCGTTCCTTTGTAGACTACCTGAACCAGAAAAAAGCCGTCGAGACCATCCACCCCGATGTGATCCATTTCAGCGCGGCTGCGGCTGACAAAAACTCCACCGCCGAAGTGGCCATGCAGTATACCGACAGCTTCAACGAGCTGATCCTATCCTTTGCCAACGACGTCCGCACCGCGGACGGCGGTACCCACGAGGACGGCTTCAAGCGCGCCCTTACCCGGGCCATGAACGACTACGCCCGGAAATACAACATCCTGAAAGAAGCGGACAAGAACTTTTCCGGCGAAGATGTCCGGGAGGGCCTTACCTGCGTCATCAGTGTCAAGCTGAAAGAAGCCCAGTTCGAGGGCCAGACCAAAAGCAAGCTGGGCAACACGGAAATCAGCGCCCTGGTAAGCTCCATGGTCTACGAAAAAATGACGACCTACATGGAGGAAAACCCCGCCACCGCCCGGGCCATTTTCGATAAAGCCCTCACCGCCTCCCGTGCCCGTGAGGCAGCCCGCAGGGCCCGGGACCTGGCCCGCCGCAAGACCGCCCTGGAAAACAACTCCCTGCCCGGCAAGCTGGCAGACTGCCAGTCCCGGGACCCCCAGGAAACCGAAATCTATATTGTAGAGGGCGACTCCGCCGGCGGCTCCGCCAAAGGCGGCCGCGACCGGAAATTCCAAGCCATCCTCCCCCTATGGGGCAAAATGCTCAATGTAGAAAAAGCAAGGCTCGACAAAGTCTACAGCAACGAAAAGCTCATGCCCGTGGTAACAGCCCTGGGCACAGGCATTGGCGAAGACTTCGACCTTTCCAAGCTCCGCTACGGCAAAATCATCATCATGGCCGACGCCGACGTAGACGGCTCCCACATCCGCACCCTGCTGCTCACCTTCTTCTTCCGCTTCATGCGCCCTCTGGTCGAGCAAGGCCACGTATACCTGGCCCAGCCCCCCCTCTTCCGCATCACCAAAGGCAAGCGCCATTTCTACGCCTTCTCCGACCCCCAGCGGGACCAGATCATTGCCGAGCTAGGGGGCAGCACCGAAGTACAGCGCTACAAAGGCCTGGGCGAAATGGACTCCGACCAGCTATGGGAGACCACCATGGACCCCGCAAACCGCACCATGCGCCGGGTAGAAGTAGAAGACGCCGCCCAAGCCGACGAAATCTTCACCATCCTCATGGGCGACAAAGTAGAACCCCGCCGCGACTTCATCATCGAAAACGCCCAAAAAGCCAACTGGGACGTTTAGCAGCGTGACGAAACGCATTGCTCCGCAAAGCGTTTGCACCCGCGACGCGCGTTAGGCGGGCGGTGGTTTGCCGCTGCGGGAAGAGTTCCCGCAGCTACGCAGGCGCCGCGCCTGTCAGACGTACTCCCGGAGCGGTGCTAGGCGGCGTAACCCATAAAAACCAAAAGTGACCCATATTAGTTTTAGGATCAAACCCTTTTCCAAAAGGGTTTGCGGGGAGTGGGGCAGAGCCCCACGGCCTTCCGGAAAGGACAGATGGAATGGACAACGAAAACAACGTTATGCCCCCCCAGGAGGAACAGGAGGGCGGGCGCGTCATACCCGTCAACCTGACAAAAGAGATGGAGCAGTCTTTCCTGGACTACTCCATGTCCGTCATCGTGCAGCGGGCCCTGCCCGACGTGCGGGACGGCCTGAAGCCCGTGCACAGGCGCATCCTCTACACCATGTATGAAAATACCCTCTGGCCCGAAAAGCCCTACCGCAAGTGCGCCGATACCGTAGGCGCCGTGCTGGGCCGCTACCACCCCCACGGCGACGCCTCTGTGTACGACGCCATGGTGCGCCTGGCCCAAGATTTCTCCATGCGCTACATGCTGGTAGACGGCCACGGCAACTTCGGCTCCATAGACGGCGACCCCCCTGCGGCCTACCGTTATACCGAAGCCAAAATGAACAAGCTCTCCGTGGCTATGCTGGACGATATCGACAAAGACACCGTCGATTTCAACCCCAACTACGACGACCGCCTGAAAGAGCCCGCCGTCCTGCCCAGCCATTTCCCCAATATCCTGGTAAACGGCTCCACCGGCATTGCCGTAGGCATGGCCACCAATATCCCCCCCCACAATATGGGCGAGGTCATCGACGGTGTCTGCTGCCTCATCGATAACCCCGACGCCGCCCTGGAAGACCTGATGGAGCACATCAAGGGCCCCGATTTTCCCACCGGCGGCATCGTCATGGGCCACGCGGGCATACGGGCCGCCTACGCCACAGGCCGGGGCAAAATCACCGTGCGGGCCCGGGCTGAAATCGAAGAAAACGAAAAAACCGGCCGCTCCAAAATCATCGTCACCGAGCTGCCCTACCAGGTCAACAAAGCCCGCCTCATCGAAAGCATTGCCGACCTGGTAAAAGAAAAGCGCATCGACGGCATCTCCAATGTAGACGACCACTCCGACCGCAACGGCATGCACATCGTCATTGACGTCAAGCGGGACGCCTCCCCCCAGATCGTCCTAAACCACCTGTATACCCTCACCCAGCTGCAAATCACCTTTGGCGTCATCATGCTGGCCATTGTAAACGGCCGGCCAGAGATCCTGAACCTGCGGAAGATCCTGGAAGAGTACATCTCCTTCCAAATGGAAGTCATCGCCCGCCGCACCCGGTTCGACCTGAAAAAAGCCCAGGACCGGGCCCATATCCTGGAGGGCTTGAAAAAAGCCATTGACATCGTAGACGAGATCATTGCCACCATCCGCGCCTGCAAAGGCGGCCGCCCCGAAGCCAAAGCCGCCCTCATGGAGCATTTCGATTTTGACGACCCCCAGGCCGATGCCATCTGCCGGTTCCAGCTGGGGCAGTTAGCGGGGTTAGAGATTTTGAAGATCGAGAACGAGTTAAGCGAGCTCCACGCCCTTATTGCCGACCTCACCGAAATCTTAACCAGCGAGCCCCGCCGCCTGGCCATTGTAAAGGACGAAGCCCAGGGCATGAAAAAGCGCTTTGGCGACGAGCGTCGCACCGAGATCGCGGCCATCAGCGGCGAAGTCGATATCGAGGACCTGATCCCCGTAGAGGAATGTGTCCTCACCATGACAAACTACGGCTATGTCAAGCGCCAGAAGGTGGACACCTACCGCACTCAAAAGCGGGGCGGCCGCGGCATCACCGGCATGAACCGCCGGGACGAAGACGTGGCCACCGAGCTCTTTGTCACCGGCAGCCACGACTATGTGCTGTTCTTCACAAGCTTTGGCCGTGTCTACCGCCTAAAGTGCTACGAGATCCCCGAGGGCTCCCGCACCAGCCGCGGCATGAACATCAAAAACCTCCTGCCCCTGCAAGGGGAGGAAAAGGTCACCTCCATGATCCGCGTAGAGGAGTTCGACGAAGACAAATACCTGGTCATGGTCACAAACCGGGGCGTAGTAAAGCGCACCAAACTTTCCGCATACGATTCCGCCCGCAAGGCCGGCCTCATTGCCATCGACCTGGACGAAGGCGACGCCCTAAGCTGGGTGCGTGTCACCAGCGGTGCAGACCAGCTCCTGGTAGCCACCAAAAAAGGAATGTCCCTGCGCTTTGCCGAAACCGATGTGCGCGAGCTCAGCCGTACAGCCCGGGGCGTGCGTGTCATGCAGCTGCGGGAAGACGACAGCATCGTAGGCATGGCTGTCCTGCGGGAAGGCGCCTACGTGCTCACCGTAACCGAAACCGGCTATGGCCGCCTGTCCGACCCCGACAACTACCGCATCCAGAAGCGCGGCGGCAAAGGCCTCTTAAATTACCATGTAGACCGCTTTGGCGACGTAGCCTCCATCAAGGTAGTAGACCTGGAAGACGACGTGATCCTCATCTCCGAAGACGGGGTAATCATCCGCATCATGGCTTCGTCCATCCGGGTGTGCGCCCGCCCCAGCAAGGGCGTGCGGGTCATGAAGCTGCAAGAGGGCAGCCGCCTGGTCACCCTGGCCCGCGCCCCCCACGAGGAAGACGAGCCCACCGGCGAGGTAGAGGACGACGGCAGCGCCGAAGAAGGCGCCGAAGCCCCCGACGGGCCCGGAAATTAAGCCCCCCAGCCCCACCCAGGAAAATACAGGGAAAGGGAGCCTTTGCCCAAGAGGGCAGGGGCTCTTTTCCCTGTAAGCGTACCAAGATATAGTGTAAAAAAAGCAGATTAGCGTGATGGGCTCCTAAATAAAGTGTTTTTCCACAAAGGAAAAGAAAAGAGTTGAAAAGCCCCCGCGTTTTATGCTATACTAAATTATACCTACGCAAATAGCTCGCGCAGCTTTGCTTAGAAACAAAGGGCCCGGCATTATAACCCAAAGGCCCAAGAGAGGAAAGAGAGCATATGGGAAAAAGTATCAAAAGAGCAGTCATCATCCGGGTAGCCTGCGCCCTGTTGTCGGTATTGCTGTTTATTGTTGTCATCATCGTGAACCTGGCCAGCATCCAGGGGGCGCTGGAGGCCAGGACGGCCGCCAATAACCTGATGGGCAGCGTAGAGCAAGCCGAGGTAGCCCACTATAAATGGTCTTCTAACCTGAGCAACGCCCTGTACGCGGGCACCGAATTTACCGGCAGTATGGACCCCAAAACCTGCGCCCTGGGCAAGTGGGTATATGGGGACCTGGGCACAGACGACCAGGAAATCAAGGCCCTGCGGGATAAAATAGAGCCTTTACATAAAGAGCTGCATTCCTCCGCCAGCTACGTGCTGGGCATGCTGGCTGAAAGTCCCGAGGAAGCCCAGGGCTATTACCAAGAGACCATCCAAAGCAACCTGGCTACCCTGGTGGGCTATATGGACCAGGTGGTAGAACGCACCACCGCCATATCCGAAGAGACCCGCCTGGAAGTAAACCGCGCCATCCTGATGCTGTTTGTCATGTCCTGCGTCTGCATGGTGCTGTCCCTGATCTGCCTGGTCAGCCTGGTGGCCTATGTTTTCTCCCGGGTAGTAAACCCCATTTTGAAGATCAGCAAGCGCATCCAGCCCTTGCAGGAAGGCTTATTGGATATCGACCTGGACTGCGGCCTGATAAACGAGGTAGGCACCATGGCCAGCCTGTTGGAAGGGTCCATGTCCACCATCCATGGCTATGTCCAGGACATCGACCGTATCATGGCCGAGCTGTCCGGCGGCAACTTCAAGGTAGCCACGGCCATGCCCTATAAAGGTGATTTCAGCACCATCGAGCGTGCCATCGATTCCTTTACCTCCCGCCTGTCCGACGCCATGTCCAACATCCATAACGCCGAAGGCAAGGTCTCCCAGAACGCCGAGCACCTTTCCAGCGGCGCCCAGGCCTTGGCCCAGGGCGCTACCGAGCAGGCCAGCGCCGTAGAAGAGCTGTACGCCACCCTGGACGACCTTTCCAAGACCGCCGCCCAGAACGTAGAAGCCGCCTCTACCGCCCTGGACAATGCCCGCAGGACCGGCGAGCAGGTAAACGTCAGCAGCGAGCAAATCCAGCAGATGGTAGCCGCCATGGAGGACATCACCAACGCTTCCCAGGAGATTGGCAAAATTATCTCCACCATCGAGAATATCGCTTTCCAGACCAATATCCTGGCCCTCAACGCCGCTGTAGAGGCTGCCCGGGCCGGTTCCGCCGGCAAGGGCTTTGCCGTGGTTTCCAGTGAGGTCCGCACCCTGGCCGGCCAGTCCGACCAGGCAGCCAAGGCCACCCGTGAACTCATCGAAAACTCCATCAAAGCGGCCGAGCGCGGCAGCGCCATCGTAGAAGAGGTCTCCCATACCCTGGAGACTACCCTGGAGCTGGTGCGGGATTCCAACAGCTCCATCAATGTCATTGCTGAGGCTGTCCAGGGCGAGGCCGAATCCATTGCCCAGGTAACCGAAGGCATCAGCCAGATTTCCCAGGTCGTCCAGAACAACTCCGCCAGCAGCGAAGAGTCCGCCGCCGTCAGCGCCGAGCTGTTCCAGCAGGTAAATATCCTCCGCGACCAGACCAACCGCTTCAAGCTAAAGTAATTCCCAATCAAATAAGAAAGCAGGCCCGGAGCATGTGGCTCCGGGCCTGCTTTCTTATTGCTTCCACAGTTGGGCTTAAAGTCTCGCCTGCCCGCTCGGCCGGTTGCCAGCCGCGTGCCACTGGCACGCGGCAACCCCTTTGAAACGGGCGGCCCTAAACTTTCCTGTTTGACTGCACAGGCCTTATCCAGCCGCTTCCGGTTCTTCCATAGCGGCCTCAAAAGAGGGCATGACCCCATCGGCGCTGTATTTCATCCGGCACAGGGTGCGGGCCCGATCCTCATAGGCGTCCACAAGGCCCTGCGTAATACCCAAGCTGCCCTCAATCGGCACGGCAGAGCCCTCATACGCCTCTTGGGCCCACTTTTCCAATTCCTCTTCCCATTGGGCTTGTGCCGTCTCCAGCAGTTGCTTTTCGTCCGGCGGCAGCACAGCTAGGCATTCTTTGTACGCAAGGGCGACAAAGCGTTTCCATCTGGCCAGCGCGGTACCGTAGGCACTTTCTATAGCGGAAAAAGAACCCGCCATGTCAAGGTCCTCCTTCAGCGCCTGGGAGATAAGGTTCCCTTCATCAAAAAGCGTGAAGTCAGAAGCGGCTACAGAAGAAGGGCTCGGCTTTTCTGCAGGCTCCGGCGCAGAGGACGAAGGGACCTCCGGCATGCTGGCCACAGCAGAAGAGGAAGAGGGCAGCGGCGCCGCCGAAGAAACGGCCTGCTCCTGTGTCCCGCAGGCCCCCAGCGCAAGGCAGAGGGCAGCACCGCACAAAACGGCCGCCATCTTTTTGCATTCCATAATATAACCTCCCTCAAAGCAGGCCCTTGCTTACCAGCTGGGCCGTTTTCAGTATGCCTATCTGTGTCTTGGCATCCGGTATCTCGTTGTTGCAGACCATTTCCACCGCCCTTTGCAGGGGGATGCGCTCAGTAGTCAAAAACTCATCCTCATCCAAAGAAAGCCCTGCCTGGGCCCCCTCCACCCGGCAAGCCCACAGCCGTATAATCTCGCCGCAGTAGCCAGGGGTAGGGTACACCTCCCCCAAAGAAACATACTGCCTGCCGGATGTCCCCGTCTCTTCCAACTGCTCGCGCTTCACCGCCTCAAAGGGGTCTTCCCCAGGCTCCAGCTTGCCGGCCGGCAGCTCCAAAAGCACTTGCTTATATGGGTACCGGAACTGCCGGACGAAAACCACTTCATCCTTCTCCGTCAAAACGCACACCGTGACGCCGCCCGGGTGATCCACCACCTCCCGCTTAGCGGGCAGCCCGTTCCCCAGCTCCACGTCGTCCAAATGGACGCGGATAATGCGCCCCTTGTAAATTTCCTGTTCCGAAAGGGTTTTCTCAAAAAGTTTCATCGTCCATCACCTGCCAACAAATTTAATTTCCAGCCCTCATAAGGAAAGCCCGTAGATTTTACGGCCAACCCAAACAAAGCCCTCCTCAGTCAAACTTATTCATCACCAGCCCAGTAATCAGCTTCGGGTAAAAATAGGTAGACTTCTGCGGCATCTTCTCACCATTAGCCGCCACCTCCCCTATCTCCTCCACGCGCGTAGGGTTCAGCAGGAAACAAGCGTTGCTCTCCCCGTTATCCACCGAGGCTGCCGCCTCCTCCGCCGAGCGGGTATAGGTGAGGTTCACCTGGTTGGCCATGTTCTCCTTGTCGATCCCCAACAGCCTTTCCAGTACCAGCCCATGCAAAACCGTCACATCCAGCCGCCGGGAAGCCTTGCTCAACCCCGGCAAAAGCCCATCCAATACCGCCTCATCCCGCAGGCAGAGGGTGTGCCACCCCTTGCCGTCGTAAAAGCCAAAAGCATGCTGCCCCGCCCCATAAGCATCGGTCAAAGCGCTTTCCACGGCATCCCGGCCCGGCAGCTCTTCCACCTGGAAGTAATCCCCGCAAGAATCCAACAAAGCCTGCCCATTGAACCCCTCCAGCCCCCGCACCAGCCGGTGGGTAGGGAACACCACCAGGCCCGGATCGGCCATGTCCACCAGCATCATCATCACGTAATCGGCGCCCGGGCAATAGCCCCCTCCCTGCCGGCGCCAGTTGCGGTAATTCAAGGCCGTCTCATAGCGATGGTGCCCGTCGGCAATATAAAGCTTCCGGGCGGCAAAATCCTCCTGCAAAGCCTCAATAGCAACCGGGTCATTAACCACCCACAGCCGATGTGTCACCAGACCGTCTGAAAAATCATACCGTGGCTCACAGCTGGCAGCCAAAGCGTCCAGCCGCTGGCGGGTGGTATGGGCGGGGTCCTGGTACAAAGAGTAGATCTGGCTGAAATTACACCCCGTAGCCTCCATCAACTGGAACCTGTCCTGCTTAGCCTTACTCAAGGTTTCTTCATGAGGCAGCACCACCCCAGCGGCAAATTCCTCCAACCGCACCAGGCAGATAAGCCCCCGCAAAGCTTTCCTCTCCCCCCCATCCACTTGAGAGAGGAACTCTTCCTCATAAATATAAACGCCCTCTTCCATATCCCTTTTCAACACGCCAGAAGCCAGCCACTCCTCCAAAGCGCGCCCCGCGCAGGCATAAGGCCCGCCCTCTTCCTCACCGCCCCTGGGCAATTCCAGCCGTATGACGTTATGAGGGTTACGCTCCAAAAACCCCTGCCGCTGCTCCTCGCTGATAATATCGTAAGGCGGGCAGGTAAGCTCCTCAATTTTCCCCGCCTTCTCCAAGTCGTACCGCAAAGCCCGAAATGCACGGATATCCGCCATAAATCTTTCCCCTTCCTTTTTCCCCAGAGGGGGACCCCCCCTCTGGACTCCCACGCTTCGCTTCTCGCGTTTTGGGTGGGTGCTGTGCGCAAGGCCCTGCCCGCGCCGTTAGGTTTTTTCTAATTTATATTGTAAAGGTTTCGGGCGCATACGTCAAGTGAAAAGCGTCGGGAGGATGTCCTTTCATACGCGGTCAAGGGGCCTCGGGGGCAACGCCCCAAGGTCTTGCCGCAGGCGCGGGGAAGATTGCCATGTGGGCAAACGCATGGCTTCGCAAAGCGTTGCCGTTCTGACCCGACCGAGCCGGCAGGCGAGACGTAACCCCAAGGTCTTCCCTCCCCACCCAAACCGGCTAAAATGCCCAAAAAAGCTAAAGGAATATAGAAAATCCGTATAATTATAAAATGGCAGTAAACGGTAACAAAGTGGTAACAAACAGCCGGTTTTGCGCAAAAACCCGCATTTTGTAAACAGATTGTAACCCTTGCAACCCTTTTGTCACTTTTAGGGGAAAAAGCCCGCCCCAGCCGCTTTTATCCGCCTCCCGCAAAGGAAAGAATCACCAGGATTTCACGTAATATTCACATTCCCCGGGTAAAATAAACCTCGGCTGCCAGTTGGGTCTTGCAAATCGCGGCTTTTTGCGCTACTATAAGACCCAGGCCGCTATTGCCATCCAGCCCGGGGCAGGCGCGCCCTGCCTGGGCAGAATATAGGACAGGAGGAATCAGGACATATGGTAGAGGTAAAAAACCTCACGAAACGGTACGGTGCCAGCCTTGCCCTGGACCAAGTGAGCTTTACCATCGAAGAAGGCTCCATCGTAGGTTTCCTGGGGCCAAACGGCGCGGGGAAATCCACCACCATGAACATCATCACCGGGTATCTCTCGGCCACCTCGGGGCAGGTGGCCGTATCCGGCAAAAGCACCCTGGACGAGCCCAACGAGGTCAAGCGCCTTATTGGCTATTTGCCAGAGCAGCCGCCGCTGTACCTGGATATGACGGTAAAAGAGTACCTGGATTTTATGTACGAGCTGAAAAAGGTGAAGCTGCCCCGCAAGCAGCATTTGGAAGAGATCTGCCGCTTGGTGCGCATAGAAGAGGTCTATAACCGCCTTATCGGCAACTTGTCAAAGGGTTATAAGCAGCGGGTGGGCATTGCCCAGGCCCTTATCGGCAACCCCCCCGTGCTGATTTTGGACGAGCCCACCGTAGGCCTGGACCCCAAGCAGATCATTGAGATCCGCACGCTCATTAAAGCCCTGGGCCAGAACCATACGGTTATCTTAAGCTCCCATATCCTGCCGGAAGTGCAGGCCGTGTGTGAGCGCATCATCGTCATCAACAACGGCCGCCTGGTGGCCGACGGCGCCACCGACACCCTGGCCCACGACCTTTCCCGGGACCACCGCCTGGTCCTGCGGGCCGAGGGCCCGGAAACGGACATGCTTTCCGCCATTGTCCAGATGGACCACGTGCTGGAAGCCACCTCTCTTGGGGAAAAAGAGCCCGGGGTGTTTGAGATCAGTGTAGAAGCCGAGCAGGACTACGACCTGCGCCGGGACCTTTTCGCCCTGCTGGCGGAAAAAAACTGGCCCCTGCTGGCCCTTAAAAACTCCGACCTGACCCTGGAAGACCTGTTCCTGCAGCTTACCAGCTCAGACGAATCCCACGCCGCCGGCGCAGAAGAAGGGGACGAAGAAACCGCCCCCCTGGAAGAAGGGCTGCCGGAGGGCCCGGAAGAGGACGAAGAAGAAGACAGCCAGCCAGAAGGGGACGCCCCCCAGGACGGCCAGGAATAAAGAAAGGGTGGGAAACGTGAAAGCGATCTGTAAACGGGAGATACGCTCCTATTTCAATTCCCCGATCGGGTATGTGTGCGTGGCGGCGCTGCTGGCGCTTTATGGCTACTACTATTACCTGGTCATGCGTATGGGTTCTTCCAGCTACATTTCCTCGGTATACGGGGTCATGTTCTCCTTTTCCATGATGGTCATCCCCATCATCACCATGCGCAGCATGTCCGACGACCAGAAAAACAAAACCGACCAGGCCCTGCTTACCGCCCCCGTAGGGGTAACAGCCATTGCCCTGGGGAAATTCTTAGCCAGCTTTTTTGTGTTCTTTGTGGCCTCTACCCTGGGCCTTTTGCCGGCGGCGGTGCTGAACTTCTTTGCCAGCCCGGCCTGGGGCGAGGTTATGGGCAATTACCTGGGCACCCTGCTTTACGGCGGGGCTATGGTCGCCATTGGCGTGTTCATTTCCAGCCTTACCATCAGCCAGATCATCGCGGCCATCGGCACCTTTGCGGTGTCCGTGTTCCTCATGTATATTGATATGCTCACATCCTCCATTTCCAACGCGGCCCTTTCCAAGCTGGTAGAATGGGTCTCCTTCAACAACCGCTACAACACCTTCACCCAGGGGATGTTCAGCATCTCCGCCGCTGTGTTCTTCCTAAGCGTCATGGCGGTCTTTGTGTTCTTGACAGCCCGCAGGCTGGAGAGCAGAAGGTGGAGCTAAAGGGCGCGGGAAATCAAAATAGAAAGGAAGATGGGAAAACGTGAATACCGACAAGAAGACCCCCCAGGAAGAAATAAACGAGACCGCCCCCCAGGCCCAGCCGGAAGCCCCCGCCGAAGCCCCCCAGGCCAGCGCGGCCCCGGCGGCAGCCCCTGAGAAAGCGGGGAAGAAAAAATTTAACGCCAACAAGTGGAAGCGCGGGGGCATGGCCACCCTGCTCAGCGTGGTGTTCATTGCCATTGTGGTGGCGCTGAACATCCTGGTCACCGCCCTTACCGAGCGCTTCCCCTCTATGGACATCGACTTGACCGTGGATAAGCGCAACACCCTGTCCCAGCAGGCCGTGGACATTGCCAAAGGCGTTACGGAAGACACAGACATTTACCTGGTGGGCTCAGAAGAAGCCTACCGCAAGGATTTGCTTTACGCAAACTACGGCCTCAAGTTCAGCCAGATCGCCAACCTGGCCGAAAGGCTGGAGGAGGCCAACAGCCGCATCCACATGGAGTTTGTGGACCCGGACTTAAACCCCGACCTGATGACCCAGTACGCCGCCGAGAACCTGACCACCGGCATGGTGCTGGTGCGTACAGAAAAGCGGTATAAGGTCTTAAACGTCTACGACCTGTTTGATGTGCAGCAAAGCCAGATGACCGGCGCCCAGGAGACCTACACCAAAGTTGACAGCGCCCTGGCCGGCGCCCTGGAAATGGTGAACCTGGAGAAAGTGCCGGTGCTCACCATCTCTACCGGCCACGGCGAGCTGCTTTCCAGCCAGAACATGGTGCAGTTTATGGACCTGATGGAGAAGCAGAACTTCTCTGTGCAGGAGGTGGACATGCTCACCGAGGAGATCCCCCAGGACACCCAGGTGCTGATGATCCCTACCCCCAATAACGACTACACCGAGGAAGAGATCCAGAAGGTGCAGGCCTTCTTAAACGACCCGGACCGGGAAGAGCCTGTGGCGGTGCTGGCCACCTGCCACCCCACCCAGGCCCAGCTACCCCGCCTGACCGGCTTTTTAGAGGAGTGGGGCATCCAGGTGCAGCACGGCGTGGTAGCCGAAAGCAGCACCAGCCGCATGGCGGCGGCCAACGCCAGCTATGTGCTGGTAGACCAGGCGGGCAGCGTCCTGTCGGAAAACACCTATAACCGCCTGCTGGCCCCCAGCAGCGCCCCCCTTACCCTGGCCTTTGACAGCAACGCCGACATCACCACCACAAGCCTGTGGCGCACAGCCGATTCGGCCTATATCATCACCGAAAGCACCACCCAGGAGGATACCCAAAACCCTGAGACCGCCCAGTGGACCGTAGCGGCTATGGCCACCAAGAACATGGAGGTAAACGGCGGGCAGTCCCCCCGGCATGTGATTGTGTTCGGCTCTTCTTATGTGTTCACCGACAGCTTTATCGAGGCCACGGCCTTTGGCAACCGGGACTATATCTGTGACCTGCTGGCCTACGCTACCGCTACCGACGGCAGCGCCGTCACCGTGGTGCAGGATTCGGTGCAGACTAACGTGATGGATGTGACCATGTCCGTCAATACCGCCAACCTGCTGGGCCTGGGCGTGTTCACCGTAGGGCTGCCCCTGCTGATTTTGGCGGTAGGGCTGGTGATCTTCTTAAAGAGGAGGCATCTGTAAGCCATGAAAAAATCCGTAAAAAGCCTCCTCATCATGCTGGCTGTGCTGGTGGTAATAGGCGGCGGGGCGGCCCTGCTGCTGCTTACCCCGGTTGACAAAGAGGAAACCACCTCCGCCGTGTCCTCTGAAGCCGGGCTGGAGCCCCTGGTGCAGCTTGCCTGGGAAGACCTTTCCGCTATCCGGGTGGAAAACAGCCAGGGCAGCTTTACCATCGGCCCGGTAAGCGCGAAGGAATTTACAGACAGCGAAAGCGGCTCGGAAATGACGGAAATCAAGAGCTATAAGATCGAAGAGCTTACCGGCTACGGCTGCCAGCAGGACACGGAAAAAATCACCATCTGCGCGGAGGATGTCCTGGATATTACGCCCCTGAAGTGCCTGGGCCAGCAGGAAGACCTGGAAAAATACGGGCTTTCCGGCCAGCGCAGCGGCACGGTGACCATAGAGCGCCGGGACGGGGACCCCATTTCCTTTACCCTGGGGGACACCTCCCAAAGCGGCACCGTAGGCCAGTACCTTTTAGCCGACGGCCAGGTGTACATTGTGCCCGCCCTGTCGGATAAGCTTATGGGCAGCCAGCTGGAGTTTGTAAGCCGGGAGGTATATTCTATACCCGACTGGACCACCGCCAGCATAGACGAAAACGGCGAGGCCACCGAGGAAACCATGCCGGACACCCTCTACTCCATGACCCTGAGCGGCACGGCTTTCCCAGAGCCCATTACAGCCGAGTATGTGGAAAAGAGCCGCTTAAACGGCTATATGCTTACGTCGCCCATTCTGGCCGAGTCGGGCACCGAGGACTTTGAAACCATTGTGCGGGCCTTAAAAAGCGTGACCGCCAACACCGTGGCGGCCGTGGGCGTTACCGAAGAACAGCTGGCCCAATACGGCCTGCAGGAGCCGGAAGCCCAGGTCTCCTTTAAGCTGAATGAGGAAGAGCACACCCTAAAGGTCAGCAAGAAGGACAGCGGCAACAACCGCTACCTGATGGCCGACAGCCAGAACGTGGTATACATGCTGGACAACAGCCGGGTAAAGCCCTGGGCCGAGGCCGACCTGATGAGCCTGCGGCAAAGCACCATCTGCCTGGCAAATATTGCCGATGTGGAGCAATTGACCTTGACCCGGGAGGGGGATATGGTGTATGATTTTACCATAGACCTACAGGCCGACACCCCTGCGGTAAAAAAGCCCGACGGCAGCGAAATAGCCTATGAGGATTACCAAAGCTTCTTTAAGCAGCTGATTTCTTTGGCTGTGTTCTCCCTGGAAGACGCCCCCCGGGAGGGGACGCCGGATTTGGAGGTGCGGTACCATTATAAAACCGGCACAGAAGACGTGCTGGCGTTTTACCCGGTAGAGGGCCAGGATCGCTACGCCTGCACCTTAAACGGCCAGTTCAGCGGCCTGGTGCGGGGCAGCGAGGTAGCGCCCCTGCTGGAATCGCTTAGCAGCCTGTACGGGGCATAAAGCCAGCCCATACTGGGAAAATAGGAATAGGGAAGCAAGGGGGAGCCAGTGAGAAAGGAAGTGTGCGGATGAAAAAGACAGCCTGTTTGCTGTTAAGCCTTCTGCTGTTGATGGGGGGGCTGTTTGGGTGCAGCAAAAAAGAGGACGCAGGGCCCAAGGAGGCCACCTCGAAAACAGAGGCGGCGGAGGGCGCGGGGCTTTATAAAATCGGCCTGGTGCAGTGCGGCAGCTATGCCCCCTTGGACGTAATGCGGGAATCCTTTATGAGCCGCCTGGACGAATGGGGCTACAACGAGACAAAGGTAGAAGTGGACTACCAAAACGCCGGGGCGGACGAAAACAAAGCCAAGGAGATCTGCAAGCAGTTTACCCGGGACAAGGTGGACATGATCGTGGCCGTAGGGGCCCCGGCGGCCAAAGCCGCCTCGGACGCGGTGGGCAGCGGGGGCATCAAGGTGCTGTTTGCCGGGGTGAACGAGCCCAAGTCGGCCCTGGGCATGCAGAACATTACGGCCCCCGAGCGGGGCATTACCGGGGTGTCGGACCGGGTAGCCGGGCAGAAGTCCCTGGAATTTGCCCAGCAGGTGCAGCCGGGGCTGCGGAGCATTGGCCTGCTGTACGGTGAAAACGACGTAAACGCCGCCGCAGCCGCCAAAGCCATCCAGGATGCCTGCAAGCAGGCTGGCGTGGAAACCGTCATTTCCACCGCCGTAAACGCCGAAAGCGCCGCAACAGCCGCCCAAGAGCTGTGCGGACAGGTTGACGTGGTCTTCACCCCCGGGGACAGCGTAATCGTGGAAGCGGCGGCGAAGATCAAAGAAACCACCAGCCAGGCAAAAAAGCCCTGGCTGGCCGGGTCGGACGCCTTGGTGCAGGCAGGGGCCCTGGCCTCTTTAAGCGCAGACTATGAAGAGGTAGGCAGCCGCACCGCGGACATGGCGGTGCAGGTGATGGTGGGCACCCAGGTCTCGCAGCTGCCGGTGTACTTTTTCAGCGAGTGGACCACCTGGATCAACCAGGCCGCCCTGGCAGACCACGAGCCTGCCCTCTCCGAAGACTTCCTGGGCGGGGCAAACTTTGTGGTCCGCAGGGCCGAATAAAAGAACCAATCCATACAAAAGGTGGACGGGATATTTTCCCGCCCGCTTTTTTTGTCCAGAAAACAGGGGCTGGCAGCGGGAGAGGGCCCATGTTGTGTAAGTGACAATGAGCGATACCATATTTTGACATTTTTCGACAAAGCCTGCTATTCTATTTGGGAAAACAGGCAGGCAAAAGCCTGCGGGAAGGAGAGCAAGGCTATGGCGAACGTACAGGCAAGGAAGAACAAAGAGGGGCGCATCATATCCTACAGCATACGGGTGTACCGGGGGCGGGACCCGGAAACCGGCAAACAGCTGACCCCCTATGCCAGCACCTGGAAGGTACCGGAGGGCTGGGGGGAAAGCCGGGCCCGGCGGGAGGCCCAGAGGCAGGCAGTTTTGTTCGAGCAGCGGTGCAGGCAGGGGGCTGTGGGGGACGGCCGGGAGACGTTCCGGGAGTATGCGGAATATGTGCTGAATTGGAAGGCCAGCGTGGGCATGAAGCATTTGACAGAGGTGCACTACCGGCAAAGCCTGGAACGGGTGCTGCCGGCCCTGGGCTCCATGCGGCTGCGGGACATCCGCCCCCAGCACCTGAATAAGCTGTACCAGGCGCTGTCCGCCCCCCAGGCCCGGGCCGACAACGAAAGGGCCCAGGCAAAGCCCCAGCTGTGGCGGGCTCTGGAAAAACGGGGCCTGTATGGGGATGTGCCCGACAGCGACGGCAAGCGCATCAGCATGGGGCGGCTGCGCCAGGGGAAAGCCGTAAAGCCCGCCACCGCCCGGCGCATCGCCCAGGCGCTGGGGCAGCCGGTGCAGGAGCTTTTTACCATCCTGCGGGAAGAGCGTACCCTAAGCAGCCGAACGGTGATGAACTGCCACCTGCTGGTGTCTACAGTGCTGGGTCAGGCGGAAAAAGAGATGCTCATCCCCTTTAACCCGGCCCGCCGGGCCACACCCCCCAAGCGGGAGGGCGGCGACCCCAACTACTTCCAGGAGGACGAGGTGGGCATGATCCTGCAGGCTTTGGAAAGCGAACCCCTGAAATGGCGGGCGGCGGTGTATGTGCTGCTGGTGTCTGGGTGCAGGCGTGGGGAGCTTTTAGGGCTGAAATGGGAGAAAATCGACTGGGAAAAGGGCACCATACGCATTGACTGCGCCATGCAGTACGCCCCGGACCGGGGGGTCTATGAAAGCACGCCCAAAACAAAGGACTCGGTGCGCACGCTGCGCCTGCCGGAAGAGGCCTTTGCCCTGCTGGAAGAATACCGCCAGTGGCAGGAGGATTTTAAAAGGCAGGAGGGGGCCAGGTGGAAAGAATCACCCTATGTTTTTACCGGCGAGCACGGCGGGCCCATGAACCCCTCTCAGCTGGGCAACTGGCTGACCCGCTTTGAAAAGCGCCACAGCCTGCCCCACTTAAACCCCCACGCCTTCCGGCACACCATGACAAGCCTTCTGCTTTTCAGCGGTGTGGACAGTATCAGCGTCAGCCACCGGCTGGGGCATTCCAACGTGGCCACCACCACCAACATCTACGGCCATTTGATGAAGCAGGCCGAGGACCGAATCAGCGGGAAAATGGAGGAACTGCTGGCCGAGGCCCGCCGAAGCGTCCAAAGCGCCGGCCCAGGGCCTGGGGCCCAGGCGCCAACCAAAAGGGGCCCCAAAGAGCCGGTTGAATAAAAGTTGAACGCAGGGAAGGGCCCATCCGCCGCCGGTTTTGGACTAGGCGGGCGTATGGGCCCTTTTTTCTCCCCAAAAGCCGGGGAAGCTGTTGAATGAAAGTTGAATTACCCTCTTTTTCCCCTGTCCCCCCTCTGCTAAGATGCTAAGGCCCAGCGCGGCTTTAGGGGGCTAACGCGCGGCGCAAATGTTAGGATATAGACAACTTCCACTCGCCGGCAAAGCCGCGGGTTTGCGCCTGCGCTCACGCGGGGGTGGGCCTTTGGTCTTTTAGGCCGTGCGAGAATCTAAAATTTAAGAGGGTTGAAATTTATGAACAAAAGCAAGTTTCTGAAGAAATCACTTGCGGCGCTTCTGGCTGTTATGCTGGTCGTCGCAATGGTTCCTCTCAGCGCTGCGGCCGTCTTTGAGCCCATTATTTGGGTGGATGACTTGGAGATGGACCACACCGCCGGCTCTTCAACTTATTCTGTCACAAAGGCTTTGGCCGATGTGAAGAATGTCGCGATCACCTCCAACATGCTGTCCAGCGATGGCCAGTTGTTTGCCGTTGTGGGCGAAGGGGTTGACAAGGAAGAGCGGGAACTGGTTGTGGATAACGGTGGCCAAGGCATTGACCTGACCAAGTTTGCCACAAAGAGCGGCAACACCTACACGCTGACCGTCGAAAACCGTTCGGATGAGAACGATAAGGACGGCGTGCTGGAGGTTGTGGCTACCTACACCTTGACCATCACCGATGAGGAGACCCCCATCGACAAGGAGACCGCTATCAGCAAGGTTGTGCATGGTGATTTGTACGACCCCGCTTCTTACACCATCGAGGGCAACACCATCACTATGATTCTGCCCTTTGGTGAAGGCGTGCCCAGCGATTTGACCGCTGACGTTGGCGATGCAAAGGAGACTTTTGTACCTGCTTCCAAAAACGCTACGGTTAAGTTTACTGCTGACGCAACAAGCGCCGCTAACGGTGAGGCTGTTGGGACAATCGGCACTGTGCTGGTTTCTGTAGACGGCGGCACCAAGAATTATAATGTGAAGGTTGCTTATAAGGATTTGTTCACCAACTTCAGTGTTGAAAACGAAGTTAGCAATGAACTAACGTCCAAGTGGGCTGCCACTGTAACAAACCCTGCTGCTAATGAAATTGTTGTAACTATGCCTTTTGGCACGGCTACCAAAACAATCGTCCCCACCTTTACTTTGGGCGATTCCATCAAGAAAATTGAGTACACAAATGTTTCCGACACCCGCACCATTGTTTCCGGTTCTACCCTGCCCGTGTATACCGGCAAGGATCCTTCTGATAATACAAGTAGTGCTAACGGTAACACTGATTCCTCCACAGCCCCTACTGGTATTTTCCGCGATTTGAAAGTTACCCGCGATGACAACACCGAAATCACTGTGAAGCTGAGCGTAATTGACCAGACCGCTAACCCCAACGCCAAGCTGACCAGCGTACAGATTAAGGGTGTAAGCACTGAGGCTGGCAAAGACAGCAACGTCATCGAATTCGGCGATTCCACCAGCGCTACCGTACAAATGCCTGCTGGCTTCCAGGGCCCCACTGCTGATATCGCTGTTAAGGGCTCCGTTGGCGCTAAGGTGCAGGTGAAGGCACAGGGCATTGCTGAAGCGACTGTCGATGCCAATGGCGATGCTACCCTGGCCGGCGTGACCGTTATGGAAGCCCAGAAGGGCAAGCGCATTGAAATCCAGGTGACTTCTGCTGACGGCAACACCACGGCCCGTTACTATGTGACCATCACCGTGGCCCCTAAGGCTGAGGCTTTCCTGAACTCCTTCATCTTGAAGGACGACACCACAAAAGAGACCTACACCATCAACAAGTGGACCACCAACACCGATGGCTCTTACAGCGGCACTCTCTCTGTGCCCTACAGCTACAAACTGACCGATAAGCTGAACGCGCTGCTGGCTTATGCCAACACCAGCGTAGGGGCTAAAATCAAAACAAGCGCTGTTACCACTGCTGCTTCTGCAAGCACAGTGAATGGTAAGACACTAGGGACTAATTGGTTTACAACTGTTAGCGATGCTGACGATGTTTTCGTTGACAGCAAAACAGCTACTGGCCTGCAGATTACTGTAAGCGACAACGACGATACCCAGTCCAACGTCTACACCATCTACTTCAAAGCCCAGGCTGCTAAGACTGCCCACGGCCTGCGCGGGCTTACCCTGACTGCAGAAGACACCTATAGCCAGGTTACCGCTGACAATACCTACAAGACAGAAATCAGCAAGCTGCCCACCAAGGCTAACAGCAAGGTTTCTGTTGATACCGTTAAGGTAAATGTGCCCTACACCTTTAATGCGGCTAGCACAACAGCCGTATATGCCTATGAGCTGAAGGTTGACGATGGCGCGGTTATCATGACTGACACCAATCAGCTAAAAGCTTTTGACCCTGAGAAGTATGGCGATCAGTCTACCGATATCAAGTCCATCGCTACCACGAATTGGCTTACTGGCGTTGCTGACGGCAAGGTTGATACTGCCGTTGCTACCCCGGTGTATGTTGTGAGTGAAAAGGCTTGGGTGGATAAGAACGCGACAGTTTCCGATGTTGTAGCTGCTATTGACAGTTTGGTAGCTGACAAGCAGGCCAGCATCTACTACGTCTATGGCGAAAAGGCCAAGCCTGAGACCGGCTCCGAGATCCTGAGCATTGAGTCTACTCTTGACTCCAACATCACTGCTACACTGGATGGCGCACGGAATGTTATCAACCTGGAAGTGCCCTATTCTTACAAAGATGTTGCTGCTTCTGCAAAGGAGTTCACCTTGAATTTCAGCACATCTAAGCTGGCGACTGTGAGTGCTTTTAATCGCGCTGGTAAAGGAATGGTTGGATTCAAGTCTGACTTAGGTAGCTCTGAGACAACTAATGCTACCAAGTTCCGTATTATTAACAATGGTAGCTTACAGGTGAATGTTGCTCTAACTGACGGTACAGCAGCAAATTGGGTTGCTTTCGAAAATGACGCTGGTTGGAGTTCCGGAACTCCTGGTGTAGCAACTTTGACTGTTACTGCTGAAGACGAGGTTACTACCTCCACTTACACAATTAAGTACACCGTTGCCGACGTACAGGAAGGCGCTGAGCTGAAGCAGGTTAAGGTTGCGAACAGCACCGCCACCCCGGAGGGCACCACGGTTAACCTGGGCGTGCCCGTAGGCACCGTGCTGAACCCCCAGAAGCTGGATTTGGAAGTTTCCAAGATGGCTACTGTTAAGGTTAACGGCACTGCCTGGAACCCGAACACCAACTATGACCTGTCCACCGACGTTACCATTGAGGTGACCTCGGAGAGCGGTGACAACGTAAACACCTACATCCTCAAGACCACAATCGACGAGGGCTTCAGCGACGTGCACGAGAGCGATTGGTTCTTCAACGAAGTAACTGCCGCTGTCAACAACGGCTGGATCCAGGGCGACGGCAACGGCCACTTCATGCCCTATGGCTCCATGACCCGCGTGCAGTTTGCTACCATCATCGCCCGCATGGGTGGCGATTTTGACCCCACCGATTCCGAAGGCTGCCCCTTCCCCGATGTGGAAGGCGCTGAGGCCCAGGCTGCTGCCAAGTATGTTGCCGAAAAGGGCATCATGCAGGGCGACGGCGACGGTTTCCGGCCCAATGACACCATCACCCGCCAGGAGGCTGCCATTGTCCTCTGCAAGTACAAGGGCATTGCCCCCGAGGACGGCGCCACCACCTACGGCGACGACGCGACGATTGCCGACTGGGCCAAGGGCTACGTAAAGGCCGCCACCACTGCCAACATCTTTGAAGGCAATGGCGATACCTTCGACCCGGCCCGCCAGCTCCGCCGCTGCGAAGGCGCCGCGATTCTGGTACGTTCCGCTAATAAGTAAGGTAATTTCAACTCACCTAA
>QZEE01000025.1 GCA_009917445.1 bacterium D16-76 | reverse complement strand
CATTTTTGCCTCCGGCTTTCTTTATCCCTCCTTAATTTTACCGCTTTTCCATTTACTTGTGAAGGTTCGTAAGGCTGGACGGTGGCAAGGGAAAGCCTTTCAAGGCGGTTGCCCCACGCAACCGGGAATTTGAATCAGAGGTAAAGCAGGATGGGCCGGTTTGATTTCCTCTACAAGATGGACTTGCAGCACAGGGCCGTGGCTGTGTATATCTATCTGGCAGACCGGGCGAACAGAGATGGTGAGTGCTGGCCTGCTATCCCCACCATTGCCAGGGAATTGAAGCTGTCGCAGTCTACGGTACGCAGGGCTTTGCAGGATTTGAGGAAAGCAGACCTGCTGGAAACAGAACAGCGCTATCGGGCTAAAGGCGGCAAGAGCAGCTTGCTTTTTCGCCTCAAGAATATGTGAAAGGAAAGCACCTGCCGCCAAGGGGCCTTTGCGCCCTCTCGGTGGCAGGTGGCTCCTGTCATGGTGGCGGGTGTAGGGAACTACCCAAAGGAAGATACTATCGGCAGAAAAATAGAAATAGTGCGTCTATACTAAACTTAACCAGTTACCTAAACCTAGACAAATGGTCTGAGCGCAAAACTTTTCGTTGACAACATCCCCTGCCAGGAATATGCTATATCTGCCGCCAAAAACATTTCGTGACGGATTTCCAACATTTCATTACAAATGGGTTGCTCCTTTGCCGACTTTTTGCTAACCTAAAAATAGGGTGGTATGCATGATAAAGTTTGCTATCTGCGATGACGAGCCACAGATGGCCCGAGAAATTGTGGATCAGCTTGCAGGCTATATGAAGGAAACGGACTGTGACTATTCGGTTGACTGTTTCTCCAGCGGGTATGCGCTGCTGAAGTCCTCAGATGAATTTGATGTTATTTTTCTGGACATCCAGATGGAGCGTCCGGACGGGATGGAAACAGCCGCGCTCCTGCGGCAGCGTGAAAGCCGCAGTCTGCTGATTTTCGTGACGGTGCTGAAAGATCGCGTGTTTGATGTGTTCCCGCTGGAAACTTTCGATTACTTGCTCAAGCCCCTGGATAGGGATCGGTTCAGGCGGACAATGGACCGGGCCTTGCGCTGGCTACAACAGGACGCGGCAAAAAGTCTTGTGATACAGCGGGGTTCTGACTGCCAGGTCGTTTCTCTCTCTGACATCGTGTATTGCGAGGTGCTGGGCAGGAAAATTTACATCCACAAAAAGGATGGTACTGTTTTGGACTACTATGACAGGCTGGAGGATTTAGAACAGCGCGTGGATAGCCGCTTTTTCAAGTGCCACCGCAGCTACCTTGTGAATCTGGACTATGTGGGAGGGTGCCAAGATGGGCAGGTCCTGCTGTCCCAGGGAGAGCGCATCCCGGTTTCGCGGCTGCGGGAGCGGGAATTGACGCAAGCCCTTTTGCGCCATATGAAAGAGAGGTGTATCTGATATGGATTATTTCAGCCTGATTATGGACGGGATCAGCATCCTTGGGCAGGGTATAATGCACATCTTTTTTGTCAGCCGCCTTACTGGGAAGGGGCGCAGGCTTTGGCATTTTGCGGTCTATTGCCTTGCCCTCTGCGTCATTCAGTGTCTGTCGCTGGGCTTTAAAGACGATGGGATTATCTCCATTGCCGCAGGAATCCTGGGGCTGTACACCCTCAGCCGCTTTGCGCTGGGGAACCAGCGGCCCATTTCCTGGGTGGCGGCGGTGCTGGCCTTTTATGTTTCGCAGCTCTCTTTTGGAATTATCAACTCTGTGGAGGTGGCCTTCTTTCCCGGCTTTATCGGGACCCCTCAGTTATATCTGCTGCTTTTGGTTGCACAGGCCCTCTATTTTGTGGCATGCATTGGCTGTTACCGCGCTGTGCGGAAGCTCCTGGCCTGGACGCAGGACAGCCAAACGCCTTATATCGGGCTTCTCCTGCTTCCTGGGTTGTTTTTCTTTGGGGCGGAGCTGTACATCCTCCAGACCGCCTACAGCTTTTTTGTCCCCTCCGTTTCCCTGGAGGATGTTGGTAAGCACGGCACGCTGTTCTTCCTGCAAATCACGGGGCTGGCGGCGCTGCTGTGCACCCTGTACGCCTACCGGCAGCTCTGCCGGGGCTTTCAGGCTCAGGTTGAACTGCAATCGCTGACCCAGGCAGCCCAGGCTCAGAAAGTTTACATTGCTGAGGCCCGGGCCCGCTATGAGCAAACGAAATCCTTTCGTCACGACATCAAGAACCATCTGTCTGTGCTGGACGGCCTGCTCAAGAATGAGAAGCTGGACGAGGGCCGGGAGTATCTGAAAAAGCTGGAAACCGTCTCGGAGGCTCTGTCCTTCCCCTACCAGACCGGCAACCAGGTGGTGGATATTCTGCTGGGGGAGAAGCTGGGGCTGGCCAAAGAGATTACGGCAGAGGTGTCCCTGGTTTTGCCAAACCCCTGCGGGATCGATGATTTTGATCTGTGCGTGCTCTTTGCCAACGTCCTGGACAATGCCATCACTGCCTGCCGCGCTCAGGACGGAGCAAAATCCATACGCATCAGCGGCAAGCGTCAGGGAGATTTCTATATGCTGACCTTTGAGAACACCTGCTCGCAGGAGCCACTTCCCCCGGCAGGTACCGGGTTATCCAACATCCGGGTGGTGGCGGAGAAGTACCATGGGGCGGTGCTGACGGAGAAAACAGGAGGCTGGTTTTCGCTGAATGTGCTGCTGAATGTCGCGGCTGTGTAGAGAAATGGAGGAACTTCATGAGTAAATACGACGCTCTGTGGGCCTATGTGCAAAAGGATGGAAGCCCGACCCTCAAATTGACCTTTGCGCAAATCCAGGAGATCGCGGGCATTCCCATTGACCACTCGTTCCTGAGATACAAAAAGGAATTAGCGGACTATGGGTATCAGGTGGGGAAAATCTCCATGCGGGAGCAGACGGTTGTTTTTCAAAGGAGCGTTTAGGGGCCAGGGTTGCGCTATAATCAAAGCGGTAAATTAGAATTTACAGGAGGAAAACGTGAAAGTTAAAAGGTGCGTAAAGGGGCGGCGCTTGTGCTTTGCAATATTCGCAATTTGCCTCTCGGCTAGGTTTATAGAGTATTTTTTAATTGAAACAGACAAAACGGCGATTGGAGAAAATGTGCTTCACAAAGCCGTCGGAATTATTCTATTGGCAGTGGTATTAAAACGTACAAACCTGACATGGAGCGATATTGGATTTCAAAGGAACGGCTTTGCAATCGGTGTTCTGAAAGGCTTGTCATTAGGAACGGTTTGCTTTGCGATTGCATATGGCCTTGAATTTGCCATTCTGTCCCTGCAAGGCAATCCCGCGCATTTTGAACTATATGTCAGCGGTTTTTCATTGACCGGCTCTCCCATAAAGAATACCGATTTCCTTTTCTTCGGGTTATGCCTGTTCTTTAATGCCATCAATGTGTGGATGGAGGAGGGCGTTTTCCGAGGACTGTTTATAAAGATGCTTTCTGAAACAACGCCCTTTATGACAGCTAATTTTATTGCCGCGTTTCTGTTTGGCATTTGGCACATTGTTATGCCGATCAGAAGCTATATAAACGGGGAAATGCCATTTGCGGAAATGATTCTGATGAGTATTGGTTATGTGATCCTTGCCGGAATTATGGGAATCAAATGGGGGCTTCTTAACCGCATGACAGGGAATATATGGGTTGGGCTTGGCGACCATCTGTTCAATAATACCGTCGCTGCCAATATGCTGCATGTGGTTTCCGGGGCGGGTGCGGACGAAATGCAAATTGTCCGAATTATGGCTGCACAGCTTATTTCATTCGTATTCGTCTTGATTCTTTACCGCCGTAAACAGAACAGTAACAACGTCTAATTTGTGGAGGACAATATGAAAATCAGACTGGTAAGACCTACGGAGCAATTAAAGGAACAGGCAATCAAATTCAGGCAAGAATTCTTCGACAACCATGAGATGGTAATAAACGGGAGTGAGCTGCTTGATCAAACAGAATCGTACGAGGATTGGCTGAAAGCTGTGACCGCTAATACAAATATAGAAACAGTAAACGCCAGCTGGGTGGTCACGGATACCTTTTTTGCTGTGGATGAAAAAGACAAGATTGTTGGTATTATCGATTTAAGGCATACGTTGAATGACTTTTTGAAAGATTTAGGGAATTGCGGCTACAGCGTACGCCCTTCTGAACGGAGAAAAGGGTATGCAACAGAAATGCTCCGGCTGCTGCTGCCGATTGCAAAAAATGCAGGAATGAAAGAGTTGTATTTGTCTGTTGAACGGGACAATGAAGCCTCTATTAAAACAATCGTAAAAAATGGTGGAAAGCATGAACGGAGTTTTGAATTTGAGGGTAAGCAAGCGGACATATATAAGATCATTTTATAAACTTCGATTCATCAGGCACCTATCCCCAGAGGATAAGCGCCTCTTCAAGGAGGAAACGATTATGCGTCATGTCTATATTCGCGGCATCCTGGCTCTGATCTGGCTGGCAGCGGCGGTCATCAGCGGTTTGTCTGGCAAACTGGAGTGGGCCGGGATTTATGTCCTGCTGGGGGGCGTTTTTGGGTATTCCTGCTATGCCTCCTGGAAGAAATATAAAAAGGGGAGCTGACCATGAGCGGGAACATCCTGGAGCTGCAAAACCTCCGCGCCTGGTACAGTGAGGGAAAGAATGTGCTGTCCGGCTTCTCTCTCCAGCTGCGGCCCCATGAAGTGGTGGGGCTGATCGGCCTGAATGGGGCCGGAAAGACCACCTTTTTGAAAACCCTGTCCGGCCTGCATGAGGGGTTCCGCTGTGACGGCATCCGCCTGCATGACCGCCCGGTATCTTTCCGGGACAAGGACTTCAAGCTGAGCAGGTACACCGTTTTTGCCGAGGACAACTCCTTCCAGTATTTCACCTTCCGGGAATACCTGTCCTATGTGGCGGCGGCGTACAAGACGAAACTGCCGGACGTGACGGAGCCGGTGCGGGGCTTTCACTTTGAGGACTACACCGACACCCTGCTGAAAGACCTGTCCACCGGCAATAAGAAAAAAGCGTTTCTGATTACCGCCTTCACCCTGAAGCCGGAACTGCTTCTGCTGGACGAGCCGGTGAACGGGCTGGACTTCCAGAGCACGGAGTACCTGTACCAACTGATCGCCGGGTACAAGAAGTACGGGACGGTCCTGTTCTCCTCCCACATCCTGGAGAGCATCACCCTGACCTCTGACCGGGTGTTGGTGTTGGAGAACGGGCAGATCCGGCGGAGCTTTGAGGGCGGTGAAATCAACGCCGCCAACATTCGGGAGGCCCTGCATGATGAAAATGATGTTTGATGTAACCGCCAAAAAGCTGTTTGGGGCCAGATATGAGCGGCTGACCCGGACGTTTTTTCTGGATGTCGTGGTGTTTTGGGGGCTGCATATCAGCGGATTCCAGATACATATCTCCCCTTTTGTTCTGTTCCTAATGGCCAGCGCCTTCTCAGCTGGCGTTATGTGGCAGGCGCTTTCCTCTGAGGATAACCGGGAAAACCTCAAAAACGCGTTCATGCTCCCCTTTGAGGGGCGCAGTCTGATTTTTCCCTATGTAACTGCCCTGGGAGCATACACCCTGCTGACCAAGACCGCTGGACTGCTGGCCGTGGCTTGGGCGGTTTCCCGCTGGAGCTGGGTGGAGATTTTGGAAAGCGTCCTCTGCGCCTTGGCCGCTATTGTGGTGGTGTCCTGTCTCTATCCCCTGCGCCTGGGACGTACAGACGCCTATGCTTTCTACGTCAGACCCGAAGGCCGCAGGCAGACAGCCAAAGTCCACCGGCATCACTCCCTATGGCGCTATCTGTTCCGCTACCTGATAGCCCACAAGAATTATCTGCTCAACACGGCGGCTATGTGGGGCGTGGCCTGCGTCCTGCCGGTGCTGCTGGGCCAGATGGAGGCCCGGTTCGTCCTGCCCATCGGCTTTGCTATCCTCTCCCTGAACACACCTCTCTGCATCCTGCTGTCCTGCGACCCGGCTCTGGAGCGGGCGGTGCGGTTCCTGCCAGGACAGGATCGTGCGTTCTGCCTCCCCTACTGCCTGTTCATCTTTGTTTGCAACCTGGCTGCGAGTATTATTTTCCTATGCAGCTGGCAAATTGGGATTGGCGGAGTTATTCCTCTCCATGTTATAACAGCAATCTCCTTTGCCCTGTTGAGCGCAATCGGATCCGTACTGTTGGAGTGGTACTGCCCTATCCGGGGGTGGAAAACCGAAAGCGATCTCTGGCACCACCCCAGGAAATATGTTGTGCCTGCTGCCATGCTTCTGCTGGCCGGGCTGGTGAGTAGGTTTGCCGTCCGGCCCCCTGCGGTAGCCCAGCGTCCGGCTGTATTGGAAAGGGACATTGCCCTCCTTCATACTCTGGCGTATACCTGGAATGATGTTCAGGCTCATGGACTCGCTCTCCGCCTGAGAAAAGCTGCTAAACAGGGTGATCAGGAACTCGCTGGACTCCGTCAGGGTGTTAATGTTTTCCTTTTCAAAGATCACGGCGATACCCCTGCTCTTGAGGGTGCGGATCACCTTGAGGCAGTCCACCGTGTTTCGGGCGAAGCGGGAGGCGGACTTGGTGAGGATCATGTCGATGCGGCCCCGTTTGCAGGCGGCAATCATGCGGTTGAACTCCGCCCGCTTTTTCAGACTCGTCCCGGTGATGCCTTTGTCGGCAAAGATCCCAGCCATCTCCCAATCGGGATTTTCCCCAATCTTCTGGGTGTAGTAAGCCTTTTGGGCGTCGTAGCTGTTGAGCTGCTCCTCGCTGTCGGTAGACACCCGGCAGTACTGCTCACGGGTGATATTGTCATTGGGGCCGAACATCCCGTTGCCGTAGCCGCTCACAACGCCCTGGCTGGTGGCCCAGCGGACAGCCTCGGTGTACCATGCGCCGTCTGCCACATCGTTGTACCGCAACAGATAATTGACAACCGGCCTACCCTCTTTGTTAAAGAGGATTTGAGCGAATTGGGCGCGGGAGAGGTTATCATTCGGGCCAAACATCCCGTTGCCGTAACCGCCCATCAGACCGTTTTCACTGGCATACCGCACCGCGTCATAATACCATGCGTCCCCGGCCACATCGGAGAACGGGTTCACCCATACCGCCGCAGGATCATAACCCACAAAGTACAGGGACAGGTGGCCGGTAGTGAAGATGGCCGACTTGCTCCGCACATCGTACATGGTGGGGCAGGGGGTGATATTGCCGGTGCTGTCCAGATAGTACACCACCACGCCGGAGGGGTTCTGTCCCGCCGCCAGGGTGTACGGCAGGGACACGGTGGCATAGCCGCCCCGGAAGTCGGTGATGGCCCCGCTGCTGCTCCGCAGTGTCAGATCGAATACCGGGGCGCTGCCCACGGCCTCTTTCTGCCTGCTGTTGAGGTCGGCGGGCTTGGCCGGGGTGACGGTCAGGGTGATTTGACTGCCTGCCTGGGCCTGGATTGCGGAGAGGGCATTGGCGTCAAAGGAGATTTCAGCCTCCGGGAGCTTGACCGTCAGGCCCCCGACTTCCTCGTTCTGCGCCTTTGCCGCAATATACTTGATGGCGGCGGCGGGCAGCTTCACCGTGTCGATGGTCTTGCCCAGGCCAGTAAAGTCAATCTCCACCATGCTGGCCTGCCCGTTGTCCCCGATGACATTCTCGATTTGTGAGGTGTCGATCTTGCTCACGGTGGCGGTGGTGCCGGACACGCTGGCGCTGACGTGGACGGTGCTTTTGTCCCCGGACACAGGAACGGTGATGGTGGAACTGCCGGGGCCGGAGGGTACATAACTGCCGCCTCCGCTGCTGTTGGTTCTGACGGTGACGGTGCAGGTAGCGGTCTTGGCCCCGTCTGCTGTGGTGACGGTGATGGTGGCGCTGCCCGAGCCGATGGCGGTGACGTTCCCGCTGCTGTCCACCGTGGCGACGGCGGTATTGCTGGATGCCCAGGTCACGCTCTTGTCGGTGGCGTCGCTGGGGGCAACGGTGGCGGTCAGCCGCTCCGAGCCGCCCACGGTCAGGGTCGTGCTGGTCTTGTTCAGCGTGACACCGGTGACAGGGATGGTCGGATCGGTGACACTCAACGTCCCCGGTACATAGGTGATGGCCGTGTTGTAGTTGCCGCCGCTGGGGACAGCCGCGCCGCTGGCGGTGATGGGGTACTGGCCTATGGTGTTCATATCCGCGTCACAGGCCAGGGTGGGTGCGGTGGCCAGCGTGTCCCCGCTCACAAGCCCGGTCACGGTATAGGTCAGGGCGGGCTTTGCGGCGCCTACGTCGGCCCGCTTGTCGTCCGCTTTGATGGTGATACTGGCTTTGCTGATGGTGAAACTGAGGGTACGGCTGCCGGTGTAGGTGTCGTTGGGATCTAAAGAGAATGTCACGGTGTAGTCGCCCGCATTGGTGGGCGGGCCGCTCAGGGCCGTTCCGTCCGCCGTAGCATAGGTAGTTGTGAAACCTCCGCTATACGGCGAGGCAGTGGGTGTGCCGGTGTAGCCGTTATGCGTACTGCCGTTGTAGGTGCCGTTCTTCGCGGTCACGCCCTCAATACTCACAGGCTGCTTGTTGACGCGGTTGACATTGATGGTCGCGTCCACATCGGCAAAGTTTTTGGAGGAGATTATCACGACGATGGTGCCGATACTACTCTCGGTGGTGGACTCCACCGCCTTGACCGGCAGCGTCAGCGTTGTGCCGCTGATGGCCGCTGTATCAATGTCGTAGTAGCCCGCCTCGGTGATGTTGACCGTTTTCAGCGTATAGGTCACTTCGCCCCCAAAGCTCTGCCCGCTTGCCAAAACGGGGAGCAGACGGCTGAGATCATAGGTGTACTCCCTGGCATGGCCGTTCTGCACATTCAGCGTCCCGGTCTGCGGAGTTGGAGCCGTGGCTTGGGCGATGTTCAGCGTCACCTTGGCCTCCAGCGCGTTGTAGTTGTCCGCGCCGATAGCCGGGGTGAAAGTGGCGGTGTACTCGCCGCTGTCCCCCACGTTGGGCACGGCGTCCCCGGTCAGCTTCCAGGTGCCTGTCACCGGGGCCTCGCCCAGCTTGGCGGTCAGGCCGGAAATGGTCAGCTCGGACAGCTTATCGCCATAGGTGCCGCTGGCGGTGCCGGTGCCGTCCACGGTCAGGTCGGCCCTGCCGATGGTAAAGGTGCCCTGGGCGGTGCCGGAGTAGTTGCCTTTGCCCGTGACGGTGATAGTCGCGGTGCCAGCGTCGGTGTTCTTGTCATAGGCCACAGTGTAGTCGGTGTTCTCCGTCAGCGTTTTCCCGTCCAGGGTCACGGTAGGCGCTGGCGTAAGGGCGTTCCCGGTGTAGGTAAACGTGCCTGTGGTTTCCACCTTCGCCCCGGTGAGGGGCTTGGCGGTGATGGTGAAAGTCGTGGTGCCGCTGACGGTGTAGTTGCCGCCCGTCTTGTCGGTAATAGTGACGGTGGCGGTGGTGCCCACGTTGGTGTTGTTGCTGTACTCTACTGTGTATTCGTCAGCCGGGATCACCTTCTCGCCGTCCTTCACAGTGACAGCGGGCTTCTTTTCAGCGCCGTCATAGACAAACGTGGTGGGGGACAGTTCAATGGTGGGATTCGTAACCTCCTTGGGGCCGACAGTAATCGCCTGGGTGACGGTCTTGCCCTGGTAGGTGATGATCAGCTCGGTGGTGGTGACAGTCAACTCGGCGGGGCTGATCTGCACTTCACCCGTCACGACCTTGGTCGCGCCGCTGGCGTAGATTGCCGTGATCACCATGCCCGCCTTATCAAAGCTCTCGCCGTAGGTATAGGTGGTTTTGGTCGGCGGGGTGGTGACGGCAATGCTTTGCAGGGCGTCTACCGCCACGGTCAGGGAAATTGTCCCGGTGGCGGTGTTATAATTGTCGGTGTCAGTTGGCGTGAATGTCCAGGCGTACCCCTTCGTCCCAACCGTCAGCGTCTGGCTGGGGTCCAGCGCGACAGTTCCCGCCGTGTCGCCTGCCCCATGGGTCAGGGTAATGTTGTTCAAGCTGACGGATTCGTAGATCGGGTCAGGGCTGCTCACGGAAACATCCGTCACCACGGGATCGGCCTTGGTGATGTCGGCGGTGGCCGTAGTTGTGTTTGGAGTTAGATTATAATTGTTCGCCTTTGCTGTGTTAGCCAGGGTCACGGTGACGGTGACACTCTTACCCTCCCCGACGTTTGCATCCGCAAAGGTGCCGGTGGCGGTGTAATCTGTGCCTAGGGCCAGCATCTCGCCGTTTTTCAGCCCGGTGAAGGTCACGCCGGACACGGTGGCCGTCTTGGTGGTATCGTAGGACTTGGACTTGATGGTCGCACCGCTGACAGTCAGGGCGGCCTTGTTGATGGTCAAGGTCGTATCCGCTTGGGCGGCGGTCAGGTTGTCGCTCTCCGCAATGCTGGCCCGGACGGTGTAAGTTCCCGCGTTGATGGGCAGGCCGTCCTTAAAATCGGTGCTATCCTGCGCTGCGTAGGAATATTTGGGGGACACACTGACGGTCACGCCACTCTCGGCACTGACCGTTGGCTCGGTGATCGTGGCCTGGGTGCCGTTATAGGTCATGGTCTGTGACTCGTTGCCCCAGATGATATTGACAGTAGCTCTTATGATCATCCCAACATTGGCCGTGGCAGTGGTTTTGGACAGAACATAATTGTCCTTGCTGGCACCGTCCAAAGTGATACCGCTGGCATTGATAGTCTTATCCGTCCCCACGTTTTTGTCGGCGTAGACATAGCTTGCGGTGGCGGTCACGTTACCAGTGTCAGCTTCCAAAAGGCCATCCAGCGTAATTGACAGGCCCCTGCCATCGCAGGTTGTGCCGCCGTCATAGGTTTTCGTGGCGGCTCCTGTGATTTTTGGAGTCAATTCCTTGGGTGCGATGGTGAAGGTCGCCGTGCTGTTAAAGCCGGAATAATTGCCGTCTGCCCTGGCGGTGACGGTCACGGTGACGGTTCCGGCGTTGGTATGGTTGCCAGCTCCGCCGTTCGAGTTGGAATAGCTGAAGCTATTCACCATTACCAACAATGATTGAGAGACAAAGCAAACATAATCACCAAAGTGAACAGATAAGGGGAACGAAAAAAGCTGTCCACTGGTCTGCCTTAAAATTGACAGGCTGTGGACAGCCTTTTCGTTGTTTTGAATGCTGGAGAGTTCGAGTCATGCGTATTCCTAAAAACTCCCAAATCCGGCGGATTTGCATCTCCGGCTCGTTATTTTTATTTTACGCTTCCTTATTTTGTAAATGACATCATATTGTTCTGAACTTTCGCCGTTTTCTGTCTTTAGTAGCAAAAATCCCGCACCGAAGTGCGGGATTTTTGCCTGCATCTTTTTTGTCAATGCAAGTTGGCTGGGCTGGCGGGATTCGAACCCACGGGATGACGGAGTCAAAGTCCGTTGCCTTACCGCTTGGCGACAGCCCAATATGGGAACACGGAGCCTAATTGCAAGAATTAAACTCCGCGTTCATTAGGTGGGGTGGGTGAAGGGATTCGAACCCTCGGTCTCCAGAGCCACAATCTGGCGCTTTAACCAGCTAAGCTACATCCACCATATTGGCGCGCCAAAAGGGACTCGAACCCCTGGCCTACTGCTTAGAAGGCAGTTGCTCTATCCAGCTGAGCTATTGGCGCATTATAATAGGGGGAAACATCCCCACGCCCGGCAGCCCAGGCGCCTCTCAGCACAAAGCATAACCCTGCACACAAAAATTGGAGCGGGTGATGGGAATCGAACCCACACGACCAGCTTGGAAGGCTGGGGTTCTACCATTGAACTACACCCGCGCAACGTGACGGCAAAGGCTGTCTGTGGCAAAACGGATTGCTTCGCAAAACGTCCCCGCCCCGGCCGCGTACCCATCGTGCCCCGGTGTGCGTCAAGAAAACACGTTTCTTCGGATAGCATGGGTTATTATACCACAAGCCGCCGGTTTCGTCAAGGGGGTTTCTGCCTCTTTTTCCCTTTGCCCGCTATTTTCGCTAAGCCGCCCCCAGGCCGCAAAAGCAAAAAGGCCCCCGCCCCTGGGGGCGGCAAGCCCTTATAGCCTCGGGTCCTGTGCGGCCCCGTAAAAATGCCGTCCCTTACAGGCTGGCGTGCAGCTTCTTATCCAGGGCAGATTTCTTCCTGGCAGCGGTGTTCTTATGGAGGATCCCCTTGGCCGCAGCCTGGTCGATCTTCTTTACGGCCGCGCGCACAGCCTCCGCCTTGTTCTCCGCATTGCTCTCAAGGGCCGCATTGGCCTTCTTGATCTCCGTCTTCAGCCGGGAGCTGGTAGCCCGGTTCTGCATGGTCTTTGTGCTGATGACCTTTACGCGCTTCTTCGCCGATTTAATATTTGGCATCCGTCACACCTCCTTGTTTTCCGTTTACCATTTGCACAGCCATTATCATACCACGTAACCACGTAAATTGCAAGCCTTTTTTTCCCCCGCCGCCCTTATCCGCCAAGTTTTTCCCCCAGCCGTATTGACAACCCGCCCCCCAGGGGGTATGATAAGCCTATGCATGATAGAGGCGCGGATGACAACAGTAAGCCTGCCCCAAAGCCCGGGCAAGGGCGGCAGGCTGAAAGGGGATTCCGCCGAGGCAGGCAAGCGTTGCCCACTTGCCTGCCGGGCCGCGGGAGAACATCCCCCGGACTGTCGCCCTATATAGAATGTATAGGGCGGGGCGCTGTTGTGATTCATAAGGTTTTGTGGAGTCATGGCAGGTTCTGTCATGACTTTTTTGCAAGAGAGAGGGAAAAACATGAAAAAAGCAAACCTGGTAAAAGGGGTGCTGCTGGCGGCCATCCTGCTGGCAGTGTTCCTCATCCCGCTGTTTTTAAGCAGCGGGGTAAGCGCTGCCGACGGCGGCGGGTTCTACGGCACGCCCTGGGCGCTGCTGCCGCCGGTGGTGGCCATCGCCCTGGCCCTTATCACCAAAGAGGTGTACTCCTCCCTGTTCGTGGGCATCTTAATGGGCGGCCTGCTCTACTCTGCCTATGATTTCGAGGGCACCGTGCTCCACGTTTTCCAGGACGGCATTGTCAGCGTCCTGTCCGACGGCTACAACATCGGCATCCTGGTGTTCCTGGTCATCCTGGGGGCCATGGTGTCCCTGATGAATAAGGCCGGGGGCTCGGCCGCCTTTGGCCGCTGGGCCGCCCAGCACATCAAGACCCGGGTGGGGGCCCAGCTGGCTACCGTGGCCCTGGGCGTGCTGATATTCATCGACGACTATTTCAACTGCCTCACCGTAGGCTCTGTCATGCGGCCCGTTACAGACAAGCACAAGGTCTCCCGGGTAAAGCTGGCTTACCTCATTGACGCCACTGCGGCGCCGGTCTGCATCATCGCCCCCATTTCCTCCTGGGCGGCGGCCGTGGCCAGCTATGTAGAGGACGGCAACGGCCTGGAGCTGTTCATCAAGGCCATCCCCTTCAATTTCTACGCCATCCTCACCATTATCATGATGGTAGGCATGGCCCTGATGAAGATGGAGTTCGGCCCCATGGCCCGCTTCGAGCAGAACGCTGAAAAGAAGGGGGACCTGTTCAGCGGCAAAAACCCCTACGCCAACACCGCCGCCCAGGAAGAAGAGCAGAAGGGCATCGTCTTAGACCTGGTGCTGCCCATTGCGGTGCTTATCGTCTCCTGTGTTATCGGCATGATCTACTCCGGCGGCTTCTTTGAGGGCACGTCCTTTGTAGACGCCTTTTCCGGCTCCGACGCCTCGGTGGGCCTGATGCTGGGCTCGGTCTTTGCCCTGGCCTTTACCATCCTCTACTACTGCCTGCGCAAGACCATGACCTTCCGCCAGACTATGGACTGCATCCCCGAAGGCTTCCGGGCCATGGTGCCGGCCATCCTCATTTTGACCTTTGCCTGGTCCCTCAAGGCCATGACCGACTCCCTGGGCGCCAAAGCGTTTGTAGAAGGCGTGGTAAAGGGCTCTGCCGGGGCGTTCCAGGCCTTCCTGCCGGCGGTGGTGTTCCTTATCGGGTGCTTCTTGGCCTTTGCCACCGGCACCAGCTGGGGCACCTTTGGCATCCTCATCCCCATCACCCTCAGCGTCTTCCCCCTTACCAACCCCCTGGGCGTGGTGTGCGTTTCGGCCTGCATGGCCGGTGCCGTCTGCGGCGACCATTGCTCCCCCATCTCCGACACCACCATTATGGCTTCCGCCGGGGCCCAGTGCGACCACGTAGACCACGTCTCCACCCAGCTGCCCTACGCGATCACCGCCGCGGCGGTAAGCTTTGCGGCCTACCTGTTCGCGGGCTTTGTGCCCAACGCCCTTATCGCCCTGCCCGTGGCCATCCTGCTGATGGTGGGCACGCTGTTCGTGCTGAAGACCTGGCAGGCTAAAAAGGCGAATTAAGCGCTGGCCCCTGCCAAATAATCCAATTTAATTATATCATTTTTTCTGGCAGCAAAAGGGTAACAATCTTCCAAAATCTACCAAAAACCTTCATTTTGTAAACGGTTTGTAACCTTTGATACCCTTTTGTTATTTGCCACCTGCAAGGGCAGGGAGTATACTATTGCTTAGCGGCCAAAACCGCTGCAAAAGGAAGGCGATGTTAAAATGGGGAACGACATAAACCGTTGGTTGGACGCCGAAATGCAGGACTTTGCAAAAGACCTGAAAGCCTATAACAAAGGCACCATGAAAAAGCTGCCCCTGTGGATGGCCCTATGCGTCATCGGCATGGTAACCCTGGGCTTTGTGGTAGGGGCGGGCCTTTCCACGGTGCTGACCCTGCACCTGCCTATCGGCCTGGGGCTTGCGGCCTTTGTGGGGCTGTGCTTTTGGCTGCAGGGGCGCAGCGTCTCGGTAAAAAAGGCCCGGGCCTCTTATGAAAAAGCCCTAAGCGCCCTGCCCCCCCAGGACCAGGCGGCCTTTGCCGCCCAGGCCCCCCAGTGCGGCCAGGCAAGCTTTGCCAACCGCCTGACCGACAAATACCCCGCCCGCCTGACCATAGGCCCGGAATACTGGCTGTATTTCCGGGACTTAGGCTGCCAGGTGTACCGGGTAGCAGACATGCAGCGCCTGGGTGCCCGGCAGGAAACCACCCGGGTAGGCTATAGCCTGGGCGAAACCCGGGTGCGCCAAAACCTGGGCACAGGGGTATCCCTGGTGGTGGGGTACCGGGACGGCACGGCCTCGGCCGGCAAAAGCCCGGAAGCCACCCTCTACCTGGACAACGCCAAGCAGCTGGAAGAGGCCTACGCCCTCATCCGCCGCCATTGCCCCAAAGGGCAGGCCCTGCTGGGGGGGCAGTAGGGCCGCGGCTGGGGGAATCCACACAGAAGGGAAGCCTGAAGGACCATGAACAAGACAGTAAAAGCCCTGCTGTGCCTGGCCCTGGCACTGGTTTTAGCGGTGCTGGGCGCCTGCGCAGCCGAAGAGGAAAAGGAAGAAGAAGCCCTTTACCCCATCACCCTGAAAGGGGCGGAGGTGCGGGTAGGCGAGACCACCGTGCAGTCCCTTTTAGACCAGGGCCTGCATGTGACCTGGACCGATGAGAATTACCAGGCTATAGAGGTAGACCCGGAGACGGTCTTGGAGGCCGAGTCCTACTACACCGGCGGCAATGTGCAGCTTGGCGGCAACGCCTTTGCCAACATCTCTTTTACCACCGGTGAAGAGGACGCCACCCTGGGCCAGGCCGTCATCGCCCGGCTGGAATTCCAGCTGGCCGGGGTGGAGGACGCCCAGCTGCTGGAAGAGATCGCCTTTGACGGCGTGCCGGTGTCCCAGTGGACCCGGGAGCTGGCCGGGGAAAAGTACCCCGACTGGACAGGCGACGACACCATGTGGCTGCACTATGGGCTTACGTACAAGTACGATTTAAACTTTGACATGGGCACCGGCAAGCTGGTCAAGTTTGCGGTATCCAAAGAGTACGACGTGGACTGGGACGGGGAGGGCTAAGCCCTGCCCCCCGCAAAAAGCAAGGCGCCCATGGGCTTTGGCCTTTGGGCGCCTCTTTTTCTCCCCAGTTGTAGGAAATTTAACAAATACCTGGTTGATTATTTCCAGGCGGTGTGATAAAATAAGACTGGGTTACAAGGGGGCCCGGTACGCGGGCGGTTTTTGTACCCTACCCCATTCTTAAAAATTTTGCCCTGGACGGCGAAAGGAGTTAATGGCAATGACCCAAAATAAGTCCGTTTTAAGCTGGATCGAAGAGATGAAGGCCCTGGTCACGCCGGACAACATGGTGTGGATCGACGGCAGCGAAGAGCAGATCGAGGCCCTGCGCAAAGAAGCCTGCAGCACCGGCGAGATGATGAAGCTCAACGAGGAGAAGCTGCCCGGCTGCTACTACCACCGCACGGCGGTGAATGACGTGGCCCGTGTAGAGGACCGCACCTTCATCTGCGCCAAGAAGGAAGAGGATGCCGGCCCCACCAACCACTGGATGGAGCCCGAGAAGGCCTACAAGATGCTGTTCGACATTGCCCGTGGCAGCTATAAGGGCCGTACTATGTACGTCATCCCCTATTCCATGGGCCCCGTAGGGTCCCCCTTGGCCAAGATCGGCGTAGAGCTTACCGACTCGATCTACGTTGTGCTGAACATGGCAATCATGACCCGCGTGGGCAACAAGGTATGGGAAGCCCTGGGCGACAGCACCGACTGGGTGAAGGGCCTGCACTGCAAGTGCGAGATCGACGCGGAAAAGCGCTACATCTGCCACTTCCCTGAGGACAATTATATTATCAGCGTGAACTCCGGCTACGGCGGCAACGTGCTGCTGGGCAAAAAGTGCTTTGCCCTGCGCATCGCCTCTTACCAGGCCAAGAACGAGGGCTGGATGGCCGAGCACATGCTCATTTTGGGCATTGAGAACCCCAAGGGCGAGGTCAAGTACGTTTGCGCGGCTTTCCCCTCTGCCTGCGGCAAGACCAACCTGGCCATGATGATCCCCCCCGAGGGCTACAAGGCCAAGGGCTACAAGGTTTGGACAGTAGGCGACGATATCTCCTGGATGCGCCCCGGCAAGGACGGCCGCCTGTATGCCATCAACCCCGAGAACGGCTTCTTCGGCGTGGCCCCCGGCACCAATATGAAGTCCAACCCCAACGCCCTGATCTCTACCCAGAAGGGCACCATCTTTACAAACGTCGCCCGCAACCTGGACGACAACACCGTATGGTGGGAGAGCCTGGACAAGAACCCCCCTGTAAACGCGCAGGAGTGGAAGGGCGCCGACGTCAACGGCCCCGAGTATATTGCCGAGGGCAACAAGCTGGCCCATCCCAACAGCCGCTTTACCGCCCCTGCCCAGAACTGCCCCTGCCTTTCCAGCGAGTTTGAGAACACCCAGGGCGTACCCGTATCCGCCATTATCTTTGGCGGCCGCCGCCCCGATACCGTACCGCTGGTTTATCAGTCCCGCAGCTGGAACAACGGTGTGTTCATCGGCTCCATTACCGGGTCTGAGACCACCGCTGCCGCTGCCGGCGCCGTAGGCGTTGTGCGCCGCGACCCCATGGCCATGCTGCCCTTCTGCGGCTACCACATGGGCGATTACTTCAAGCACTGGATCGAGATGGGCGAGACCCTGGGCGACAAGGCCCCCAAGATCTTCAACGTCAACTGGTTCCGTGTAGACGAGGAAGGCCACTTCATTTGGCCCGGCTTCGGTGACAACCTGCGCGTGCTGGAGTGGATTGTCAAGCGCTGCGAGGGCGAAGTAGATGCGGTAGAGACCCCCATCGGCTTTGTACCCAAGCCCGAGGACATCAACCTGGAAGGCCTGGAGGATTTCAGCATCGATACCCTTAAGGGCATCTTGGAAGTGGACAAGGAGAAGTGGGCCAAGGAAGCTGCCGGCGTAGAAGAGTTCTACACCAAGTTCGGCGACAAGCTGCCCGCTGCCCTGCGTGACGAGCTGAACACCTTGAAGGCCAACTGCCAGTAATTTTCCCTCTTTTGATTTCAACCCCCTGATATAAAAAAGGGCGGCGCCACCCGGCGCCGTCCTTTTTATTGGGCCTTGCCCACCAGGGCCTTGCCCACCAGGGCCTTGCCCACCAGGGCCTTGCCCACCAGGGCCTTGCCCACCAGGGCTTTGCCCTGGACCCACCACCCTTTAAAAAGGGCGGCCCTAAACTTTGGGTTGGTTAGGCTCTGGGCCCTCACATAGAGAGATATTCTTCGGCCGCTTGGGCCGCTACGGCCCCGTCGGCGCAGGCTGTGACGATTTGTCGCAGGGGCTTGGCCCGCAAGTCCCCGGCGCAGAAGACGCCGGGAAGGTTGGTGCGGGTATCTTCGCCGGCCAGCACGTAGCCGGCGGGGTCTAAGTCTATTTGCCCGGCAAAAAGGCCGGTTTCCGGCACCTGGCCTATGGCGACGAAGAGGCCGCTGCAGGCGATTAAGGTTTGGGCCCCGGTTTTTTTGTTGCGCAGGTGGGCCCCGATGAGGATGTCCGCATACTCTAAGGCCATCACCTCGCTGTCCCAGATAAATTCCACGTTGCCGGCTTCCAGCAGGGGCTTTTGGTATGCGGCAGAGGCCCGCAGCTTATCCCGGCGGTGCACCACAAGGACCTTTTGGCACAGGCGCGAAAGGTACAGGGCGTCGGCACAGGCGGTATCGCCGCCGCCTGCCACCACCACGGTTTTGCCCCGGTAGAACATGCCGTCGCAGGTGGCGCAGTAAGAGACGCCCCGGCCCCGCAGCTCTTTTTCACCGGGCAGGCCCAGCTCGCGGGGACGGGCGCCGCTGGCCAGCACCACCGTGCGGGCTTGCAGCTGCTTGCCCCCGGCGCAGATTTCTTTTATGTCCCCCTGCAGCTTTACTTCGGTCACATCCGCCATTTGCGAGACCGCCCCAAAGCGTTCGGCCCCTTTTTTCATGGACATAGCCAGCTCAAACCCTTCCACCCCATCCGGGAAGCCGGGGTAGTTGTCTACCCGGTCGGTGGTGGCCATTTGGCCCCCGGGGGCCAGCTTTTCCAGCACCAGCACGTTCAGGTTGGCCCGGGCAGCGTACAGCGCGCAGGTGTACCCTGCGGGGCCGCCGCCAATTACGATTACATCATATAGCATAAGGTGGCTCCTTTCTGTGGGGATTCGCCCCACGGCCAGCCAAGGGCTCTGCCCTTGAACCCGCAGCCCTTTTTAAAGAGGGGCAAACATTCCCTGCGGGGAATGCCCGGCCCGAAAATTACCCGCACCCAGGCGCAGCTGGCCCCGGCATTTCGTGCCCGGCAGATGTGTCTGGGTGCGGGTTTTATGGCTTTTCAATTATTTCAGCAGGGCTTCCAGGTTTTCTTTGGGCTGCACGCCTACCAGGGTGGCAGCTACTTCGCCATTCTTATAGAGGATCGCCGTGGGGATGCTCATTACCCCATAGCGGGCGGCCAGGTCGGGCTCTTCGTCAATGTTCACCTTGCCCACAACCACGTCGGCCTGGTGCTCGCCGGCAAACTCGTCTACAATCGGGGCGAACATGCGGCAGGGGCCGCACCAGCTGGCCCAAAAATCTACCAGCACAGGGCCCTGGGCCCCCAATACCTCCTGGTCAAAATTTTCCTGCGTAAATGTCTTTACCGCCATGTCAATCCATCCTTTCAGTTTTAAGTGTATATCCCGCGCAGCCGCTGCAAAGGCAAAGTTTAGGGCCGCCCTTTTTAAAGGGGTTGCTGTGCCCCAGTGGGGCACGTCCAGCAACCGACCGAGCCGGGAGGCGAGACCCGGGGGTCCAGGGCAAAGCCCAATCCTGCCGTTAGGCGGCGCGCTAGGTATAGCTTGCCCCAAATTTGCGTGGGGCGGGCAATTTCTTTTATTTTCGGGGGGGAAGGGTGCTGTTGGCGGCTTCCATAGCCAGCGCCACCAGCAGGGCCGCTTGCTCGTTGTTGGAGTAGCTGGTGTCCAGCACGTATTTGCCGGGGTAGGCGCTGTCCTCGTTGCCGGCGTGCATGACCATGTAGGTGCCGTCGTAAATGTCGTACTCAAAGGCCAGCACGTTGCCGAACAGCCGCCAGCGGTTGTAGCGCAGCTCGTAGCGCACCACCCCGTGGCGGTTGACCTTCTCTACGGCAGCGACCTGCTGGCTGTCGTACCACAAGCTGAAACGCCAGCTGCCCCAAAAGGTCTTGCGGCACTTTACCCGGCCCAGCTCTACCCCGTTGCGGTTTTGCAGGGATATGATGTTTTCCTTTTTCCCCGGCTCCCCCACAATGTGGTAAGCCTCTTGGCCTGTCTCATCGTAGATGGGGTAGGATGCGTCCCAGCTGAAAGGACGCTTGTCAAAATACAGCTTCATGCCTTGCTTTCGCCCCTTTCCGGCCCGGCGCTTTTACAGGCCCGCATAGGCCACAAAATCCCGGAAGCTGCCATTGGGTACCCCCGAAAGGTCCAGCCCCTGAGGGTTTAGCAGGCAGTCTGTAACCAGGTATACGGACAGGCCCGCTTCACGGGCGGCCAGGTCTTCCTTGGCGTCGTTGCCCACCATCAGGCACTCTCGGGGGGATTTCCCGGCCTTTTCCAAAATCTCCCGGTAATACTGGGGATTGGGCTTGCAGGCGTTGGAATTTTCATAGGACGTTACCAGGGCAAAATCCTCGGGGGTAAGCCCCAGCCAGCTTAAACGTTTTTGCACCGCCACCAGGGGGAAGACCGGGTTGGTGGCCAAGATAACCGTATAGCCCTTTCCTTTCAGGCCCTTGACGGCTTGGGCCGCTAAGGGGTTTCCTTTTACAGAGCGTCGGGCCCCTTCAAACTCTTTGGCGTAAAACTCGTCGAATACAGGCTGCAGCTTGGCGGCCTCCTCGCCCATTTCCTGGCAGAAGGCCTGCCAGAAGCGCTGGCTATTGGGGCAGGCGCCGTCGTTTTGGATCATAGCCCCCATGCCCTTCCATACCCCGTCGATCAGGGGCTTTGGCTCGTAGCCATAGGGCGCGGCCTTCTGCGCCAAAAGGCCAAAGTACGTGTGGATAAAGGCGTCTAAGTCCATGGGCAGCAGGGTGCCGTCCAGGTCGAATAAAACGGTTGTAATGGTTTTCTCCAACAAAGGCTTTTCTCCTTCCTGCCCCAAAAGGGCTTACTGGGCCGCTTTGGTGGCCCGCACATTTACGCCGGTGCCGGCTACGTTTTCAATAACCACGTCGCCAATAGCCACCGGGGCCTTTACCACGGCCTGGCGGATTTCCTCCATGCAGGTGAAAATCTTCTCCTTGGGTATGTCCCGCTCGGTGCGCACTGAAGTGACCGGGACGCCGGCCCCTTCTACCTTTATGGTAGAGGTCACGGTGCGGGTAGGGGCGGTGACCTCCTTACGGCCGTAGTCCTCCCCGCGCTTGCAGGTGTTGCCGGTCACGGACAAAACCGCCCCGGCTTCGTCCAGTTCTACCCGCAGGGGGCACCCCAGGGGGCAGCTGATACATGTGATTTCGCGGACCATATTATTTGCCCTCCTGCCCGTCGGTGGCTTCCACGGTGATTTCTTTTTCCTCACCGCTAAACCACGCTTTTTTTATCAGGACCTGTTCCATTTCCCCCGGGGCCATAACGGGCCGGGGGCGCTTATAGGCCTCTTTGCCGTCTAAGAGTACGCGCACCGTAGCTTTGCGCATATTGCGCCCCACCCGGAAGCGCACCACCGCTTCCTCCCCCATGCGCTGGGGGGACAGGCTGGCGGGCACGGTGTAGCGCACGGCCCCGCCGGTTTTTAGGGGGATTTCCCCAAAAGGCCCGGCCTGGGCCTTTTGCACAAACTGTGCGGCGCTGCGGCCGGCCTGCTGGGCCTCTTCGGATACATAGTCCACCAGGTCATGGACGTGCAGCACGTTGCCGCAGGCAAAGACGCCCGGAATGTTGGTTTCCAGCTGCTCGTTGACCAATGGGCCGCTGGTGACCGGCGACAGCTCTACCCCCACGGCCTTAGACAGCTCGTTTTCAGGGATAAGGCCCACGGACAGCAGCAGGGTGTCACATTCAAAGCGCTCTTCGGTGCCGGGTATGGGCTTCAGCTTTTCGTCCACCTGGGCAATGGTCACGGCGGTAACCCGCTCTTTGCCCTCGATGTCTACCACCGTATGGCTCAGTTTCAGGGGGATGCCGTAATCGTCCAGGCACTGGACGATGTTGCGCTTTAAGCCCCCAGAGTAGGGCATCAGCTCCGCCACGCACTGGACCTGGGCCCCTTCCAGGGTCATGCGGCGGGCCATAATAAGGCCGATGTCGCCGCTGCCCAAAATGACGGCCTTGCGCCCAGGCAGGTAGCCTTCCATGTTCACCAGGCGCTGGGCCGTGCCCGCCGAGAAGATACCGGCCGGCCGGGTGCCCGGGATATTCAGGGCTCCCCGGGGGCGCTCGCGGCAGCCCATGCACAGCACCGCGGCTTTGGCTTCGGTCTGCATCAGGCCGTCCTCTTTGCTTACAGAGGTGACCACCACCGAATCCCCCTGCCGCTGCAGGTCTACGACCGTGGTGCTCAGCTTATAGGGGATGCCCAGCTCCTGGGCTTTTTCTATGTACCGGGCGGCGTACTCCGGCCCGGTAAGCTCTTCTTTAAAGGTGTGCAGCCCAAAGCCGTTGTGGATGCACTGGTTGAGGATGCCCCCCAGCTCTTTTTCGCGCTCTAGGATGGGCACGTCTTCCACGCCGCTTTGCCGGGCCGCTATGGCGGCCGCCAACCCTGCGGGGCCGCCGCCGATGATGACAATGTCGTGCTTCATGTCGATTCCTCCCTGTTGGGGCTTTGCCCCAAACCCCACCAGAGGAACTTTTTGAAAAAAGTTCCTCTGGACACTTCAAAAACTTTTAATCCCGGTATTCTTCCATCTCGTAGGCCTCCAGCACGTCGCCCTGCTTGATATCGGAGAATTTTTCCAGGGTGATGCCGCAGTCGTAGCCGTCGGCCACCTCCCGCACGTCGTCCTTGAAGCGGCGCAGGGAGGCGATTTTGTCGTCGGCTACGATGATGCCGTCACGTACTACGCGCACAAGGGCGTTGCGGGTGATTTTGCCGTTTGTTACATGGCCGCCAATGACCATGCCCACGTTGCTGATTTTGTAGGTCTCGCGGCACTCGGCTTTGCCCAGGGAAACCTCGCGGTATTTGGGGGCCAGCATGCCCTTCATGGCCGATTCGATCTCTTCGATGCAGTCGTAGATGATGCGGTACAGCCGCATGTCTACACCGTCGCGCTTGGCGCTTTCTTCGGCTACCGGGTCCGGGCGGACGTTGAAGCCCACGATAATGGCGTTAGAGGCGTTTGCCAGCATCACGTCGCTTTCGTTTACCGCGCCCACGGCGCCGTGGATGATGTGCACACGCACCTCTTCGTTTGTGAGCTTTTCCAAGGACTGGCGCACCGCTTCTACCGAGCCCTGCACGTCGGCCTTGACAATGATTTTCAGCTCCTTCATCTCGCCTTCCTTCATCTGCTCGAAGAGGTTGTCAAGGGTGACCTTGGTCTGGGCCCGGAAAGCCTCTTCCTTTTGCTCGGTAAGGCGCTGCTCTACCAGCTCGCGGGCCAGGCGTTCGTCCGATACGGCGTTGAAGATGTCGCCGCCTACGGGCACATCCCCCAGGCCTGTGATCTCTACGGGGACAGAGGGGCCGGCTTCGGTGTCCCGGCGGCCCTTGTCATCCATCATAGACCGCACCCGGCCTACGGTGGTGCCGGCTACGATGATGTCGCCGGTGTGCAAAGTGCCGTTTTGCACCAGCACCGTGGCAATGGGGCCCATGCCCTTGTCCAGCCGGGCTTCTACTACGGTGCCCCGGGCGGCCCGGTGGGGGTTGGCCTTCAGCTCCATCATGTCGGCGGTCAGGATAATCATTTCCAGAAGGTCGCTGATGCCCTCCTTGGTGTGGGCCGATACCGGGATGCAGGGGGTGTCGCCGCCCCAGGCCTCGGGTACCAGCTCGTATTCGGTCAGCTGCTCCATGACCCTCTCGGGGTTTGCGCCCACCTTATCCATCTTGTTGATGGCCACGATGATGGACACCCCGGCAGCCTTGGCGTGGTTGATGGCTTCCACGGTCTGGGGCATAATGCCGTCGTCCGCCGCCACCACCAGCACGGCAATGTCGGTAACCTGGGCGCCCCGGGCGCGCATGGTGGTAAAGGCCGCGTGGCCAGGGGTGTCCAGGAAAGTCACGTCCCGGTCGCCCACCTTCACCCGGTACGCGCCGATGTGCTGGGTAATGCCGCCGGCCTCGCCCTCGGTCACGTTGGAGTGGCGGATCACGTCCAGAATAGAAGTCTTGCCGTGGTCTACGTGGCCCATGACCACCACCACCGGGGCACGGGGGGCCAGGTTGGTCTCATCGTCTTCGCTGTCGTCGATGATGCGCTCTTCAATGGTGACCACTACTTCTTTTTCCACCTTGGCGTGGAACTCGTCGGCCACTAAGACTGCGGTGTCAAAGTCGATGGTATCGTTGATGGCCGCAAAGACCCCCAGGCCCATAAGCTTTTTAATGACCTCCGGGGCCGAGACCTTCAGCCGCAGGGCAAATTCGCCCACGGTAATTTCCTCAGGCACCTCAATGGTGATGTGCTTGGCCTTGCGCTCCTGGGCAATGCGGCGCAAACGCTCGGCCTCGGTCTCCCGCTTGCCCCGGCGCTGCTGGCCCCGGCGCTGCTGGTTGCGGTTGGTGAATTTCTGCTTGGTCACCACGTTGTCGCCCCGGGCACCCACCTTCTGGTCGGCCAGGCGGTCGTACTTTTCGCTGTATTTGTCAATGTTCACGTTCGAAGTCCGGGTGTCCACCACCCGGCGGGTGGGCTGCTTAGGCTCTTGCACCTGCACCGCTGCGGGCGGCTGCTTGGCGCCGCTGGGCTTTTCCCCCTGCTTTTCGGCGGGGCCGTGCTTGGCGGGGGCGGCGCCTTGGGGCTTTTGGGGCTGGGGCTCCTCTGGGGCGGCGGTACGCTCTGCAAAATAGGCGTCCAGGTTTTCCTGGTTCCGCTGCTGGGTAAAGCTTTCCAGCACAATGTCCAGCTCGTTTTCCTCCAGGGCCGTCATATACTTTTTCGGTTCGGGGAAGAATTTCGCTAAAGTATCGATGACCTCTTTGTTGGGGATGTTCAGGTCCTTTGCCACTTCACGTACTCTGTATTTCACCATCATAAGCAAATGCCTCCTTCTCGTTACAGCCTCTTCAAGCCTAATTCCAGCAGCGCCTTTGAAAAGCCCTGGTCCGTCACAGCCAGCACCCCGGCCCTAAGCCCGCAGGCTTTTCCCAATTCCGTCATGGGCACTTCTACCCGGGCGCAGGGTATGCCCGCCCGCTCTGCTTCAAAACGTAAATTTTTATAGGTCTTATCCGATATGTCCGCCGCTGCAAGCAACAGCTTTGCCTCGCCGTGGCGGGCGGCCAGCGCACACATGTCAAAGCCGCCTTCCAGTTTTCCAGCCCTCCGGCACAGCCCCAGCAGCGGCAGCACTTTATCCGCCATACGCACCCAACTCCTTTTCCATCTGCCCATATACTTCCTCCGGGATCCTGCAGGAAAACGCCCGTTCCAGCCTCCTTGACTTCCTGGCTTTTTGCAGGCACTGGGCGCTGCGGCAAAGGTACGCCCCCCTTCCAGGCTTCTTCCCCGTCAAATCCAGGGCTATCTCCGGCGCCCCGCCGTCCTCCTTCTCCGGCCCCCGCACAATACGCACCAGCTCTTTCTTGGGCTTCATCTCCCCACAGCCTGTGCACATGCGCATGGGCACCTTCTTTTGCTTCATCCTGCATCCCCCTTCCAAGGCCGCGAGACGCTTCCCACCTGCCGGTTCGGCCAGGTCAGAACGGTTCCCACCGGGAACCTCCCCCTCGCGCTCTGCAAACCCTTTTGGAAAAGGGTTTGATCCGAAAACTGCCCGCACCACCCCTTGCGCAAGCACCGGCGGTTAGGGCCCGGTACCCTTACGCTTAGGGCTTTCTACATTTTGTCTGTTTTGATGGCTGCGCCACAAACCCACCGCCGCCCGCCCCCCAGGAGCACCCCGGGAGCACGCTGGACACGCGCTGGCCCACGTAGGCGCGTGAACCCTTCACGCGCCGGCCGCACCCACTAACCAGTGAGCGCCAGCGAACGGTGCTGGTCTCCGGTGGAGACCGTCCAGCACCGACCGAACCGGCAGGTGAGACCCCCGCGCCGCGGGTGAAGCGTCACGCTTCCTCGCCGTAAAAACCGCTTTCGGGTTTTATGTCGATTTTCCAGCCGGTCAGTTTGGCGGCCAGGCGGGCGTTTTGGCCCTTGTTGCCAATAGCCAGGGATAGCTGGCTGTCCGGCACGGTCACCTTGCAGGCGCGGCTGCCGTCTTCGGCTGTCTCGACCTTGAGGACATTGGCCGGGGACAGGGCCGCGGCAATGAATTTTTCCGGCTCTTCGCTGTATTCCACAATGTCGATCTTTTCGCCGCCCAGCTCGTCTACGATCTCCGATACCCGGGCGCCCCGGGTACCGATGCACGCGCCTACCGCGTCTACATCCGGGTTGTGGCTGAGCACCGCCAGCTTGGTGCGGGACCCCGCCTCCCGGGAGACGGCCTTGATCTCTACGGTGCCGTCGTAGATTTCCGGCACCTCGGTCTCAAACATGCGCTTGACTAAGTCGGGGTGTGTACGGGAGATAATGGCCTTGGGGCCCTTTTCCGTCTCCCTTACATCGACTACATAGACCTTTATGTAGTCCCCCTCGTTTACGCTTTCCCCGCCGATCTGTTCGTTTTTGGGCAATACCGCCTCGGCCTTGCCAATACGCAGGGATATGGCGCCGGTCTTGGGGTCAATGCGCTCAATCAGGCCGCTGACCAGCTCCTGGTGCTTGCTCTGGAATTCCTGCATCATCTGGCCCCGTTCGCTGTCCCGTATGCCCTGGCGGATGATGTTGCGGGCCGTCTGGGCCGCTACCCGGCCAAACTGCCGGGTGTCCAGCTTAATGCCCACCTGCTCCCCCAAAAGGGTCAAGGGGTTAATCTCCCTGGCCAGGTCGTACAGGATTTCCCGGTTGGAATCCTCCACCTCTTCCACCACGGTCTTCAGCAGGTATACGTCAAAACGCCCGGTGTCCGCATCTATACGCACGTCTACTTCTTCGTTGCCGTAATTATTCTTGCAGGCTGTAGCTATGGCCTTTTTAATCTTATCCACCATAAAGTCTACCGGGATGCCCTTTTCCTTTTCCAGCAGCGCCAGGGCGATAAACAGTTCTTCGTTGCCCTGCTTCTCCGGCTCTTTTTTCTTTTTTGCCATGTCCCGTTCCTCTCCTTATCGTCTTGGTTTTTTATCTTAAATTCCGGCCCCCGGCCCATCGGCCGTGCCGCACACTTTATTCTGTAAACAATTCATCCCAGCCCAGGGCCCCGGCATCCATAAAAGGCCCCTGGCTGGCTAAGGCGTCAATTGTAGTCCCCGCGGTCAAAAATCCTCGTCCATTACCGTAACCGAAACACATTCCTTTTTCTCAAAGCTTACCGAGGTTTCCTCATCCAGCTGGATTTCAAAGGAGCCCGGCGGGGTAAAACCGGTCAACTCCCCCGAAAGCTCCCGTCTGCCGTCCTCTAGGGGGCGGATAAGCTTGACCAGCACCGGCGCGCCCAAAAGGGCCTGAAAGTGCTGGGGCCGGGTAAGCTTACGGTTGAGGCCAGGGGAAGAGACCTCCAGCATATATTCCTGAGGGATCGGGTCCTCCTGGTCCAGCACCGGGCTTAAAGCGTGGGTCATATCCACGCAGTCATCAATGCCAACGCCCTCATCCTTATCAATAAAGACCCTAAGGTACCACTGGGCGCCTTCCTTCACAAACTGCACATCCCACAGCACAAGCCCCAGCTGCCCGGCCAGCGGCTCTGCCATCTGCCATACCCGCTCCGCCACGCTGCCCTTCTTTTTCATCCCTGCTTCCAAGAGCACCCTTCCTTTCCTGCCAAAGCAAACAAAAGAGCGGGTCGCCCCACTCTTTCATCATCCTACTATTTACCATATCTAGTATACCACCCGCTTCCCCAAAAATCAAGGCCCCCCAAAACATTATTTGCAGCGTGACGGCAGCGTGACGGCAGCGTGACGCTGCACCCGCGACGCGGGGACGCTCGCTTACGCTCACTGGTTGGTGGTGGGAAGCCGCCGCGTGAAGAATTCACGCGGCTACCCGTTGCCATCGCGTGTAAGCGCAAATACTGCGTATTAGCGCTTGCGTGCTCCCGGGCAGTATAACAATACCGTCAATAAAACACAATAGACGCGGGCCGCTCCCGCCGAGAACGCACCCACGTCTGTGCGCGGGAAGCGAAGCGTGGGGGTCCAGGGGGATTTTATCCCCCTGGTCAGGCTTCCAGTTGGCGGGAGAGGAACATGGAGGCGGCTTTGGCGCTTTCGGCGGCTTCGGCGGAGATGCGGGCCGGGGATTTTTCACCTTTTATGAGCATGACGGCGCCCATTACGTCGCCAGAGGACACAACAGGGAAGACGGCCAGGGCTGTCGGTGTGAGGCCCTGGGCTACCAGGACGGTGTTTTCGCCGCCGGAAATGAAAATGCGCTTGGCCTGTACCAGCTCTTCCAGCTGGGGGGCCAGGGGCTTGTGCAGGAGCTCCTTTTTTACCGGGCCCGCCGCGGCAATGATCTGCTCGGTGTCGCAGACTACCGCCGCGTAGCCCGTAAGGTGTACCAGGGTCTCGGCATAGGCAGAGGCCAGCTGGGACATCTCCCCTACAGGGGAATACTTTTTCAGGATCACGCCGCCGGAAACGTCTGTGAAAATCTCCATGGGCATGCCCTCCCGTATCTTCAGCGTGCGCCGTATCTCTTTGGGGATGACGACCCGGCCTAGGTCGTCGATCCTGCGTACTATACCAGTAGCTTTCATGATTTCGCGTTCCTTTCCAGATGGTTTTGTGTAATCTATAAATCTCAGCCCACTTAGAGCCGCTGCGGGTTTTCCGCTATCCCAAAATCCCTTCCGTGCTTTTGGAGAAAGGTCCTAACCTTCATACCCGGCCCCAGTCGCCTGCAATGGGTAGTATTTGCGTGATTTTTCCTTTTATCCGAGAATTTCAGGCCCAATACCCACGCCCAGGGCAATCTGTAAGATTTTTGCTTTTTTCACCGGCCCGCCTTTCCTTGCGGGGGCACATGAAATGTTTTGGGCATAAGGCGCTGGCCTCTCTAAAGGCCTGCCGGTGCGCGGCCTGCAAATCTTTTGCGCCATAATAGTTTTTGCCGCAGGGCAAACGCCAGCCCCACACGATGCAAAAGTCCGGGGGGCCCTTTGGCCTTTTCTTTTTTTAAATCGACGGGGGCGGCGCTGCTTTTTATTTTAAGCCGTGGGGGCGGCATCTATGTGCCCGGCCTGCCTTAAACCGATTTCTTTTATTAAGGTACGCTCTTTAAGGCCGCGCCGCAAAAGGGGCGGGAATGGCGGCAAAACCCGCTGCGGCTTCCACATTTCGAGTTGACAAGCAGTACAAAAAATGGTAATCTTAGTAATAGAAACTTTAGCAGATTGCCCTGCGGCGCGGGGTAGGATGCAAAGCTAAGAAAGGGACGATGGAACATGTCAGAATATGAGAGATGGCTTAAGCAGGAGCTGGACGACAAGGACCTGGCGGAAGAGCTCCTTTCCGTCAAAGATAAGCCCGAGGAAATCAACGACCGCTTCTACCGGGACCTGGAATTTGGCACCGGCGGCCTGCGGGGCGTGCTGGGCGCGGGCACCAACCGCATGAACGTCTACACGGTGCGCAAGGCCACCCAGGGTATGGCCAATTACCTTTTGCAGCATGCCGGCGGCAAGCCCCAAAGCGTGGCCATCGCCCATGACAGCCGCAACAAGGGCGTGCTGTTTGCCCAGCAGTCGGCGGCGGTGCTGGCGGCCAACGGCATCAAGGCCTACCTGTATCCCCAGCTGATGCCTACCCCGGCGCTGTCCTACGCGGTGCGGCACTTAAAGTGCGACGCGGGCATCTGCGTAACGGCCAGCCACAACCCGGCCAAGTACAACGGCTATAAGGCCTACGGGTCGGACGGCTGCCAGGTAACGGCGGACATGGCCGACGGCATTATGAACGAGATCAACTCCCTGGACATTTTCGCGGACGTAAAGAAGATGGATTTCCAGGAGGGCTTGGACAAGGGCCTCATCGAGTACATCGGCGAAGAGACGGTAGATTCCTTTATCGGCGACGTGTACAAGGAAAGCCTGATCGGCGACGCCAGCAACCTGAAGCTGGTATACACCCCCCTAAACGGCAGCGGCAAAATGTGCGTTACCCGCATTTTGGATAAAATCGGCGTAAAGGACATCGCCATTGTGCCCGAGCAAAGCGAGCCGGACGGCAACTTCCCCACCTGCCCGTACCCCAACCCGGAAATCCGGGAGGCCTTGCAGAAGGGCTTGGAGCTGTGCGAAAAGGTACAGCCCGACCTGCTTTTGGCCACAGACCCCGACTGCGACCGGGTAGGCATCGCCGTAAATCAGAAAGGCGAATATGTGCTGATGACCGGCAACGAAGTGGGCATTATGCTGTTAGACTTTATTGCCCGCGTGAAAAAGGAGCAGGGCAGGCTGCCCGCCCACCCGGTAGCGGTGACCACCATTGTAAGCACCGACATGGTAGACCCCATTGCCAAGGAATACGGGGTAGAGCTGCGCCGGTGCCTGACGGGCTTTAAGTATATTGGCGACATTATCGCCGAGCTGGAAGAGAAGGAGGGCAGCGCGGACAGCTACCTTTTGGGCTTTGAAGAGAGCTACGGGTATTTGTCCGGCGGCTATGTGCGGGATAAGGATGCCGTGGACGGCAGCATGCTCATCTGCGAGATGGCCTCTTATTATAAGGAAAAGGGCTTGACTTTGGTTGACGCCATGAACGCCCTTTACGAAAAATACGGCTACTATAAAAACGACCTGTGCAACTTCGGCTTTGAGGGCGAGGACGGCATGAAGACCATGAACGGCATCATGGACACCCTGCGGAGCGCGCCGCCCGCAGAGATTGCCGGGGCCAAGGTGGTTGGGCGCAGCGATTACCAGGCGTCCAAGTCTTATGGGGACGTAGAGGGCGATATTGACCTGCCCAAGTCCAATGTGCTGGAGTACCGGTTGGAAAATGGCTGCAAGCTGATCGTGCGGCCCTCTGGTACAGAGCCGAAGATCAAAATCTACCTGTCTGGCAAGGGCGCTACCCGGGCGGACAGCGAGGCGGTCATCCAGAAGATGAAGGACGCTGTGCCGGGCTTGCTGGGCATCTAAAAAGAGAGAGCCGCGAAGCGCAAACGCGGTCAAGGGGCGCGTGGCCCCTTGTGGGGGTCTCGGGGGCAAAGCCCCTGAGCCGTCGGAGACGGTCTTGCCGCAGGCGCGCCTTTTGCGCCGGAGGCTCTAAAAGCGTTAGCGGGGTTTTAGGGGCAACGCCCCTAAGGTCTTAGAACCCACAACATGTAAGAAGGCAAAGCGTGCGGGAGGGCTCCTGCGCGCTTTACTTTTTGCGGGGCGTGTGGTATACTGTTCCCAATAAAAAGCAAGGGGAGCGTGCGCACATGAACCGGGAACACAAACGACGCCAATATGAAAAAGGTTTTTACAAAACCCATGCCTGCGACGAAATTTTCACCTGTAAGGCCTGCGGCCGCGAGGTGGTACCGGCCGGGGCCGGCAGCGGCCACCGGAACCACTGCCCCAACTGCCTTTCCAGCCTGCATGTGGACATAGAGCCCGGCGACCGGGCGTCTGACTGCGGGGGGGTGATGGAGCCCATTGCCGTGTGGGTGCGCCATAACGGGGAGTGGGCTATTGTCCACCGGTGCAAGCGCTGCGGTGCGTTAAGCTCGAACCGGGTGCTGGCCGACGACAACCCCATGAAGCTTATGTCCATTGCCCTAAAGCCTTTGGCCTGCCCGCCCTTCCCCTTAGAACGCATAGAGGAATTGACCAGGATGATGGGCGGCTCTGGCGACCTGCCCAAGCAGGCGGCGCCAGAGGCACAGGAGTAAAACAGTACCCATAAAACCAAGGAGGAGAAACGTATGACAAATATCCCAGAAATCAAGGTTGGCGTGGTGGCAGTGTCCCGGGACTGCTTCCCCGAGTCTTTGTCCGTAGGCCGCCGCCAGGCGCTGATGGAGGCCTACCACAAAAAATACGGCGGGGCAGGCGTATACGAGTGCCCTATCTGTATTGTAGAGTCGGAAATCCATATGGTGCAGGCTTTAGAGGACGTAAAAAAGGCTGGCTGCAACGCCTTGGCCGTGTACCTGGGCAACTTTGGCCCGGAGATTTCGGAGACCCTTTTGGCCAAGCACTTTGACGGCCCCTGCATGTTCATTGCCGCGGCAGAGGAAAGCGGGGACAACCTGGTAGGCGGCCGGGGGGACGCCTACTGCGGCATGCTCAATGCCAGCTATAACCTGAAGCTGCGGGAGGTCAAGGCCTACATCCCCGAAAACCCCGTAGGCGACGCCGAAGACTGCGCCGACCGCATCCACGAGTTCATCCCCATTGCCCGGGCGCTGGTGGGGCTTAAGGATTTAAAAATCATCAGCTTTGGCCCCCGGCCACTGAATTTCTTGGCCTGCAACGCGCCCATCAAGCGGCTGTACGATTTAGGGGTGGAGATCGAGGAAAACTCCGAGCTGGATCTGTTCGAAGCCTTCCACAAGCATGCCGGGGACCCGCGCATCCCGGAAATCGCCAAGGAAATGGCCCAGGAGCTGGGGGAGGGCAACAAAAAGCCCGAAATCTTGGAAAAGCTGGCCCAGTACGAAATCACCCTTTTAGATTGGATAGAAGCGCACAAGGGCTACCGGAAATACGTGGCCTTAACCAGCAAATGCTGGCCCGCTTTCCAGACCCAGTTCGGCTTTGTGCCCTGCTATGTAAACTCCCGCCTGACCGGCCGGGGCATCCCGGTTTCCTGCGAGGTAGACATTTGGGGTACGCTGTCTGAATTTATCGGTACCTGCGTTAGCGGGGATGTAGTCACCCTGCTGGACATCAACAATACAGTGCCCAAGGATATGTACAAGTCGGACATTGAGGGCAAATTCCCCTATAGCCTGACCGATACCTTTATGGGCTTCCACTGCGGCAATACCTGCTCGAAAAAGCTGTGCAGCCCCACCATGAAGTACCAGCTGATTATGGCGCGCAGCCTGCCCGAAGAGGTGACCCAGGGCACCCTGGAAGGGGACATACAGCCTGGGGATATCACCTTCTTCCGCCTGCAAAGCACCGCCGACTGCCAGCTGCGCGCCTATGTAGCCCAGGGTGAGGTGCTGCCGGTAGCCACCCGGTCCTTTGGGGGCATTGGGGTGTTTGCCATAGCGGAAATGGGCCGTTTCTACCGCCATGTGCTCATTGAGAAGAATTACCCCCATCACGGCGCGGTTGCCTTTGGCCACCACGGCAAGGCGCTGTTTGAGGTGTTTAAGTTCCTGGGCGTGGGGGATATTGGCTTTAACCAGCCCAAGGGCATGCTCTATAAGTCTGAAAACCCTTTCGCATAGCATAAGATAAAATCACCCGGCCAGGGCGCGCTGTAAGCGTCCTGGCCGGAAATTTTTCTTGCAGGCAAAGGAAGGGGTCAAGGGGCCCGTGGCCCCTTGCGGGGGTGGGGCAGCGCCCCACGGTCTTGCCGAAGGCCAAAACATCGTCAAAACCCCCTTTTTTGGGGCCCGCATTGGGCAAAACAGCATAAAAAAGTTGACAGCCCATTGAAAAACCAGTACAATCATAAAGGAACATAAGCAGTTACAAAAGCTGCGCTGCCAAAAGGGGCAGGCTGGCCAGATATATTTTAGAGGAGTGATCATATGGAATTCTGCTGTTCAAAAGAAACGCCTGTTGTACAGACCAAGCAGGGCAAGCTGCGGGGCTTCCGCTTTAAGGGGGTAGACCACTTTTACGGCATCCGCTACGCCAAAGCCAAGCGCTTCCAAATGCCCGAGCCCGCAGACCCCTGGGAAGGCGTGCGGGACGCGGGCAGCTATGGGATGATCTGCCCGGTGCTCAGCGAGCCCCAGCCTATGGGCGAGGTGATGATCCCCCACCGGTTCTGGCCCAGCAGCGAGCACTGCCAGTACCTGAACGTGTGGACGGACCGCTGCGACCCTGCCGCCAAAAAGCCGGTGCTGTTCTGGATACACGGCGGGGGCTACTCGGCGGGTTCCTCCATTGAACAGGTGTGCTACGACGGCTTTAACCTGGCCAAGCAGGACGACGTGGTGGTGGTAAGCGTAAACCACCGGCTCAACGCCTTTGGCTACCTGGATATGTCGGCCTTTGGGAAGAAGTACGAAAACTCGGTCAACGTGGGCATGGCCGACCTGGTGGAAGCCCTGCGCTGGGTGCGGGACAACATCGCCCAGTTTGGCGGCGACCCGGATAATGTGACCATCTTCGGCCAGTCCGGCGGCGGGGCTAAGGTCACCGTGCTGGGGCAGATCCCCCAGGCGGACGGGCTGTTCCATAAGGCCATTGTCATGTCCGGGGTCATTGCCCCTGGGGGCCTGCTGGACGCCGGCAACACCGGCGAAGGGCTGGTGCGGGAAATCTTAAGGGCCCTGTACATCCCCGAAGACCAGGCCGAAAGGCTGGAAAAGGTGCCGGTACCCCAGTTTATCTGGGCGGTAAACCGGGCGGTGCGGGCTTCCTATAAGCAGGGCAAGCCGGTAAACTGGGCCCCCAAGCCCAACCACTACTATGTCTGCGACCCCTTGGAGGGGGATTTTGCCCCGCATTCCCTAACCGTGCCCACTATGGTAGGGTCGGTTATGGCCGAGTTTGCCCGGCCCCGGGACGGGCGTGCCCGGGACAGCCTCACCCCCCAGGAGCAGGAGGGCCTGGCAAACGAGTTCTACGGCCCAGAGGGCGGCCCCAAGGTGCTGGAAGCCTTCCGCAAGGCCTACCCCCATATCAGCGGGGCCTATGCCTGCGATCTGGACGGGGTATTCCTGCCGGCCACGGTGGAGTACGTCAAGAAAAAGGCCAAAAAAGCCTCGGCCCCGGTGTACAACTACATGTTTGCCAAGGTCTTTGATTACGACGGCGGCCGGGCCGCCTGGCACTGTTCCGACATCCCCTATTTCTTCCACAACGGGGGGCTGATCCCCATCTGCCACCAGCCGGGCTACGAAAAGCTGGACGCCCAGATGTCCGGGGCCTTTGTCCGCTTTGCCCGCACCGGCGACCCCAACGGGGAAGGCCTGCCCCGCTGGGAAAGGTGCCAAGAGGGGAAAATGGTCACTATGGTCTTTGGCGACACCTGCTATACCCAAGAGAACATGCAGGATGAGCTGCTGCCCTTGCTGCAGGCTTACCAGCCACCCTTCTCCCTGGATTTCGGCGTACCTGCCGAAGAAGAGGACGAAGAGGGCAACGCCTGGGTGTTCTAAATCATAAAAGCAAAAGAAAGCAAAAAGAGAAGGCGGGCCTCAGGGGAGGCCCCCTTCTTCTTTTGGGCAAAGGCTGCCAGGGCAACCGCCTATTCGGGAAGCAGGTGGAGGGTGGAACCGGCAAGGGTCATGTCGCCCCGGGAGTCTTTTAAAAAGGTGTTTTCTTCAAAGAAGGAGAAACACCGCAGCGTGCCGCCAAAGGTATCGGGCACCAGGAAGAAGAGCCGGTTGACTACCCGGCCTCCGTCTTCGAAAAGGTCGCAGTTGGCTACCGGCAGGTCAAAAATCTGCCGGGCCGGTTTCGGGGGATGCCCGCCCAGCCACACAAGGTACGCCTCATAGACCTGGGAGGCAGTCATAGCAGGTCACCTCCCAAAAAAGCGGGCAGCAGGGTCTGCACGGCGGGATGGCTGCAGGGGATGACAAAGTAGGGCGTGCCCTCCTTGGATAGATACCGGTAAGGCGTGCCGGTTGGGGCCAGCTGCAGGCTGGAATCCGGGGCGGACGCGGAATGGAGGCAGATATACCGGGCGGCGGAGGCAATGAAGTCTTTGGCAGAAAGCTTGTCCACAATCGAGTGCTCGTAGATGGCCAGCAAAGCAGGGTTGTTTTCCTTGTGCAGCCAGATGTACTCCACCGCCCGTTCCAGCGAGCGCAGCACAGACTTGGGGTTGGTCTTGCCCGCGGCATGCATAATGCGCCGGCAAAGCTCCTCCAAAGAGATTTTGTTGGGATAATCGGGATAAAGACGCGCCGCTTCCTGCACGGCCAGGCAAAGGACAAGATAAGAATTGTTGCTTTTGGGCAGGGGCAGCCGCGAAATGATGGGCTCAACATTTGTCATAATCTGGTCATCCTTTCCAAAAATTGGAAGCTAAAGACAGCATACAACAAATTTGATCCCATTTGCAAAAATATACTAAATTTGACGCCAGGCGACAATAAAAGACACAGTTTTAAAAACTAATTCCCGAAATATGTCGAAAAACAGGATTTAGAATTTATTTTATTTTCAACCCCAACCAAGCAAAACAGCCCCAGGAGCCTCCACGCCCCTAGGGCTGTTTTCAGCTGAACAAGATGCCGTCTGTAAACCAGTAGGGCAGCAAGCCTGCCTCGTTGAGCATCATCATGACCTTCAGCAAAACCCCAATGGCCGACACCACGATGCCCGCCACCGCCAGCCCCCGGCGGTTAGGGCCCCGAAAGCCAATAATCGAAGCGACCAGCCCCAAAGGCAGCAGCAGCACCCCAGCCCAGAAGTACCCGGCCAAAGCCGCCGAAAACCCCAGTATGGTAAGGATATCCGTCCACGAGTACTCCCGGCGCGCCAGCGGGGGCCAGCCCGGCCCGCCCATAGGCCGCGCCACAAACGGCGGGGGCGGCCCATAGCCCAGGGCGGCAGGCGGCCCCTGGGGCATGGGCGCGGCCGGACGGGCAGGCACAGGCGGCACCCGGGACAAATCCGCACCACAGTGGCACACAGCCTGTTCATCGGGGTGCATGGCCCCGCAGATTGGGCATGCTTTCATAGATATCGCTCCTCTCTTAATTGGGAATTTCAGCACACAAAAAATATCGTAATCTTACCAAAAGTGCAACAGTTTTTCCACATCACATCAAAGCTGCAAAAGGAAATACGTAAGCTTTTTTGCACACAAAAGACCTTGGGGTTAACACCCCAAACCCCGGCTCACGCCTGTAGAGCCTCCGGCGCAAAGGTCGCGCCTGCGGCAAGGTCTTGGGACTCTGTCCCAAACCCTGCTTAGGGCTCTGCCCTAAGAACCCGCCAGGTGCCACCCGCACCTGGACCGCGGTTTTGGCTCTATCGAACGTACTGCGGTTATGTCCGGCCAGACTTACTATTGATAATCTTACTCAGCTCTTCCATAAAGCTGTTGATATCCTTAAACTGCCTATACACCGACGCAAACCGCACATATGCCACCTCATCTACCGATTTCAGCTTCTCCATAGCATATGTCCCAATCCTCTGGGAAGAAATCTCCCGGTCCAGCGAATTTTGCAGCAGGGTTTCAATCTCATCCACAATCCGCTCCAACGTATCCACCGAAACCGGCCTTTTCTCGCAGGCCCGCAAAAGCCCGTTTAAAAGCTTGCTCCGGTCAAACGTCTCCCGGGACTTATCCTTTTTAATGACCACAATAGGCACATTTTCAATAATTTCATACGTCGTGAACCGTTTGCCGCACTTCAGGCACTCCCGGCGCCGGCGTATCCGTTCACCTTCATCGGTAGGGCGGGAGTCCACCACCCTGCTTTCGCTGTAGCCACAATAGGGACACTTCATGATCCGTTACCTCCCGAATATTTTTACACACCCAATCCCACAAGAATTACGGCGTGCCAGGGTATTATTAGGTAATTATACACGAAATATAGGGGAAATGCAAGAAGGGGCCTCAAAAAAAGTCGACATAAAATCCTACATCGTCCCCGCAAAAGCCCTTTCCACCTGTACCCGGGACCATCCCAGCTCTTCTTCCCCGCCAAAGCCGTCGCGGTACACCTCGGTAACCACCGCGCCCCCATAGCCCATGCCCCGCAGATGCCGGGCAAACCCGGCCAGGTCAAAATCCCCGGCGCCGGGCAGCAGGCAGGCTTCTTCTCCCCGGCAGTCGCTTAGGTGCACATGTTTTAATTTGTCCCCCATAGCAGCGCTTACCGCCTCAATCGAAAAACCCGACATCCGGCATTGCTTCACATCCAGCACAAAACCGCATGACGGGCCTAAGTACGCCTTCATCCCCGCCAAAAAAGCCGGGTCTGCCCCCCGGTGGCGGCGCACGTTCTCCTGGGCAGGCCAAGCCCCCGCCGCGTCCCCGCGCCGGTACAGTTCCCCAAAGCGTTCCCAATACGCCTCGTCCTCTAACGATCCATGCCCTTGCAGCTGCCCATGTACCACCACATGCCCAGCCCCCAAATATGCCGCAGCCTCCATAAACCGCGCGTATAAATCGTACCCTTCCTCTACGCGCCGCCCATACTCCCCAAACAGCAGCATCGACTCCATAGCAGAAGTAAACGGGTGCACCGATACAAACCGGGCCCCATACCCCTCTCCCATAGCCTTCAGCTCCCGCAAAAAAGGCCGCTCCATCTCCCGGAAAGAGTTCAAAAAGACCTCAAAGCACCGGTACCCCTGCCCCAAAAGCACTCCCAGCGCCCTCTCCGTCTCCATTGGGTATAAACAAGACGTGCTAACCCCCGTCATCAAAGAAACTTCCCTCCCTTCCACAACGTAAGCCATCCCAAAGGTTTTGGGGGTCCAGGGGGAGTTTTCCTCAAAAACTCCCCCTGGCCGCCGGAGGCAAGCCCTAAGCCGCCCCGACCACAGCCCCGTCCTTCAGCCGCAAAATGTGGTCGGCCTGCCCGGCAATCTCGTTGTCGTGGGTGATTAAAATAACGCACCGCCCCTCTTCGTGGGCCAGGCGCAGCAAAATGTCAATAATGTTCTGGCTGTTCTCCGAATCCAGGTTGCCGGTGGGCTCGTCGGCCAGCAGCACCTTGGCGCTGGACGCCAAAGCCCGGGCAATGGCTACCCGCTGCTGTTCGCCGCCGCTCATCATTTTGGGGTACTGCTTGTCTACGCTTTCCGGCAGCCCTACCTGGCGCAGCAGGGCCTTGGCCCGCTTTTTGGCCTCTTTGGGCTTTGTGCCGGAAAGCTCCATGGGGTACATGACGTTTTCCAGCGCCGTCAGCAGCGGGAACAAATGGAACGCCTGGTATACCACCGATACCTTTTCCCGCCGGTAAAGGTCCCGGTTCATCTGGCTGGTCTTCTCGCCCTCAAAGGCGATTTCCCCTGTGTCCGGCAGGTCCAGCCCCGCCAGCAGGGAAAGCAGCGTAGTTTTGCCGCTGCCAGAGCGCCCCACAATCGCATAGGCCTGCCCCAGCTCGAATTCGCAGCTGACCCCCTGCAGGGCGTGCACGGTCTGGTAGCGTGTGCGGTAAGTGTATTCTACGTTTTTGGCTGTCAAGATGCTCATTTGTCCGTCCCCTCCTGTATTAAGGCCGTGGGGCCCTGGTTTTGCCTGCCGGCTCCCCACACCCTGCAACCCCTTTGGAACACGGGGTTGATCCCAAAGCCTATTACGATCCCTGCGCGATTTCAGCCAGCAGCTCTTTTACAATGACCCGTTCGTCAAAGGGGTATTTCTTGCCCTTGATCTCCTGGTAGTCTTCGTGGCCCTTGCCGGCCAGCACCACAATGTCCCCCTCCCCCGCGTTTTCCAGGCACCATTTGATGGCCTGCCGGCGGTCGGGGATTTCGATGAATTTCCCGTCTGTCTTGTCCATGCCTATGCGGATATCCCGCATAATGTCCAGCACGTCCTCATCCCGGGAGTTGTCGGCGGTAATAACGGATAGGTCGGCCAACCGGCCGCTTACCTCGCCCATTTCATACCGGCGCACCCGAGAACGGTTGCCCCCCGCCCCAAACAGGCAGATAAGCCGCTTGGGTTCATACTCCCGCAGGGTCTCCAGCAGGTTTTCCATGGCCACGGCATTGTGGGCGTAGTCCAGCAAAAGGGTGTAGGGGCCCGGCGTGGGCACCGGCTCTACCCGGCCCTTTACCCGCACCCGGCGCAGTCCCTCTGCCATGGCCTGGGGGCTTATGCCCAGCTGATGGCAGCAGGCCGCAGCCCCCAAGGCGTTGTAGCCGTTAAAGCGCCCGGGCAGGCCCACCTCGGCGGTAAGGCTTAAGGCCCCGGACACCTGGAACGTTACCCCCAGAAAGCCCGGCCGGTTCAGGTGGGCGCACCCGCTGCCCTGGTAGTCCGCCCCCCCCTGGAAGCCAAAGGTCTTCACCGGGCAGGGGGCCTTGCCCAGCACCCCCATAACGGCCGGGTCGTCAAAATTCCCCACCGCCGTCTCACACATGGGGAACAGTAGGGCCTTGCTTTCCAAATATTCCTGCATGTCCTTGTGCTCTACCCCGCCAATATGGTCTTCCGAAAAATTCGTGAACACCCCCACTTTAAAAGGGATGCCGTACACCCGGCTGTCCCGCAGGCCAATGGAGGAAGCCTCCATCACACAGTATTCGCAGCCGGCATCGGCCATTTCCCGCAGGTATTTCTGCACGTCATAGCTTTGGGGGGTGGTGTTTTCAATCTGCGTCAGCTTCTCGCCAATCAGCACCCCCACCGTGCCAATCACCCCGGCCTTGTGCCCGGCGGCCTCTAAAATAGCCCGCACCATGTACGCCGAGCTGGTTTTCCCCTTGGTGCCTGTTATGCCGATAACCTGAATGTCCTGCCGGGCAGGCTCACCGAAAAAAGCGGCGCTCATAAGGGCCAGGGCCTTTTTGGTGTCCGGCACCAGCAGCACCTGGGCGCCGGGGGCCTCTACAGGCTCTTCGGCCACCACAACCGCCGCCCCGGCGGCGCAGGCCCCTTTGGCGTACTGGTGGCCGTCCGAGCTGGCCCCACGCAGGCACACAAAGGCGCACCCCGGCACAGCCTTGCGGGAATCGTAGACCACATCACAGATTTCCGTATCGACAAACCCCCGCACCCCTAACGGCGCCGCCAGTTTTGACAATTTCATTGGAATCAGCCTCCCCCTGCCATACTATGCTTATTATATGATAAAAACTGCTTCTATCATACTCTTTTTTAAGCAACTTGTCAATGCGGCCCCCTTGCCGGCAGGCTTCACCGCGCATTTGCGCCGCCGGCGCAAGTCCATGGGGCTTTGCCCCATACCCCACAACCCCTTTTAAAAAAGGGGTTGACCCTAAAACTAATTTTTCTGCGTTTCGGAGTTTTAAGACAGGCTCTAGCCGCCACCCCGTTGTTGGGGTGCCCCCAGCGCACATTTTTTGCCTCCGGCGGCCCCCCTTACGGCAAACGTTCTACAAAACGCCCGATCTGCTGGTTTACAAAGCCCGGGTTGTCCGTGTTGGAGTTATGCCCCGCGCCAGGCACCCATACCAGCGGCAGGCCCGTGGCCTTGGCCCAGGCCCGGTCGTACCGCTTGCACGAGCCCGCCATGTCCTTTTCCCCGCAAAGCAGCAGCGCCGGGCAGGGCAGGGGGTGGTCTTCATAGCTTCCCACCGCCTGGGCCAGCAGCCTGTAGCCGTGGGTAGCCAAAGCGCAGTATTCCTTTTTGTGGTAGCTCTCCATGGTCCGGGCCATCAGCTCCCGCCCATAGGGGGACTCTGCCGTGCCCGCCACGCCCCATTTTTGCAGCCAGCCCCAGGGGATAGACCGGTACATCCACTTGGTGTGGTGCAAAAGCCACAGCTCGGCACCGGTGTAATAGCGGCGGCCCAGGGGCGGCGAATCTACCGTAACCAGGCCCCCCACCTGCTGGGGGTACCGCTGGGCGTAAGCCTGGGCAATGCACCCGCCCATCGACTGCCCCACCAGCACCGGGCGGCTGATACCTTCCCTTTCCAAAATGCCGTGGAGCCAGCCGGTCAAGTCGTCCATGGTAAAAGCAAGGGTAAAGGGCCGGGATGCCCCGTGGGCCGGGGCGTCCCATACCAGGCACCCAAAGCGCGCGCCAAGGGCTTCGGCCTGCTTGTCAAAAAGCCGGCGGTCTGCCGTAAGCCCCGGCAGGAACACCAGCCAGGCCGCGCCGGGCTGGGCCGCCTGCCAGTAATGAATAACCCCCATGCCGGTTTTATAGGTTTTTTCTTCCATGCCAACTCCTCCTTTTTTATAACCCGGCCCACAAGGGGCAGCCCAGCAGATACAGCGCCGCCCAGTAAAGCAGCATAATGGGCTTTTGATAGGCCGGCGGCAGGCCGCATAGTTCCCCCTTTGCCACCATCATGTCCGAGATGAAAAACAGCAGCGCCCCCACAGCGGCCGCCCCATAAGCCGCCCCGGCCACAAAAGGCAGCGGCAGCGCCAAAGCCAGCGACGCCCCTAAAAGCCCGGGATACAGGCAGAAGGGCGCCGTCATTTTGCCCAGCTTCGGCAGCTCCTTTCGAAAAAGCAGGGCCGTGCAGGCATAAGCCAGCAGCCACAGTGCCAGGCTCACCCAAGTAGGCGGGACCACGCCCCACAGCCACACGATCAAACAGGCGTGGCCGGCCCCAAACACCAGCATGCCGGTGACAAAGTGGAGCTCCAAAAGGGCGTCGGCAGCGGTGCACAGCAGGAAAAACCAGAAGATGGGCTGGGAGAAGGGCTCAATCCCCCGCAGGCACAGGGCCATGCCCGCCGACCCCACCGCCAAAAAGCTGCCGCCGCATTTGGCCACCAAACTCTGGCGGGACAATCCCGCCCGGCGCAACAAAAAATATAAAGCGAAAAAAGCGCCCCATAAGGGCAGGATAAAAAGGGAAAACGTCAAAAGGTCCATGCAGCAGCCCGCCTTTCCGCTGGTACGCAGTTTATTTAAAGATATTATAACACCTTAAGCGGCCAGGGGCAAGCCCCGCCCAGATGAGAAAAAATTTGCCACAGGGCATTGACTTTCCCGCCTGGATGGGTTATAATAGCAACGTTATCATAAGCGGGCGTAGTTCAGTGGTAGAACATCAGCTTCCCAAGCTGAATATGAGGGTTCGATTCCCTTCGCCCGCTCCATCCTAGGAAAACCAAAAAAATATTTGGGCAAAAAACCGCGTAACCACGCGGTTTTTTGCATCTCAAAAGGCTGGATTTCGAAAGTACGAAAACGTGGATGGCAAAACGGCCTTTTGGCTTTCCGGCAGGAACCGAACCCTCACAACAACAGAATAAAGAGAAAAGAGAGGGCCAGCGGAGATGATCTGCTGGCCCTCTCTTTGTAAAAATACATAGCCGGTCGCTGGAGAAATTTCTCCGAGAACAAGCGACCGGCTTTTTTTATTTTGGAAAGGAGCTGAACCTATGATAACCCTAAAAATCTGGCACGGCCCCATGCGGACCACGCTGACCCTCCCCCTGCGCGAAGCAGAAATTCAAAAGACGCTTGTCAAGGCGTTCCGCACTGCGCCCTTCAAGGTCACCGCCGACGATGTGTCTCCAGAGGCCCTGGCCATGCTGAATGGGAAAGAAATTGATCTGGACGAACTGAACTTTCTTGCCAAAAACCTCGACCGGTTTACCCCGTATGAGCAAGACCAGTTTTGGGCGGCTGTACAGGTGGAGCAGCCGTCAGACCTCAAAGCGCTTATTAACCTCGCCTTTAATATGGAAAGGTACACGCTGGTGCAAAATGTCACTGACCTGGCTGCTGTGGGCAGGAAATACTTGCTCAATAAGATGGGGGCTCTTCCCGCTTCCGAAATTGATAAACTCGACTTCGAACAGGCAGGCCGTGACCTGCTGACCAGCGGAAATGGGACTCCCACCACCTACGGCCTGCTCTTCACGAATGAGGACGTACCGTACCGCGAAGTCTACCACGGCGCAACTTTTCCCTACTGCGAACCTCGCCGGGACATTATCGCCGTTGCAAAGATGGAGTACGGCCCCAAAACCGAGTACCTGTACTTGCCGGAAGATGAACTCGCCATCATCAAGGCCGCCCGGCGGATGGGAGCGCCGTCCCCGGATATGTGCCGGGTGGCGTTCACGGATTTTATGCTGGACGCTCCAACCTGGATACAGCATCTGGAAACCATGCTGTGTGAGCATGGCCTCGGGGTGGCAAACGAACTGGCTGACGCATTTCCGAGAACCACAGAGGGCTTTGAAAAGCTGGCGGCGGTCGTGGAGTATGCCGACGTTTCCAGTAGCGGAGAGGTCATGAGAATAGCCCGGCATCTGGAGGATTTTGTGTTCATCAAAGACGCGGAAACAGACGAAGATGTAGGCCATCACTTTGTCAGTTTTGACAGCGAGTATCGCGCTTCGCCGGAGTTGGCAGACTATATCGACTTTGACGCCCTGGGCAATCAGATCAGTGAGGATCGAGAGGGGCAGTTTGTGGAAGGAGGCTTCGTCTGCATGGACAGCGGCTGTTCACTCGAAATGATTTTGGAAGATGATATGGATCTTACAATGAGAGGAATATAGTATGATAAAAGTTAAAATTACCAATAAAGCCGGGGTAGCCCTTGAATGGGAGCTGCCCGCCAACATCCACGAGCTCCACCACGCCCTGGTGGAAATGGGTATCCGAAAAACGCCCCGGAGCCTCTTGCTCATGGATGACAATGCCGCTAACGTGGAGCTCACAGCGGACAGCGAGATCGGCAAGGGCCTGCTGCGGGTGTTCGGCAGGAATGATACTCTGGCCGATGCTAACACCGTAGCGTTCGCCGTCAGCACTGCCAGAGAGGAAATTCTCACAGACCTGGAACAGAACATCGTCCACAACCAGTATCTCAGCAAAGAGATGCTATTCGATGACATCAAGGCCATGACCCAGGCCGCAGGGCCGGTGAAACTGACATTCTACTGCCCCCTGGTGGGCCAGTTGGATGACGGTGAGTGCGATGAGTATATCGAGGTGGGCAGCGGTTTTCTGACGGCATATCAGGATCAGATCGAGCAGGGCATCGCCAACGAGCAGTCCCCTGAAATGGGCGACATGGCGCAGTACCTGGACAGAAACGCTGGCGTAGCTGCCAAGCTCATGTCGGCGGTCTGGACAGTAGAGGAAATGGACGGCAGGCTCCTGGGCCGTATCGACAGCCACCTCAAGGAGCCGCTCACGCCGGAAGAAATGGCTGATTTGAAAGACGAAATCCTCGGACAATGCTCAGATGGGCTCGGGGAAGGCTTTGAGCAGCGGCCCATTGATACGGACGAGGGCGACCTATACGTTTCCTACTGGAACAGCAGTGATGATTATTTTCTCTGCACCGAAGATGAGTTAGATGAACATTTGGAACCCCATCAAGGGATGGGCGGAATCTGAAGGAGGTATCACAATGAACGAATGGGATAAACTGCACCGGCAGGCAGAACGGTACAAGGCCGAGTATCCGCCTGGTACCCGGATTATGCTGTTAAGTATGGGTGAGGACATCCACCGTATCGGTGACAATACCCGTGGAACTGTTATGGCGGTGGACGATATCGGCACTCTCCACTGCAAGTTCGGCAATGGCCGGTCGCTGGGGCTTATTCCCAGCGAGGATTCCTTCCGCAAGCTGACCGAGGAAGAACTGGCAGAGGAACAGGAGCCGGATATAGATGAGGATGAAGATTTCGGCATGAAGATGTAGGAGGTGTTTCAATTTTGGATAGGTCGGATGGCGCATGGCTATCCGATTTTTTGATATGTTCGCGGGGATCGGCGGCTTCCGCTCCGGCCTGGAGGCCGTGGGCGGCTTTGAATGCTTCGGTCATTGCGAGATAGATAAGTATGCGAATCAGGCATACAACGCTATGTATGATACGGAAGGAGAAGTGTTTTTTGCAGACGCCAGAACTATCGATCCGGCAGCGCTGCCGGATATCGACCTTATTTGCGGAGGCTTCCCTTGTCAGAGTTTTTCAATCGCTGGAAAACGGCGAGGATTTGCGGACGATGCAAGAGGAACTTTGTTTTTGAGGTTGCCCGCCTTGCCGCCGGTAAAAGACCTGCATTTCTGCTGCTTGAAAATGTTCCCGGCCTCCTATCGCATGACGGCTGTCGGACGTTTGCGGCCATCCTCTCTACGTTGGATGACCTGGGGTACGATGTCGCGTGGCAGGTGCTTAACAGCAAGGATTTTGGAGTCCCCCAATCCCGCAAGAGAGTGTATATTGTCGGATATCTTAGAGACCGATGTGCCGGAGAGGTACTTTCTTTCACAGACGCAAATGGAGCGTCTCTTGAGCAAGTCCTACCAGGGCCGGAAGGGTGTCGAGTATACTCCCCCAGCGGAGTGTCCATCACCCTGACAAGCAGCGCTGGAGGTTTTGGTGGGCGCAGCGGGCTTTATGACGTGAGCCTGCCCATAAAAGTTATGACGAAAGCCGGGTATCAGCTGGCTCACCCTGGCGACAGCATTGACCTGGCCTACGCCACCATGAACACCCGGCGCGGGCGGGCCGGGGACAAGATAGCACACACCGTCACCCCTGGAAATAACCAGGGGTATTTTTTTATCGACCTGAACGAAAGCCTGGAACTGACGGAGAATGCCAGGTGCCTGCTGGCTAATCAGGACGCGGGCATCGGTAAGTTTAAAGGCGGGAAATCGGGTGTGTTTGTCGAGGGGCAAGCCCCGTTTGCTGTGCCTGTGCGTAATGCAGATGGCAGTATTCACTATGGCAAAGTACGCAAGCTCATGCCTATCGAATGCTGGAGGTTGCAAGGTTTTAGTGACGAGCAATTTATTAAAGCTACCGCAACCGGGCTGTCCGACGCACAGCTTTATAAAATGGCTGGGAATGCGGTTACTGTGCCTGTCATTTCTGCGCTGGGCGAGAAAATCAAGGAAATATTTTGGAGGTCTAAATGCCAAACCATATAACAAATATTATTGAAATCAAAGGGGACCCCCAGCGAGTTCGGGCCTTGTTCGAGGCTGTCAAAAGCGACGAATACGGTCTGGGTTCCATCGATTTCAACAAGCTGGCTCTCATGCCGCCGGAGTTGGGTATCGAGGAAGGTAGCCGCACAGACCGCGGTCTGAAAGCCTATAAGGACTTCATCGAGATCTACACTTTTAACGGCAAAAAGGAGGACTTCGACCTGCTGAATATCCCCCAAAAATCGGAGCAGGCGTTTCTCCGGGTGCGGCCTGACATCGACCGTGCTGCCTGGGATTTGGGCAGGCGGGCGTTTATGAATAAGCAAAAGTATGGTGTCACCAGTTGGTATGACTGGCGCATCAAAAACTGGGGCACCAAGTGGAACACCTATGGCTATGAGGGTGGCGTCCAGTTTGACGGCAAGTCCCTGCGGTTTTTGAGTGCATGGTCCCCGCCTGAGCCGATCATTGCAAAGCTCGCTGAAATGTATCCCGATTTGGATTTTACCCACCAGTGGGCCGATGAGGACATCGGGTACAACTGTGGCGAGGATGAGTACCACAACGGCTCTCTGTGCGGCGAGTACCGCCCTGTTGGTGTTGAGGCTGTGGAGTACGCCAACAGCCTGTGGGGAAATGATGAACAGGAGGAAGATGAGGGTTTGGACAGCGGGATGTCAATGAAATAAGTATAGCAGAATTTTAGGCCGGTATCAATCGTTCAGGGAGCGATGATACCGGCTTTTTTCGTTTTCTGGACGATTTCCGGCGAAGAAATGAGGTGGTCTCAATTAAATCTCCGGTATCTTGGGTGGGCAACAAAGCGCCTATCCTCCCTATCATTTATAGCCTGTTCCCCCTGGAATATGGCAGGTTTGTGGAAGTGTTCGGCGGATCCGGGAGCGTGCTGCTGGGCAAGCCCCCTGACCCCTTCGAGGTATATAACGACTTCGACCGGAACCTTGTCAACCTGTTCCACTGCATGAAGGAACGGACTATGGCCACCATTCAGGAACTTGGGTTTTGTAATCTCAATTCCCGTGCAGACTTCCAAGCCATCAAGAAGTTTTTCCAGCATGAGCAGTTTGACGATAGGTTTCTGGCAGAAGAAATGGAACTGACGGAAATCCTGTTCCCGCCGCCAGCGGCAGAAGAATTGCAGGCTACCCGGCAGCGCATTACCAAAGATTACGACGTGCGCCGGGCGGCAATGTACCTGAAGTTGCTCCGCTACAGCTACTCCAGCGGGAAGAAGTCTTTTGCCTCACAGCCCTTTGACCTACGGCGGCTGTTCGGCCTTATCCAGCAGCTAGAAAACCGGCTGGCGAATGTCGTGGTAGAAAGTCAGGACTTTGAAACCCTCATCCACCACTATGATCGGTCCGACACATTCTTTTATCTCGACCCGCCGTACTTCTCCACGGAGGATATGTACGCCGTGGAGTTTGCCTGGGCCGACCATGTGCGCCTGCGTGATACGGCAGCAAGTATGCAGGGAAGGTTTCTGCTCTCGTACAACGATTGTGCAGAGATTCGGGAGTTGTACGACGGCTTTCCTGTGTTCGATTTTACTCGGGTACACTCCATGGCCCAGAGGTACGAGGCCGGGAAAGAATTCAAAGAACTGCTTATCGGCAACTATGACCTGTTCGAGCGGGAAAATGCAAAGCCAGCACAAATGAAGTTTGAAATATAGGATGTGATTATTTTGGCAAGCGAACCATTTATTCTGGTGTCCGTGCCCCTGGAGATGTTCCTGGAGGCAGGCATCAACACCGAAAGTATCATTCAAGTGAGCGCCCGTGAGGGCAAGATCATCATCGACACGCCGGATACCACGGATGATTACGTCTGCGACCGTGACTGCGAAAACTGTCCGCTGAATGCTGTCCCCTGCGAGTTCAATTGTGAGAGCTGTCCCTGCGAGGCCAACTGCGACGGAAGGGGGCTGGATGAATGAACAGGAAATTGCTGCGCATTTTGGGAAAGAGAGGACGCATTACCATACCCTATGAAATCAGGCAACGGGTAGGCTTTGCGTACAATGACGTGCTATCCTTCACGGAGTCCAGCGATGGCCGGTCGGTAATCGTCCGCAGGGAAAAGCTCTGCGATGACTGCCAGGGCAAGGCCACACAAGATATGGCGGAGGACAAGGCCATGCTGTTGGAATTGCTGGATTCCCTGCCCACGGAGCTGCAAAAGGCGGCGTTTGTGCAGCTCTCGGAGAGCCTGGGCAGGCTGCCCAGGCGCGAAATCAGAACTGGCCCGCCCCGCCGGGAAATTCAAGGAAAGCGAGGTGCTGTGCTTGCAGATCCAGATATTCCAAATTGACGGCGATTACGATGAGGACAGCCTGAAATTTCGTGGTCTTGAGCAAACCATGGAGCTGCGCGGGGGCGCTGGAATTGATTCCGGCATATATGAGGGAGTGTTTCGCGGTGACGTAAACTGCCGCGACCTGGAAGAAGTCTACTCCTTGTTCAACGTCGGCGGGCATCCTCTGCACCGGGGCCACTCGTTGTCTATTTCGGATGTGGTGCTGACCGAAAATGGCGCGTTCTTCTGCGATCATTGGGGATTTAAGAAACTGGATTTCGACCCGGAACTGGCTCATAAGCCGGATGATCTGTTGCGGATCGTGTATGTGGAACCCGGCAGGCCGCTATTCGTCAGCGAAGTGGGCCGTGACCTGCTGTCCATGCAGAAGGCCGTGCATGGGCCGTTGGAAGTCCTCAACAATCAGGACGGCACCGTCCTACTCTGCAGTGATGAAGGAAAACTCATTGGCATGGAGGGCAACCGCCATGTGGAGGATGATGTGATCGCCGGGCCATTCATTTTGGTCGGAGATAACGGCGAAAGCCTTCGCTCCCTCACGGATGCGGAAGTTGACCGGTATATGGAGCGCTTCGCCCAGCCGGAGGAAATCAGCCAAGAGGAAGTAGAGGAAAGCTCCGGGTTTACCTTTATTTCGATGTGATGGGAGGTGTTCTGCCATAAAAACTATCCGCGCTCCGCCCAGATTGCAAGGAATTTCCGGCTGAATCTTTGTTGCATATTTATTCGGAATTGGTCTGGACTTTCTGAAAAGTTGTGATATGCTTGTGGTCAAGAAAAACTCCAAGAAAGGATGAAATCCATGAAGAAAATCTTGACCACTCTTATAGCCGCCGCCCTGCTCATAAGCAGCGCCGGGTGCCAGGTGCAACAGCCCCAGGCCACACAGTCAGCGCCAGAACCCGCACCCCAGGCGCTTGTACTGAATGTAGCCTCGCCCACCGATACCAGCGATGGACACATCGACACGAGCGCCATAATAGCACAAATAGCAGCGGGCCTCAAGTTCAGACCGAATACGGCAGAAAAGGAAAAGGAGAATCCCAAAGCCTACCCTGCCGCTGAACAGGAGAAGGCACAGAAACCCAAGGTACGGCAGGAAAATCCAGCCACTAAGCCAAAAACAGCGGTATCTACCCCTACTCCTGAACCACCTGCCGCCGAACCTGACGCCTGCCTGAAAGTCACCGCGAAAGCCACCCCCATCCCATCGCCAGCGGCCACATCTGCACCAACTCCGGTTCCTACACCGGAGCCGCCAGCCCCCACTCCTGCACCTGCCGAGCCTACCCCGGCCCCGGCAGAACCCACGCCCGAGCCGGTCATAGAGGAACCCACCTTCGATATCGGCTACTGGATAGGCTACGCCCAAAGCTATGCCCAGGGCCTGGGCTTGCGGCTGGAAAGCAGCGCGGTAGACTGCTGGGACAACCCCATCGGGGCCGGGCTGCACAGCACCTGCCTGGAGCGGGACATCAGCAGTAGGCTGAATAGATATGCAAATGACCCGGATATCACCGACGTGTGGGTATGGTACGAATCCACCGGCGGGAACAACTACAACATCTATATCGGGTACGCATGATCGCAAAACAACACCAAGGACACCGCAAAAGTGGTGTCCTTTTTTTGTTGCCCGGATGGGCAGAAAAGGAGAGAATATGACATCTACTGTTAAGCGGAAAAGCATAGCGCTGGTCATGGCCTTGCTCATGTGCTTTTCCATGTTCGCCAGTTTCGGAACCACGGCCCAAGCCGCCGGGGAACGCTCGGAAATCTATATGGTTTCTTTTCCCCGTGACGCGGAAACCAATCGTGACCATTGGGATCGGGATAACCTCCAGTTTATGAACGGCTGGTATATGGACGCCTATGATATGTTCGCCACGTTTGCCGTCGGCTCCTATGAGGGGAAAGTGGCCTATTGTATCGAGCCGGGTACACCCATCGACAACGCCCACGCCTTCACGGCGAAGGACGAAACCTTTTGGGACAACTACCCCTCGTCCCTCAACAAGACCATCGATGCCGACACCATAAAATCGCTCATTGGCCGGATTTTGCAGTACGGCTACAACGGCAATATCGACCCCACCTGGGTGTCCCAAAACAGCGCCGCAGCGGATAAACTGGCCCACGTCTACGCGACCCAGCTTTTGATTTGGGAGACCATCGTGGGTGAACGCGATGAAAACTTCGGTCACGTCAGCACTGGCGGCAAGAACCCTGTCTTAGATTTCATCAAGCCTGGACACCCTCTGCGCAGCCGGATCATGGACAAGTACAACTCTATGGTCACCAGTGTCCAGAACCACAGCAAAACACCGTCTTTCATGGCTAAGAGCCGTGGAAAAGCGCCCACTATCGAGTTGGAATGGGACGGCAGCCAGTACACTGCCTCGCTGACCGACACCAATAAGGTGCTGGGTAACTACACGTTTTCCTCTGACTACAGCGCCATGAAGTTCACCACCAGCGGCGATGTGCTGACCATCACCAGCCCCACTGCTCCCACCGGCGATGTGACTGTCAGTGCCAGCAAGAAGGACTCCAAACGCATGGGCCTGGTTGTGTGGGACGATGGTACCTTCGGGCCTGGTGTTGGCCAGCAGAATACGGTCACCTACACCCAGTCTGTCACCGACCCCATCGCCGCCTATCTTAAGCTGAACGTATCCTATGGCTCCGCAAAAATCGTCAAGACCTCCGAGGACGGCAAGGTGGAGGGCATCACCTTCCACATTACCGGCAACGGCATCGACCAGACGGTCACCACCAACAGCCGGGGCGAGGTGCAGATCGACAGTCTCCAGCCTGGGGAGTACACCGTCACTGAGCAGATGGCTGGTGACTATGTTCCCCAGGAGCCGCAAAAGGTAACAGTTCCAGCCGGGCAGACGGCGACAGTCAGTTTCAATAACAGCTTGCAGAAAGGCAGCCTGACTGTCACCAAAAACAGCGAGGACGGCCTGAACAGCGGCGTTCGTTTCCACCTTTTCGGTACGTCCTCCATGGGTGAAACCGTTGACCTCTACGCCACTACGAACAGCTCTGGTGTAGCGCAGTTCACCGATATTCCCATCGGCAGCGGGTACACCCTGGAGGAAGTGGACACGGCAATCCGCTATGTGGTACCTGCCACTCAGACCGCCAATATTGAGTGGGAGAAAGCCACCAACGCCAGTTTCCGCAACGTCCTCAAGAAATTCAATATCACTCTTAACAAGGTGGATGGAGAAACCGGCACTCAGCAGGGTGACGCTACTCTTGCGGGTGCTGTCTATGGTATTTATAAAGATGGCGAACTGGTGGACACCTATACCACCGACAGCGAGGGGCACTTTACCACCAGCTATTACACCTGCGGCTCCGGCTGGACGGTGCAGGAGATTACTCCCAGCGAGGGATATCTGCTGGATGAAACCGTGTACCCTGTGGGCGCTGATCCCAAACAGTATGAGGTAGAGTTTAACTCGGCCCCGGCTGTCACCAGCCCTGAAACTGTGCAGAAGGGGAAAATCACCGTTATCAAGCACTGCGATGATGGCTCCACGCAGATAGAGACCCCGGAGGTGGGTGCGGAGTTTGCGGTATTCCTGAAATCCTCCGGCAG
>QZEE01000024.1 GCA_009917445.1 bacterium D16-76 | reverse complement strand
CTCCGCTCAGGAACGACCTGATGAATGTGTATTCAGTTTTCAAGGAACTCGTGAGGTGTTTTGCCTCACACTCCACAACAGCAAAAAAAGCTCGAAAAATTAAACCACTTTTTCAAAAAAATTTTTTCAGGCAGATTCGAGGGGCTTGAAAAACAAAAAAAGCGCCCGCCACATTCCGCTTTGGATTGCAACGAGCGCAAAAAAGAAAGCCCACCGATTTCTCGGTGGGCTTCTGTGTTCATTTAGATTTACAGAGGGTTGCGGGGACTTGCGGAGATTTGCATAATCTCGCCGCATCTTTTGTGGTACGGTTTTCGTAAATTGTGGTAAGCTCTGTGGTAAGCACCCTCCATAACCCTCTGTATGTCTCTGTGTAAGAACTTATACGAACTTACTCAGTCAATCGGCTTCATTGTGGGGAAGTCGATAGCACATCCTTCACCAACTCTTACCTGCTTGCAATCGCTCATACTACCGTCCCCCCTTGCATTTCGCTCTCTTACCAGCTCTTACCCATTCTTACAGAGACAAAGGACAATGGTGTAAATCGTGGCGTAAGGCGTAAGTCCTTGGGCTGTTGCTATTATCCTTTCCCCAGATTAGAGCGACCATGCCAAGTTAAAGATAGGTAGATTATAGCATATCGCCTTTTTCATTTCAAGCGGTTTCAGCACTCCGCCTCCAATCTTCAAACAGGCGGCGCAGTAATTCTACATCTTTCTCCTCGTCTGTGGAAATATAGACATGGGCTTTCTGAAGCGCCGTTTTCACCCTCTGGGCAAATCCTGCCAGACTGTCTTTTCGTTTCAGCGGAATCCAAATATACCGAATCCCTTGTTTCTCACAAATATACCCTTTCACCTTAGCTTCCCCCTTTAATCTCTCCGAAGTCTCAATAGCAAGCCTCAACGCTGGTATGTAGTTTTCTATTGGGACGCCAGATGCTTCCTCTGAGCCGTTTATCACTTCGATTCCCAGCTTTCTTACATATAGCGAAATCAGAAGTTGGGGATATGCGCTCCTAAACTCTCTCTCGCATTCCTTGCACCCCGCACCCTCCACCGCCCTATTGAACACTCTGTCACGCCACTCGTGTCCATATTGGTCTTTCCACCAAACGAACCTCAAAGAGTTCCTCGAAATGTGCCTCGGTAAAATCCCCTCGTTTCTTTCAAAGTTCCACTCTGCTGCCATTTCTGGGTCAGTGGTTGCGAGGTCGTTATACCCTTCTTTCACTGCCCTTTCAGCGCAGACAGGACAGACAGTACCCTTGATACGACTCTTTACAAGCGACTGCCATTCAAAACCGCAAACTCTGCATTTCCACCAGACTTTCTTCCTTGATTTCTCGTTCACCATATCCGGTGTCAACGGAAGATTTCTATCAGACCATTCCTCCGCAAGCTCTGGCTGACGGGTAGCGAAGTCATTGAATCCCTTGAGAAGCTCAATCCCACTACAATATGGACATTTGCTTCCTCCAGCTCTGGTAGAAATCAGCGTGTACCATTCATGCCCCTCGCTGCACTTCCACCATACCTTTCTGTTTGCAAAAGCAGTTACCATCGTTGGAAGTAAAGGCAAATTGCGTTCAGACCACTCAGCGGCGACTTCTGGAAATCGTGTAGCAAGGTCATTAAACCCTTCCAACACCTTGTTATGGGAGCAGTAGGGACAACCGGTTCCTCTCACTCTTGCCCTAACCTCAGCCCTCCACTCATGCCCCAGCTTGTCCCTCCACCATACTTTCTTATGGGAGCCAGCGCCAACCATCGTTGGTAAAAGCGGTAGGTTCTGCGGAGACCACTCAGCAGCAATCAGGGAGTGTGTTGTTGCAAGGTCATTGATACCCTCAGCAATTCTTATGCCATCACAGATGGGGCATTTCTCCCCATGTGATCGTGCCTTTATGCTTGTTTCCCACTCATGCCCACACTTACCACGCCACCAAACAACCTTATTGGAGCCGTAAGATACCATTTCGGGTGTCAGGGGTAGGTTCTTCTCCGACCACTCCGAAACCAGCTCAGGATGGATTGTAGCAAAACTATTTTTCATAAAGCACACCTCATTCCCTTAGTGTACCTTATATAATAAAGGTCTTTTTCTGATATGAGAAATGTGCGAGCAAGCCCTGCAACACAATGTCGCAGGGCTTGCTTCTTTATGCAGATTCATCTTTATCCTTTTGTCCCTCCATAAAAGAGTCAAAGGTCGTGATTTCCTTCTTCTTCAGGTCTGCGGTAACATCAATATAGATATTCATCGTGGTATCAATGTCCGCATGGCCCATAACATCTTGAATAACCTTGATATTGATTCCCGCCTCGCATAATCTCGTAGCGTAGGTGTGCCTCAGTGTATGACAGCTAAAGTCCGGCAGAAGGATCGGATCTGAGTCTATGCCGTACATCTCAAGGACTTCATCGTTACAATCCCTGATAATCCTCCGAATTGCTTTGTTCAGAGTACCGTAATGCTGGACATTTCCATCTTTATTGATGAAGATGAAGTCGTGGTATCCATCAACAGTCCCTACGCTTTTTATCTCAGCCTCTTCCTGATAGGCTTTCTCCATCAGGAATGCTTCTTTCACTCCCTTGGTCATGGGAATCACTCTACAACCGGCGGCGGTCTTGGGCGTGTTTATGCTAAAATAGCATCCTTTCTCGTCTCGGTGGTTGTAATAGACCAGCGTATGGTTCACCTCTATTTCTTCGGATTCCAGATCAATGTCATTCCACCGTAGCCCTGTTACCTCACCAACTCGCATTCCGGTATAGAGCATGATATAGAAAACAGGATACCAATGGCTGTATTGAGGATGGCGCTGCAAGAAGCTCAGAAACAACTTTTGCTGCTCGACCGTCAGTGCCTTTCTCTTCTCGCTGTCGTTCCCATAGGAGATTCTAAGTTCCTTCATCATCTTGCTCGTTGGATTTGCTCGAATCATGTCGTCATCGACCGCAAACTGGAATATTTGGTAGAGAACATTGTGGACATTATCAATGGTAGAGACCTTCATGCCCCTGTCCTCTTTCAACCGATTGTAGAAGCGCTTTACATCGGAGCGCTTAACCGTTGTGATCCGCTTCTTTCCGAAAGTTGGCTTAACGAAGGTTTCATACATGTAAATGTAGTTCTTAAAGGTACTGTCCTTTATCCCCCGTTTCAACTCTACCCACAACTCATAGACATCATTCACCGTCTTACTGGTGATGTCGTTGCGGATACCGTCATGCTCGTCAATCACGACCTGTGTTTCCTTCTCACGAAGTTGTTCTAATGTTGCTGCGTATATCGAATGGCGCTTGCCATCTTTGGTTGTCCAGCGAAACTCATAGGTTCCGTTGCTCCGCTGTCCCTCACCCTTCTTGAGCCTGACCCTTTTAGAATCGAGTCGGACATTCTTTCTTGTGTTCGCCATGTCATTCCCTCCTCATATCGAAAATGCCTTTTCCAGATACTCATCCAACTTCTTTCGTTTCAGCAAACGCTTCTTGCCAATCCAGATAACGAACTCGCAAAAGTCGGTGTCTGACAGTTCCCTCAGTTTGTTTACCCCGATTCCTGTGTAAGCCGCCGCCTCTTCAAGAGTGAGGTTACTCTTCTTCCAAACCGGCACAAGAACCTGCTGTTCCGCTTTGTTCATCTGAAACACTCCTTTTCATATGTGCTACCCATAGGATACATTTATCCGCTTGATAGCTCAAAGGTGCGATTGCAACAATCGCACCTTTGACACGATCATAAAGAAAATGAGTTTTCAAGGAACTCCTCAAGTTTCTTTCTTTTCAAGAGTCGCTTTCTTCCAATCCATAGCACAAAGTCGCAGGAATCATCATCGGAAAGCTCTCTCAGCTTATTCATTCCTATACCGGTATAAGCGGCAGCTTCTTCAACCGTAAGATTCGCCTTGAGCCAGACGGGAATCTCCAATTCCTTCTCGTCATTCGTCACTACAAGCACCCCCTGTCGAACCGACTTGCCCTAAACTGATATTCACTGCTTTTTCGACTAAGCGCATTGTCTTGACATCTACCCGCCCCACATATCTGGCCAGCCGGGTTTTGTCGATTGTCCTGATCTGCTCAAGCATAACGATAGAGGGTTCTCTCAGCCCAAACTCGGTTCCAAGATTCACATGGGTCGGTAAATCCGAGCGTTTTTCCTTGCTGGTTATTGCTGCCGCTATCACAGTGGGGCTGTATTTGTTTCCGGTATCATTTTGGATAATCAGGACAGGACGAATACCATCTTGCTCCGAACCAGTAGCGCCGGACAAATCTGCATAGTAGATGTAACCACGCCTGATTTCCATGTACTTTGTTGTGGATTTCATTTTGTGCCTCCGTTAAGGTATTGAGGTCTCCCTCTACCCCTCAACAGCACAAAAACAGCCTTGAATCTTAACCCCTTTCAAAAAATTTCTTTATATATTTTCCGAACATCTTTTTCCATTTCGCCACAGTCACATACGACACGCTGTACTTCTCTATCAAAGCCGAAGAACAAAGCCGTTCATTTCCCATCAAATAAAAGTCGAGCATGTCACAAGCCCACGGTTTCCATTTGCTCAGCGAATCCCGTAGTGTTTTCATCATCATCTCACTTGTGACCTCTTCCTCAAGGTCGAAATCAACGGGTAAAACATCTTTCAAATCGCTTCCTTCACTATTCTTTGTCGAAATGTCAAGCGAGAGGATACCAAAATTCTCTCCTGCTTTCCTATTCCTGTAGCTCAAGGTATTTTCCCTGTTCCAACAGCAATACTCTTCATACGACACCTCAATAAACATACGGTCGATAACACCACAGTCCTCAAAGCTGTCCTCCATAAAGCATCTCCGCTCACGCATCGGTAAACCTTTGTTGCCTCGAAGAATGGCGCTCCATTCTCCTTGTGTAGCTTCCCTCAGTCCCTTCTTAGGGTCGGTAATGTCCTTGTAAATCAAAATGGTTGTCCGTTTCATCGGTTTCCTTTCCCGAAGCCGATGAAACGAGAACGCAAAAAGCCACTTGACCCGTTGACTGACGCCACACTGACAGACTACTCCCTATGGAGTAAGTCGTAGTCAAGTGGCATTTGGAAGTCAACGCATCAAGCGGCTCCGTAGCACAAATCTTGCTTTAGATTATTTTGTTGTTTGCCTTGCTGGATTTCTGGTCTTAGCTGGACTTTCTAAAGGACACTGGCGGGAACACCACCTCCTCTCCGCAGTTTGAGCATTTCGCAAATGTATAGCCATGCTCCCCTCTTGCGACATTTTCTACCCTGTGGTCGCAGTACGGGCAGAGCCTAACCATCTTCATCATTCCGCTGCACTGTCTCTTTAGCGAGTCCTGTGCTGCTTTCACCTGTGCGTACCGCTCAGGGTTGATCTGTTGAATATTCATTCTTGCCATTTCAGTATTCCTCCACATCTAACAGCCGGTACGGGTTGTCGAGGTAATCCATTCCGATATACCCAAGCTGCTTCATGCGGATTGCCAATGCAGTTTTGGAACACCCCAACAACTCCGTCATTCCAACAAACCGATCATACTCTTCTTTAGCGAAAATCTTATTGAGCATCCGTATTCCTCCCTGCACATCGAACAGACGCATAGCTTGTTCGACAAGTCTTTTCGGAAGGAGCATAACAGAGGCGAGGGCGTTGCTCTGCCATTCTTCCCAATCCGATATGGGTTTTCTTCGGACAGTATTCGCTTTACAAAAGTGGATCGGTCTCTCATGCGGCTTTGCACCATAATCCTGCGGGAAAAGCATTTTCAAGACCTGATGGCTTGTCTCGTGCATAATGGTGAAGTTCCTTCGCCCATTTTGCTCCACACATTCCCGCAGATCACTTTCAATCAAAACAGTTTTTCCATCGAGGTAGTAAACCTCTCCAGAGTCGTCGCACCCCGGCAATTCTATCCCTATCCTCTCATAAGAGGTCATTCCAAGGATAGAGCCATCAAAGGAAAGGTGCTGATAGTCAATTTTCAGACCTAACAGGCTCTCAGCAAGAATCTCAGGATATATCCGATAAACTGGTTGATTTGCTACCTCTGGCAGCTTCATGTATGCTCGGATAACCCGATTTGCGATAACCTCAAGGTCTTTTCGGGATAACCTTTTCAATGCTTCCTCCTTTACCCAAACTTCGCTTCCACAAACCAGCGCCCATTCTCTTCATCAAAAAGGTGTGTCTCACTGCGCCCGATTCTTATGGTGTATCGAATACCACGACCACCAACTTCTGAAGCAGCCCTGCGGACTTGAAGCACTCTGTCGATCTCGTACTCCTCCTCGTCTGCCATTCGTATTGTTTTCGGCAGGCACGAACCGTCCGGCTTGTGTTCGGCGTTTACTGTGACATATACCTTCCTTCTACACATTTTTTCACCAGATTTCCAAAAGAAATTTGAAAAAACTATTGACGAATTTAGATTCTCATTGTAAGATTGGTTTGTGAACTCAAGTTCTCTTTGCGTTTTCATTATAACGGGAACTCATATTCGTGTCAATAGGCTTTTGAGAAATTAAGTTCGCCTTTCAATAAACAGTAGTCGGAGGAGAATGGTTATGACATTCAGCGAGCGTCTAAAGAAAATTAGAGAACAAAAAGGGCTGACTCAGGAGCAGCTTGCCCAACGCTCCGGTCTCTCCCGTCGTATGATTCAGAAATATGAGAGCGGTGTTGCTCGTCCCCGTTTTGACGCATCAGAAAAAATCGCTTCGACTCTTGAAGTGCCGGTCTCTGAGTTGCTTGGCGAGAACGGCACTCTCGTTGCCCAAGCCGCAGAGAAGTACGGTTCCAGAGGTGCTAAACAGGCTGAGGAGCTTATGAGCGAAGTAACCGGTCTTTTTGCAGGGGGTGAGATGGCAGAAGAGGATATGGATGTGATGATGAGAGCCATCACCGAGGCATACTGGATCGCTAAAGAGAAAAACAAGAAGTACACGCCCAAGCGCTATACCGAGCAAGGCTGAGTCCCCTTTAACGGACTTCACCCTTGATATAATAATCCGTAAGGAAAGGGGTGAGGGTCATTGTACGCCTCTACATCTGAGATCGTCCGCAGGGCGAATCAAATAGTTAAGCTGTGTGGGACTCGTGATCCCCACAGGATAGCCGACGAACTCGGCATAGAGATTATGTACTGTCCGTTCAAATCTCAAAAGGGAGCATACAAGGTCATCATGCGAAACCGCTTCATGTTCGTTAAGGAAGATCTGCACCCTGTGATGGAGAACATCGTCCTGCTTCACGAGCTGGGACATGACAGCTTACATAGAGATGAAGCCACCAAAGCAGGCGGCTTCAAGGAGTTTAATATCTTTGACATTCGGGACAGCAGAATGGAATATGAGGCAAATATCTTTGCCTCGCAGATCGCTATTCCTGATGATGATTTCTTGGAGCTTGCAGAGCAGGGCTGCGATGTGCAGCAGATCGCAAGAACCATGCGCTCCGATGTGAACCTCGTGGCACTCAAAGCCGACACACTTATTTCTCAGGGGTATCGGCTCCGTCCGCAGGAACACAGAAATGATTTCTTAAAATACAAAAGTTGAAAGAGGTAATAAACATGAGTAAGGTCTTAGTAGTGTACTTCTCCGCAAGCGGAACTACGGCAAAGGTTGCGGAAAAGTTGGCAGAAGCAATCGGCGCTGACATCTTTTCCATTGAGCCTACCGTTCCATATACAAAAGCAGATTTGGACTGGACGGACAAACAATCTCGAAGCTCTATTGAGATGAGCGCCCCCTCTTCTCGTCCTGCTATCAAAGAAGTGCGTGACAATATGAACGACTATGACACGCTTTTCGTGGGCTTTCCGATTTGGTGGTATGTTGCGCCGACCATCATCAATACATTCCTTGAGACCTACGACCTGTCCGGCAAGACAATCATACCCTTTGCAACTTCCGGCGGAAGCGATATGGGTAAAACTAATGAGAAGCTGCTACCGAGCTGCAAGGGCGCAACACTCCTCAAAGGACGGAAGTTCAACAACAATGTAAGCATTGACGAGTTATCTACTTGGGCAGATGGCTTGATTAAAGCAGACCGATAAAATCGGGATTTGGGAGATGGATTGCCATGAAGGAAAACATTGTAGCGAAGTTGACAGCGAAAGACGATAAATATGCCTGCGCTCTTGCTGACAAAATTATACTGGAAAGCCGAGAGACTGATGAATGGTATGAGTATTTCAATGACTTTGCATCTTTGCTTGACCACCCAAAATCATTAGTCAGAAACCGAGTTCTGTATATTCTTGCCGCAAATGCTCAATGGGATGAGGCTAATCTATTTGATGCTATTATATCGGATTTTCTCTCTCATATAACGGATGATAAGCCGATAACCGCCAGACAGTGCATAAAGGCTCTTGCAGAAGTGGGAATCGCAAAACCAAAGTATGTTCCAAGAATACTGTCATGTTTACAGAATGCCGATCTATCAAAATACAAAGACAGTATGCACCCTCTAATTGAAAAAGACATAGCTGAAACTGAAAAAATATTGACCGCTTAACTTCCAGTTTATCGGATAGAACACCACAAAGGAGGCGGCAGCGTGAAAGAGAAAACCTACATAGCAATCGACCTCAAGAGCTTCTATGCCTCGGTGGAATGCGCAGAGAGAGGTTTAGACCCTCTTGACGCCAACCTTGTGGTTGCTGACGAAAGCAGGACAGATAAGACGATCTGCCTTGCTGTTTCCCCTGCGCTTAAGTCCATCGGTGTCTCCGGTCGTGCAAGGCTTTTTGAAGCCAAGCAGCGCATTAAGGAAACCAATAGAGAGCGGCTGCGAAAAGCACCTCAGCACCGGTTCAGGGACAAGTCCATCTTTGCCTCAGAGCTAAAGAAAGACCCATCTTTGGAGCTTGATGTTGTTGTGGCGCAACCTCGCATGGCTTATTACATGGAGTACAGCAAGGACATCGTGGGGATATATATGCGTTATGTCTCGATGGACGATATTCTGGTCTACTCCATAGACGAGGTGTTCATTGACGCTACGCCCTACCTTTCCACCTATAACATGACTGCTCATAGTTTTGCGATGATGCTGATTCAAGAGGTTCTGACAGAAACCCGAATCACAGCGACCGCCGGAATCGGCTCAAATATGTATCTTGCCAAGATAGCAATGGACATCGAGGCAAAGCATATCCCCGCCGACAAGGACGGGGTTCGTATTGCCGAGCTGAATGAGATGAGCTATCGGGAGAAACTCTGGACACATAAGCCATTAACAGACTTCTGGCGAGTTGGTAGGGGTATTGCCCGAAAATTAGAACAGAACGGAATGTTTACAATGGGCGACATCGCCCGATGTTCCGAGGGCAAGGATACCGATTATTATAACGAAGATCTGCTCTATAAGCTGTTTGGGGTAAATGCTGAGCTGCTGATAGATCATGCGTGGGGCTGGGAGCCTACCGAGATTGCAGATTGCAAAGCATATCAGCCAGAGTCAAAAAGCCTCAGTTCTGGGCAGGTTCTCTCCCGCCCCTACTCATTTGATGAAGGCAGAATTGTCCTCCTTGAAATGGCAGACCTGCTCTCTATGGACTTAGTTCGTGCTGGACTGTTCACCGATCAGGTTGTCCTTGATGTCGGATACGACATTGAAAACCTCGCAGACCCCAAAAGAGCAGCAAAATACAAAGGGGCTATCACAACTGATTACTATGGGCGGCAAGTACCCAAGTCCGCACATGGCTCCAAAAACTTAGACTTGCAAACCTACTCAACCGCAAAAATCATGGAGGCTGTGGGTTCACTCTACGACAGCATAGCCAACAAGAATCTGTTGGTTCGCCGCTTCACACTTGCCGTAACTCATCTAATCTCTGAGAATGAGGCGAAGTCTTCTGCACCAGAGGTAGAGCAACTCGACTTGTTTACTGATTATGCCGCTTTGGAACAGCAAAGAGCGGCTGAAAAAGAAGAACAGGAACGAGAGTTGAAGATTCAAAAAGCACTCATAGGCATCAGAGACAAGTTCGGGAAAAACGCCATTATAAAAGGGCTGAATATGCACGAAGGGGCAACCGCTATGGAGCGCAACAAGCAGATTGGCGGTCACAAGGCGTAAGAAAGGTGTGATACATTATGAGTGATGGTAGAACGGAATATGGAGACATCATAGACCATGAGCATCATGTGTCACAAAAGCGCCCTCAGATGTCTCGACTCAATCGAGCAGCACAGTTCTCACCTTTTGCAGCCCTCACCGGTTATGACAGTCTTGTTGCTGAATCGGCAAGAGTAACCGACACAAGAAAAGACCTGACAGAAGATGAGATTGAAGCGCTAAACGCTAAACTCAATCTGTTGCAAAACAATTTGAGCAAACACCCTGTTGTGACAATTCTGCATTTTGTAGAGGACGGGAAAAAAGCTGGCGGCTCTTATATCGAGACCAAAGGAGTCATTAGAAAAATACAACCGTATGAGCGTATTCTCATCATGGAGTCTGGTGCTGAGATACCTCTTGACGATATAGTTGACTTATCCGGCAGACTTTTTTGCAGTCTTGACTTTTCGGAGGGAGAGACGGTAAGCCATGATTGAAAATCCAAAGGAAGTTTTCGATTCCATAGTGGAATCCATCAAAGAGGCTGGCTACGATCCATACAGTCAACTGTGCGGATATTTGCAGGACGGAGACCCCTCCTAAATCACCCGCAAGGGTAACGCAAGACAGCTCATATCGAGTTTGGATCAGGCTTTTCTGAAAGACCTTATCCGCACACTTAGAAGTTGAAATACAAAGAGCCAACATGAGGGTCAACTCCCCATGTTGGCTCTTCTTGTAGAATGTCTACTTGAGTATCCCTTACTCTGCGTATTTCTTGAAGTTTTCTGCCTGCTCCAAAACTTCTTTATATACATCGTCCATTGTCACAGGTGGATATCCGAACTCGTCAAGCAGTAGAATCAAATCCACTTTCATGCTCGCTTTGATGTCATCTTTCACAAAGCAATCTGTGTACTTGGTCTTATCATCTACAACCGCCTTTACTCGCCTTGCCAGCTCCCGCATCTTTTCATCATCGTACTCATTGTCAAACTCATACTTTTTGGCTACTGCCTTGAGAATATCATAGAACGCCTTTTCCTCGTAAGAAATCCCCATCTCCTCAAAAGAGTTCTTATCGGCTTTTAGTTCCTCAAGGAGCTTTGCGAGCTGCTCTGCAACATCATCAAGAACTTCGTTTGCATACGCTTCATCACGCCTGCGATTATTGTACTCATCGACCACTCTTCTTAGCCGATCTCCAAACTCAATACCCTTTATCTTATTTACCTTCTTGTATTCGTTAATCGCCTGAGAAAGCAAACGCTGTAAAAGCTTTACCTTAGTATTAGGAAGCTGAATCGCATTGATTTTGTCCATATATTCATCACTGAAAATGTCAACAGAGATATGCTTTCCTGTTTCAAAGAGTTCCTCAATCCCATCTGACTGAATAGCTCCTTCCAGTAGCTCACGAACACGAGCGTTCATCTGAGAAATATCCGGTGCTTCTCCTTTCGTCAGCTTAAATAGGACAGATCGGACAGCACAATAGAAGTGGATATAGTTCCTCTCCTCATCTGATATAGCGTCACTGGAACTGCACAGGTTGAAGGCTTGTTTCATGCGCTTGACAGCCGCCATAAAGCGAGTCTCCATCTCTTCGGAAAGCTGAACAAACTCCACCGCTTTGTTCAAACACTCAAGCTGTTCCTTTGGCGTTCCCTCAAAGAATCGGCTACTGTTGAACTTGTAGAATATACTGCTCAGGACTTCAAGTTGATCTTTTACAATCGTGACAGATTGTTCTATCCCCTCAAACTCGTCAGCCTCAAAGTTTGTGTACTTCTTCAAGGCAAGGTTCATATTTTTCTTTATGCCGATATAATCAACGACCAATCCCTTCTCCTTGCCCTCACAGACCCTATTCACTCTGGAGATTGTCTGGATAAGTGTATGTTGCTGGATCGGCTTGTCAATGTAAATCGTATCCAGCGCCGGAACATCGAAGCCCGTCAGCCACATATCCACTACGATAGCAATTTTGAAATTAGACTTTTCATTCTTGAATTGCCGGTCGAGTTCCTTTCTATCGTCCTTTGTTCCCAACATATTATATAGGGCTTCTTCATCGTCCTTGTTCCGAGTCATTACCATCTTTATCTTCTCGATAGGTTTCAACTCTCTTTTGTCCTCTTCTGGCAGAGCTACACCATCGGGACAGACTTTTCTTTCCGTCCATTCCGGTCTCAGCTCAGTAACGATTTTGTAGAATTGATAAGCAATCGTGCGATTTGAACAAACGAACATGGCTTTTCCGGCAACAGTCGCACCCTCAGCCACCCTTGTTTCATAGTGGGTTATAAAGTCCTCTGCAACAGCACGAAGTCTATCTGGGTCTCCGATAATCATATCAAGGTGTGCGACCGCTTTTTGGCTTTCCTCGATCTGATATTCATTTGCGCCCTCCGCTTCGCACTTGTCGTAGTATTCCTCAATCTCCCGAACCTTGTCCTGATCGAGCAGCACCCTTGCAGCACGACCATCATAAACGAGATTTACAGTAATTCCGTCCTGCACAGCCTCAGTCATGGTATATGCGTCCACAACCGCTCCAAACACTTCAATGGTGGCATCTATTGGCGTTCCGGTAAATCCGACATAGGTAGCGTTAGGAAGAGAATCGTGGAGATACTTTGCGAACCCATAGGTGCGGCTCACTCCGTCCTCAGTCACTCTCACTTTCTGGTCAAGGTTAATCTGGCTCCGATGTGCTTCATCAGAAATGCAGATAACATTTTCCCTGTCGGTAAGAAGATCTAAATCCTCAGTAAACTTCTGAATTGTTGTGAGGTAAACGCCTCCGCTTTCTCTCCCCTGAAGCTCCCTGCGAAGCGTCTCACGAGAATCAATGCTTATAACAGTATCATCTCCAATGTACTTCTTGGAGCCAACAAACAACTTAGAGAGCTGGTCATCAAGGTCGGTTCGGTCGGTAATCACAAGAATAGTAGGACTATGAAAGTATGTACTCTTCATGAGCATACGGGTCAGGAAAAGCATGGTATAGCTTTTTCCGCAACCAGTAGCGCCGAAGTATGTGCCTCCTTTTCCGTCCCCTTCTGGACGCTGATGGAGCTTGATATTGTCAAAGAGCTTAGATGCTGCGAAATATTGTGGATAACGACAAACAATCTTCAAGTCTTTGTCAGAGGAATCAGGGAAGTATATAAAGTCCTTAATAACCGCAAGAAGCCTATCTGTTCGGAAAAGCCCCTGAACCATCGTGACAAGAGAATCGATCCCGTCCAACTCCCTATCGTCTGGGTTGACTTTTCTCCATGCATAGAAGAAATCATAGGGAGAGAAGAAGGAGCCGTATTTATTATTAGCACCATCACTGATCACAACAAAGGCATTGTACTTGAAAAGCTCCGGTATATCCCTGCGATACCGGACAGTGAGCTGAGTATAGGCATCTGAGATAGTGGTATTCTCCTTAACAGCGCTTTTGAACTCAAAAACCACCAAAGGTAGCCCATTTACGTAGACTACACCATCGGGTATTCGCTTCTGATTGTTGATACCATCAATCTCCATCTGATTGATAATCTTGAAAGTGTTTTTGTCTGGCTCGTTGAAATCAACCAGCTCAATAAAAATGTCCTTTTGCGTTCTGTCCTCTCTGTTAAAGATAAATCCATCACATAGCATCTTCATAAAAGTTTTGTTGGCTTCATAGAGAGTCCCTGAAACACTTTTCAGCATAAGAATGATGTTCTCAACCTCGCTCGGAGTAAGCCCTTCTTCCACATACCGGTTCAGGAGAAAGCTGCGAATGTCCTCAGTCAGCAAGACCTCGCTCCGTTCCCTGTGGAGCTTTTCACCGCTCAGATATGTATAGCCCTCATCCTGAAAGAGTTGCATGATGGACATTTCTAAGGCGTGTTCATTGAAGTTCGGCATTGTGTTCATCTCCGAAAAAACTATTTTTTCCCACCAAGGTGTTTTACCCCTGGAATTACGGCAAGAGCGATTACGAAACTCGCTCCTAATGTTTCTCTTATCGCTTTTGTCCGTTTTCTCCGGCAGCTATCGCAGATTCCCCGCCTGTTCGTACTCCTTAAAGGCTCTCCGCACTTTTTGCAGGTGTTCTCATTTTTTTCGATAAACTTTCTATTCATCACCTTCATCTTCACTGCCCTCCGTTATCATAAGAATATTACGACCATTCAACTGCGTATCAGCGTCAAAACTGGTAATCCTTTTGGATATCTGCATGAACTCGTCAACCACCGGCATTTTTCTTTGAGGTGTGTTCTCATTTAGCAGTAAAAGCGTATCCTTATCGTCCAGCTTATTTTCAATTATGAAGGACTTAAACTGCAAAAGGCTCTCCTTGCTTGACTCAAATTCTCCAAGCATAGCGTACCCTTCACATTCTGCCTGCACCGAGTTGATAATTGCCACAAGTGCCTGAAAAGCATCTTCGGCTTTTCGTGGTATATCTCTGCCCTTTTTCCCCTCTGTTAGTAGCTTCAAATCTGACTTATCTGAGTTCTCTTCAATAAAATGGAGATTCTCAGAAAAGTTCCTCATTAAAACACGCTTTGCATCTGTTGCCGATGCCACAGCATTTAGAACAGCGACCTGACGCAGCGTTGTGTCCTGAATCTTTGCTGCCAGCAAGAGCTTGTCCCTTGTGCTTTCAGCCAATGCAATCCTATCATTTTGCAGTTCGATATGTATTCCACGAATTGCGTCTCCAACATACTCAATCTCGTCAAGAATCTGTGCCATCGCCGCATGGGTAGTTAGATTGTTCAGCGAGCCAGCCAATTCTGGAGAGAAGCTCATTTCCTTTAACCTAACCTGCTTTACAATTCCTCCAGAGTCACGAATTGTAGGGAGGATCTTTCCCTTTTTGTCTATTGTAAACCTGTAAATGCCCTTATCTATCAAGTCCTTGATATATGAATCCATATCCGCAACAAGAATATTATCTTTGTGTGCCATCGACTTTATTACCTTTGCAATCGCAGGTACTCTAAGTTGAATATTCTGCCAACTGCCAAAGAATTGGACAAGAGTTTTATTGTCCTCGACAGACATAATACTAAGCTGTCCTCTGTTGGGTTTCCATTCTTCTATGTCATATCCGAAAGCAGGCACCATTTCGTAAGTATCCTGTTCACTTATAGGACGGGAGGGATCAGCACTCACAAAGCCACAGTGCGGGCAACTCGTAGCTTTATCTGAGATTTTTGTCCCACACTCTGGGCATAGTATCAAACTCATTCCGTTTTCCCCTCCTTCACAATGGAAAATGATAATTTAGCAGAACAATGTTCTTGTGTTCTTTACAACCAATATGCGTCCGACATTGATAACGGATATGATTGGACGAAATACACTGTGCAAGAACTGATTGATATGCAATATATCGAACCGCCTATGGATGGTAATCACGGCGAAATCCACCCTAAAGTAAGTGATTATGTGTCGGTTGGTGTTCCATTTATTATGGCAAACAATTTATCAGATGGATTTGTAGATTTAACTCAGTGTGCATACATTACAGAAAAGCAAGCCAAATCTCTTCGCAAAGGTTTTGCACGTCCTAATGATGTATTGCTTACACATAAAGCGACTCTTGGCAGAGTTGCAATCGTACCTGAAGGATATGATTATATTATCCTAACTCCGCAGGTTACTTACTATCGTGTCCTTAAAAAAATAAGTAGCGTATATCTTAAATATTACTTTTCATCAAACTACTTTCAATCCATCTTAGAGGCTTTTGCAGGTGGTGGAAGCACAAGGGCGTATATAGGAATTACCAAACAATGTGAGCTTCCAGTATATCTTCCTTGTAAAGCTTCTATGGAGTCAATAACTAAATCACTTGAAGCCATAGAAGACGTTAGGAAAATCAATCAGGCAGAGATTTTGCAGTTGAATGAGATGCGCACTGCATTAATCACACAATTATCACGCCGCTAAATTATCATTTATCTTGCGTTTCAACTCTATCCGGTCTGTAACCGTTTGAAATGCTTTCACAGCTTTCCTTTGTATGCCGATCTCCGGCACAGGAAGCTCCATGCGGCATAAATCCTCCCATGTTATACCACCACGCACACTGCCATCGGTTCTAAGCCAGCACTGCCTATCAAACTCTGGACGCCGAAACCACATCATCAGGTATTCCGGTATGAGATGTTCCTCGTCCATGACCTCGAACATGAAATACGCTGGAGAGACAAGTCCCGGCTCGTTCTCATCATAAAGTGCAACAGGGAGTCTCTCATCACGCCCCACATGCATGGGATTACAAGCAAATAAGCCCTTCTTCAAGAGCTTGTACTTGCTTAGATCTGTCCCAATCACATTTGCCACAGAGGGCATAAAAAACTTATCAATGTTTATTCCAAGCACCCGCTCGGTAATGTTATTCTTATTACGAATATCAACCAAGCGGATATTTCTTCCCAGCGGTTCATAATTTGAGTACACGATTTCACCTCATCCAATGTATTTCCTGTGGGCTGATTTCACATTCTGCTGTTTCACCATTGCATAGTGCATGGTGGTGTCAATCTTCTGGTGTCCCAAGAGCTGCTGCACCTGCTCAATAGGCATTCCCTTATCAATAGCGGTTGTCGCCAAAGTGCGCCGAAACTTGTGCGGATGAACCTTTGATATATTCAGCCGCCTACCCATCTCTCGAAGCCTCGTTTCAACCCCGCTAATCATCAAGCGTTTATGTGGTATGGACAGTGAAACAAAGAGCGCAGGATTGTCGTCAGATCGGCTATCAAGGTAATTTTGCAGGTGTATCTTTGTTCTGGCATCAAAGTAGACCAAACGCTCCTTATCTCCCTTGCCGAAAACAACGCATTCCCGCTCGTTGAAGTTGATGTCATCTCGGTTTAGCGCTACCAATTCACCTACACGCATTCCAGATGAAGCCAGAAGATCTATCAGCGCCAGATCTCGAATTGTTGTGCAACTATCCCGCATCAGTTCCAGCGCCTCATCTGAGTAAACCTCTTTGACGACCTTTCCGGTCTTGACCTTATGAATACGCCTGACCGGACTTTTCACGATGTAGTCCTCGTCCTCCAGCCACGAAAAGAAGCTCGAAAGGATACGCCGGATATTGTCTATAGTAACTTTGCTTGAGTTTCTTTCGGTCTGATAGTCTGTGAGATACCGCCTTATTTCGTCCGTCATAATCTGCTGTGGCGGCTTTCCAATCCCCGCTATCATAGATTCTATCGTACTCTGGTAGTATTTCAGGGTCTTTTCGGAACACCCCTCCACTCGCTTTGCTGAAAGAAATGCTTTGACAGCATCAACCGGTTTCTGTTTGTTCCCCTGCTCCTTACATATCTCATAGCCATGAAGCACATACTCAAGTGCATCTTGTAGGTGCGCTAACTGCTCATTGTTCAGAAACGGCAACATACGCTGCTCTATCTCAGTAATCAGAACCTCTTTCATTGTCGTATCTCCTTTATTGTAGAGAACGACAGGCAACGGCAGTCCCTCAGATTTTCTTCCGCCGTTGGTGGAAGTTTATGCCGGACACATACGCAGCAAGGCTATCAGTCCCCACTACTGTAGACCTTTGATTCCAGTGATTCTATATCATCTGCCAGCGAATCTAAACGAGAGTTCAGATCAGCAAGGTCATTTTCTAATTCGTTCTGCCTATCTTTTATTGTGGTAAACTCTTCATGAAACCCACGAACAGCAAATATCAACTCCACCATGAGAGCCTTATCGTCAAGCTGAAGCAGGCGGTTCTTCTCCATCTCAAGGGCTTCTCTCTCCTGAGCAAGCCGTTCCTGCATAATGCGAAGCTCCTCTGCCTCAGCTTCAAGCCGCATTCGTTTCTTCTCTGCCTTCTTCTTAGTCCTTTCCTCCTTCATGGAGTCAAACTTCTGCTTTGCCTTTTCCAACAACGAGAGTTCCTCCCTTCGATAAATGATAATTTAGCGGCTTGAGAGCCGAGATAGCAAAAGTCTCTGCATATCAAGTAGTTGCCTGATTTCATTGATGTTTGTCGATATGTTTGTAAATAAAGTCTCAACTTTTCTGCCGAACTCATGGACGGCAGTTTCAAAAGGAACAGGGATAGTGAACTGCTCCATCTCTTGTTTATTGATAGCTTCACGAGTTGAACCAGACTGCGCTATGCCAAGCAATTTTGATTTGTTTTCTGAATGGCAGAGCGTAGCCATGATATAGTAACTCATATCTTTGCCCATTACGGGACGGATAATCATTACATGCTGGTTGACTCTTGCTGGAATCACATCATCGGGAACCATGCAACATCGTGCAACAGACACGCCAGTTATGTTGAATAAGACATCGCCAGAATTAACAACCACATTTGATAAAGCGTCCGCCTGTTCATTCGTTATGTGCGCCAGCCCATCATAAATAAAGCCATAGTCTACAACATTTGTACTACGAATAAGCGTTATTCCAGTATCACAGTAAGCCGTTTTTCCCCCTTTTGGTGTTGCTCCACTACCTATTTTACTGCACAATTCCGAAAGCGGCTTATGCTCGAACTGATATTTTGCGTCTAAAAACATTGACCTATATATTGCCTGAACTGTCTCAGTTAAATTATCATTTATCCATTTCTTTAGAGCTATTCGCTCTGTGATTGCACGATAGCTATTAACTATCTCAAGCTGTTCCTCATAGGGAGGAACAGGCAACTCCACCTTGCACAATTCGTCCCAGTCAAACACCTCTCTTACACTTCCATGCGACTTGAACCTTGCATAACGGTCAAACTCAGGTCTGGAAAACCAAAGCATGAGATATTGGGGTATGAGTTGCTTCTCATCTATAATCTCAAAAACGGTATATACATTGCTTACAAGCCCCTCTTCATAATCCTCAAGGAGAGCAATCCCTATTTTGTCCCCTCTCCGAGAGGTATCAGGAATGTAAGTAAACTGCCCCCGCTTCACTACCTTGTACTTTGTGAAATCAGTACCTACGGTATTTGCGATTGATGGCATAAAGACCTTTTGAACTGAAACACCAAGAAGGTTATCTTCCTTCCCATCACTATTTCTAACATCGACTGCTCGAATATACTGTCCAAGTCGCTTATAATTCAATTTCATACCCCAGCTCCTTAAACACCGCCAATAGATCTGCCTTTGACTTCTCTTCCTGAATGAGCAAGTCTTTCAGTTCTCCTTGCAGAGCTTTCATCTTCGTGTCAAAATCAATGTTCTCGTCTCGGTTTATGAACTCTATGTACCGGCTTGGAACAAGGGTAAATCCCTTTTTCTTAACCTCATCAAAGGAGGCAGAATAGCAAAATTCCGGTATGTCCTGATAGGTCTCTTCGTACCCAACTTGCTGCCAGTTATGATAAGTTGCTGTTACTTTTGCCCGATCCTCTTCTGTCAGCTCAATATACTTCTTTTCATACGGGCTTCCCATCTGCCGCAAGTCCATAAAGAGGATTTCACGCTCTCGGTTCCGATAACGCTTGACTTGCCCGTTCTGCTCAACCACTCGTGCCTTCTTATTTTTATTGAGAATCCAGAGGGTAACGCTAATGTCAGTGGTATAAAACAGGCTGCGAGGAAGAATGACAATAGCTTCTACAAGATTGTTCTCGATAAGTTGCTGTCTGATTTTCAGCTCTGTACCATCATCAGACAGCGCTCCGTTAGCGAGCAGAAAACCCGCCACACCATTTTGCGATAGCTTAGAAACGATGTTCAGAATCCAACCATAGTTGGCGTTACTTGTTGGTGGCACCTCATATCCCCGCCAGCGTGGATCGCCGGTCAACTCATCTTCGCCTCGCCATTCTTTCTGATTAAAAGGTGGGTTCGCCATAATGAAGTCTGCTTTCAAATCCTTGTGCTGGTCATTTGTAAAGGTGTTTGCTGCCTGCTCACCTAAATTGGCTGAGATACCACGAATCGCAAGATTCATTTTTGCCAGCTTGAATGTAGTGCTGGTGTATTCCTGTCCATAGATGGAAACATTCCGCTTATTTCCCCGATGCGCTTCCACGAACTTAATGGACTGCACAAACATTCCGCCAGAGCCACAACAAGGGTCATACAGAATCCCCTCGTATGGCTCAATCATTTCAGCAATCAGATTGACAATACATTTAGGCGTATAGAACTCGCCCTTGCCTTTCCCCTCCGCAAGAGCAAACTTTCCGAGGAAGTATTCATAAACACGACCAATGATGTCGTTTTCCTCATCGCTGGTGTTAATCCTGTTAATCTCATCAAGGAGCGACGCCAGCTTTGCTGTGTCCAAATGAAGGCGTGAGTAATAGTTATCCGGCAAGGCTCCTTTAAGAGAAGGGTTAGACTTTTCTATAGTATAGAGAGCAGTGTCAATTTTGAGGGCTATATCATCTTGTTTAGCATTTTCCATGATATAATCCCAACGGCACTCAGGGGGGAGATAAAACACATTATCCTTTGTATAGAAGTCCACCATTTCAATGAACTTCTCCTGCCCTGCCGCTTTGATTTTTTCCCTCTGAGTCTCAAATTTATCACTCGCAAACTTTAGGAAAAACAAACTCAGAACGACATGCTTATACTCCGCAGGTTCTACAGAACCTCGGAGTTTATCAGCCGACTTCCAGAGCGCTTCCTCCATACTGACTTCTTTTTTGGGTTTTGCTGCCCTTGCCATGTCCAATACCTCCACTTAGGTTTTATATCGCCTTACTACCATCTATCAATCTTGATGAAACTCCATAATATCATCTGCCCGGCAATCCAGCGCAGTACAAATCTTACCAACAACCTCCGTAGAAACAGCTTCATCTCTGCTGAGCTTCTTTATCGTGTAGGAAGTCAGCCCTGCAAGCTCCGCTAAGTCTTTCTTCTTCATATCCCTATCCAACAGGATATGCCAGAGTTTCTTATAGCTAACAGCCATTTTCGTCTCTCCTTCAGTTATCGACATGGCTTTATTATAGCACATTGCAGTCGAATCAACAACCTTACGGGCAGTATTTCGCCCTTTTTAGGCAATAATTTTTCTTACTTTGGGCTGGTCTTAATCTTCCAAATCAATCGGACGAACAAGCCTCCCTTTGTTATACACAGCATGGGTATAATAATCGAGGGAGATTGTAATATCAAATCCGTAAATATCAGTGAAGAAAGAAATGCTATCAGCCTTTCTAAACACAGACAATAAAAATACCATGTCCCCAGCACAATCAAAGGAGTAATTAACCTCTATACAGCTATCCTTCTCTGAAATCTTGGTATCAAGTTCGTACAGTTCCGATATTTCTATCGCAAGTTTGATGAACTCGTCCGCCTTTTCTATTTTTTCAGGAATAGGGATAATCGTGCGATTATCCATCATATCTTGATAAAACTCCTCAAAGGTCTTTGGTGGTTCCGGCTTATAATCTGGGTCTTTTTCAAGCTCTCTCCGGTACTCCTCTAACTCTTTCAGTTCCTCTTCGAGTGTGGGATGAGAGTAGTGCTTTTCATAAATGACAGTCATGTTCAAACCTCTCCTAAGCTTTAATAATCGTGATTTGTACTCCGCACTTCTTCGCATAATCTATCGTATTCTTTGTTCCGCTCTTTTCACCATTGAACACTGCAATCACCTGAGCAGAATGTTCCACCATCCACTCATTTCTGCGTTGATACGCCCCAGCGTTGTATGAAGGGCAAATAACCTTAACAAAATCCGCCTTACTAAGTAATTCAGAATAATGCCTTTTCCACTCGCTCGACCATCTGTTACTGAAATCTGCGAATGGGATTGCTGCTATCAGATGTAGGTCTGGGTTATTCTCTCTAAGTCGCACAACTATCTCTCCAGCCCAAATATCAACGCCATACGCCATTCCAGTTATAAATGTACGATACCCTCTTGCTATCGCATCTACAATCGCAATCTCTACTTCAATTTTAATTTCGCTCTCTGATCGTCGCAACTTCTGCGGTCGATGTCCAGTGAAGCAACACCTCATTTTCCGCTTCTCCTGCTCTGTCATCTTATAACCACCACCTTGCACCATAATAACATCTATAAACCAATATTTCAAGGCGATTACAGCCCTGCCGCCCACATTTTAGCCATCTATATGGGTTAAAATGTTATAAAAGGTGGTGATTCAAAGATGACCGAGAAAGAGTTTTCTCTTCGCTTAGCAAGGCTGCGTAGTGAAAAGGGTGTTTCTGCTCGTGATATGAGCCTGTCTATGGGGCAAAACCCCGGCTATATCAATAATATCGAGAGCGGAAAGTCAATGCCCTCACTTTCTGGAATCTTCTTTATCTGTGACTATCTTGGAATCACCCCAAAGGACTTCTTTGATGAGGATTCCGGTAACCCGTCTAAAGCAAAAGAACTTTTCGAGATCGCAAAGACTCTGAGTAACGAACAGCTCGATAGCCTCATCAACTTGGCAAAGGGTTTGAGGAAGTGATATGTACTGCCACCCAATGGGTGGCAGTTTTTAATACTGCGGCACTCCGTAGCCGTAGATTTCGTAGTACCCCACCGGATAGGTGTTGATTCTTACACTATCGCCGGAGTTGCCCTCAACAGTGTAAACGACACCGTTTTCGACCTTCTCAACGATACCGGTGTGATCTGGCTCACCGTCCTGTCCGTTCTCATCGTTCCAGTCAAAGAAGATAATCATGCCGGGGGCTGGCTCAGCCGAATTGTCCATCCACTGCCCTCTGTCCTTAAACCACTGAGAGCCGAGGACACATCCGGCATACTTGGGGATAACCCCTGTGTCGATATAACCGCACTCGTTGGCGCACCAACTCACGAAACAGGCGCACCATTCCACACGAGAACCAAAGCCGTACCAGCTCCAGTATGGCGCTCCGCCATAGTTTCCGATCTGGGACAGGGCGACCGCCACAATCTGGTCATCGCTGTACCCGATTCCATATAAAACGGCAGACCAGAGAGAGTTGTTCTCATCATTGAGAAGCTCCACAAGGTAATCTCTCTGCTCCTGCGTGAAACCATACTGCTGCGCCATTTCATCGACTGTCTTATGGCTTACAGTGATATAAAGCGTCGTATAGGTCTCCGTCGTTTCAGTCTCAATGATATTCCCGTTTCCATCGTCAGTTTCGGTTGTCACAGTGCTTGTGCTTGTCTCCGTTCTGGAGGATATTGAGTTCATCTCCCAGAAGATATCCGATAAGAGCTGCTTCTTGGTATCGTCCATCGTGGCAACCTCCTGTGGATTATCAGGATCGGTGTTCACTTTAACAGCATAGACCGCTAAAACCTCTTTCCATACCGCCCTGCTCCCGCTCATTTCAAGAGCATCATAGGACACAGCATTTTTCTCTGCCTCCAGTCGGGCGTTATAGTCCGCATTGATCTCCTGCACTGCGGTCTGCATTGTCATTCCTGTGCCTGAATCCTCTCCCGAAAAGAAGATTCCGAATACAGAGCTTGCCACAAGTCCAACCAGACAAATAATCACAATCACGATGACCGCCACCCAGCCACCGGCTGCAATGGCGGTTATCAGCGCCTTTGTCGCCGCAATAATTGCCTTTATCGCTGCTATTGTCACTTTAACAGCAGCTTTCAAGCCCTGTGCGGCGGCTTTTGCAGCAACTTTCGCCGCCTGAGCCGCTTTCTGAGCAGATTTAGCAGTCGCCTTTGCTGCCCTCTTCGTTGCCTTCGCTGCCTCTTTCGTGGTCTTGACCGTTGTTTTCGCTGTCCGCTCTGCGGTTTTAATAGACTTCTTTGTCGTTTTCGCCGCAGCCCGCTGCGTTGTCTTGATAGACTTCTTACCGGCTGACTTTGCGGTTTCCTTCACCCGCTTTTCCGGCTGCTCCACAATGCGGTGTGAACCACCGCCAGAGCGTCGAGAGCGTATTACGGGATTCTCCTGTCCTGATGGACTTTCAAATGGTGTATCCACTCTTTTGGAAGAGTTGAGCTTCTGTTTTGTACGAATCGTCTGCTCGGCTCTTTTCCGCCCCTGCTCATATGCCTGTTTGGGCGGCTCCCCCAGACTATCAGTGAGCCGTTTATCAGTTGCACGACTTCTGGTGGATGATACACCGTATTCTTTTCCACTTGTCCGATTTATCGGATTTTCGGAGGCATGACTCTCCACCCGTTCCGCTTTCTCAAGTTGAGATTCACGAGTCTTGATGTCCTTGCCTTTTTTCCTCTGTTCGGCTCTTACGGCTTTGAAGTTCTCAACAGCTCGTTTTGCCTCGGTGACATCTTCCTTTATATGAGAAATGCTGTTCCTGCCCATCTTCTGGATTTGATGCCCTGTCTTATGCGTCACTGTCTCAACTCCGCTTTCGATACGGGTTGATGCATATTCCTCCACGCTGCCCTCTGTGGGATTCATCGAGGTTTCCGCCTTATCTTTGGTCTGGACATACGCCCTTCGCATACGGTCGGAGGCAATCGCCGCTCGGTCAAGCTGCTTTATCGTGCCTTTTATGGCATCTTTGGTCTTGATTTTCCCCATTGAAGCCCTCCTTTCTCGCTGATAGACGCAGCAAAGGCGAGGGTCATGCACCCTCGCCCGGCTTTGTGGTCATCAACTTATACAACTTGGTGTTTCTGGGGAACTTGTTTGCAAAGGGAACCAGTGAACTGCCCACCTTGATAAGTCCATGTCCTGCCTCTACATTGGTGATATAGCTCATCTGGAGGTCGGAGATGTTCAGCAGCTTCGCAAGCTCCAACCTGTCAGTGGACGCCTGATTGAGCATGATGATAAACTCACTGTTGGCAAGCATTGTTCTTGCCGTATGGCTCTGGAGCAGATCGTCCACATTCTGCGTGATGCCGGTAGCATAAGCGCCATACTTACGAACACGCTTCCAGAGGGTGAACAGGAAGTTGGCGCTGTACTCATGCTGGAACAGCAGATAAATCTCGTCGATAAAGATATAGGTGTTCTTGCCCTTAGCCCTGTTTTGCGTAATGCGGTTCAAGATAGAATCCAGCACCACCAGCATACCGATGGGCATGAGCTGCTTGCCGAGGTCAAGAATGTCGTAGCAGATCAGCCGGTTATCGGTATCCACATTGGTTTCTTTCGCAAAGGTGTTCAGGGAGCCGTTGGTGAATAACTCAATGGCAAGGGCGATTTCCTGCGCCTCCGGCTCGTCCTGCTTGAGAAGCTCCTGCCGGAAATCCTGTAAGGTGGGAACCGCCCCCTCATAGTTGTTCTGCTGATAGCTGCGGTACACAGAAGCGGTGCATCGGTCGATGATGGACTTCTGCTTTGCCCCCAGATTGGAGCCGCCGATGAGCTGCTCACACAGCGACATGATAAACTCGGATTTCAGAATAACAGGGTTAGCCCCGTCGCCGTAATCCTTGTTCATGTCCATGGCGTTGATATGACTGGGAGAGGTGGCAGAGATATTGATAATCTCTCCGCCCATAGCGTTCACAAGGGGCGAATACTCCCGCTCAGGGTCGATAATGATAATATCGGCGTTACTGGCAAGCACCTGATTGATGATTTCACCCTTAGCCGCAAAGGATTTGCCGCCACCGGAAACGCCCAGAATAAAGGCATTTCCGTTCAAAAGCTGCTTACGGTCGGCGATAATCATGTTCTTGCTGATGACATTCTGCCCATAGTAGATGCCGTTCTCATGGTAGATGTCCTGCACCCGAAATGGGATAAACACCGCAAGGCTCTCTGTTGTCAGCGTTCTGAATGCGTCCACTTTGCGGACGCCAAAGGGCATGACGGTATTCAGACCGTCCATCTGCTGGAACTTCAAGACTCCAAACTGGCAAAGGTGCTTTCTGGCGGTAGTGAGCAGCGCCTCAGTGTCGTTGTCGAGCTGCTCTTTCGTCTCTGCGGTGTGAACCATCGTCAGGACAGCGAACATCATGCGCTGGTCTCTGGTAGTCAAATCGTCCAGAAACTCCTTCATCTCTCGCTTCTGCTGCTCCATATCGTAGGGAACGGTTGCAGAGAAGTTGTTGTTCTGGTTCTGCTTGCGCTGCCAGTTGGTAATGTTCGTTTCAACACCCAGAAGGCGGTTCTCTGCCTCCTTGACCGCTTCATCGGTGGGAACCGGCACCACATCAATGCTCATCATCAGGTTGCGGTTCATGTCCGTCAGCTCCGCCACCATGCTGTCCTTGATATAGGACGCATACTCTCTCAGGAAAAGCACTCTGCCATACCGGTCTCCCAGCTTGAAATAGTCCTTCTCGAACTCCATCGTGTCAGGGCAGATAAAGTCCTTGAAACTATGCCCCTTTTTGCGGGTTTCCTTCATATTGAAGCGGAATGAGGTTTCCTCTCCCACTCGGTAGAAGTCGTGGAAGATACGGAGCCGCTCTTCTGTCTCCAGCTCCACGCATTTACTGCCCAGCCGCCCAAAGTGAGCAATCAAATCTGCGCCCACTCGTGCAAAATAGGTTCTGGCATCTTCCACGGATTTCTTATTGACGGAGATCGTCATATACTTGTCCTGCACAATGGAGTTTGCGCCGGTCGCTTTTTCCAAGAGCATCTTGTTATACTCTTCTCGGTACTCGTCCAGTTCATCGCCCTTCATTGGAATCAGAATGGTCTTTTCAAAGTCCAGCCGATTCAGACGGCGGTTGTTGATCGTGATCTTAGTTGTCGCACCGCTGTCCAGAGAGTTCAGCAGCTCGCTGTACTCCAAGAACATTGCCTCTTTGTCCTCACGACTGGCGACGGCGTAGTTGATGTCTGAGAACTTGAAGGTCTTGGAGAACTTGTCCCTGCCCACCTGAAAGATACCATCATCGTAGATGGCGGTGACAGGAATCACATCCTGAACCCCTCTCGGTACAACGAACCTTTCCTTGTCCTGCTTAAACAGATTCGATAATGTCTTAATCATTCCTTCATAGCCTCCTTTGTCTTTTTTTCCCTACTCGGCTTCATCAGCTCATAGTAGGTGTTGGTCGCTCGGAATGTCAGCTTCTTCGGCATGATGAACTCGGATTTCACAAAAGTACAGATAAATTTCTCCGCAGTCATGCCGTTGTACTTCAAAAAGCCGAGCGCTGCAAAGGGCGCTGCGCCTAAGATGCAGACCCACGACACTGTTTCCGTACCCAGATGGGGCTTCAACAGGAAGTAGAGTCCGACAGCTACCACACAGGCGCAGGCAGAAAAAATGAACTGCCGCATGGACAGCCCGAAAAACATACTCTCCGTATAGTTGCGGATTTCCTTATTTATCTTGACTTCCAATCGTTCTCACCTCCTTATCGCTCCCTGTCCTCATGCTTACGGGCAGGGGGCTGTTTCTGTACCTCTCTCTGTGGCACAAGATAAAGCTGTCCGTCACGCTCCTTTGCCTGCGTGGGAAAGCCCATGACCTTTAGGGCTTTTTGCAGGTCGGACACGCTTTCCCTGTCTGGCTTGCAGACACCGATTGCCAGATACATCTGCAAATCCCCATACCACTTTTCGTTTTGGAAATTGTCTGCCCGAAAGAAAATATCTTCCTTGATTTCCTCAATGGGCGTTTCAAATATCCTGCGGTATTCCGCTTCAAAATCATACATCGCCATACCTCCCTTACAAGCCCATCATTTCACGCACAACACGGTCTGCCATCTTTACGCTTCCCACAAGCACAAGCATATTAAAGACCAGCTCTCCGATATAAGACCATACCTGCGTAACCGCCGCTGCGTCTGGATTCACTACTGGCGGTGACGATGCAAACAGGGAGAAAATGATACACGCCAAAACGATAACGGCTCCCTCAAGACATACCGCACAGAAGCTCTTGATAAACGACTTTCCCACATTCTGTGACGGTTCTCCCGCAAAAGTGGATAGCGGGATTGGCGCAAGCGCCGTATACATATAGAGCTTGAAAAATCGCCCGTAGACCGTCATTATCAGGATAAATGACAGCACAGTAATGAACAGTCCGCCGATCAGCGTTACCGCCCATAAGGGGATAGACTCAAAAAATCCGCAGTCCTCGATGGTAGTAATCATCTCCGGTGGAAGAACGGTCTGTGATGCGGAGCTGAACCCCGCCGCCGTCATAATCGTCGAGATGGTTCCCTGCACGATGTTGAACAGGGCAAGCATCAGCTCCATACCATAGGTGATAGCGCCTTTTGCCAGAGCAAAACGCACAAACAGCTTCAAAGCGTGTTCCGGCTTCTTCACATCCGTATAGCTGCCGCAGGTCTTAACCATGCCCACGACAAAGAACAGGACGAGCAGAGCAAGTCCGATTGCCTGAACCGCTCCGTTGATATTCACAATGACGCTCCATATTCCGCCGCCCTTGAACTCCTGCGGGCTTGTCGTTATGAGCGTCCAGATTTCCGCCAGCTTGTCATTCCATGTTTCAAGGGCATTTTCAAGGTTCTGAACAACCCAGTTATCACTCAATCTTCGCACCTCCTCCTATAAACGAAAAGATGGGGTGTTCCTCGCTGGGAACACCCCATCCTGAGTGTTTCGGTTTGGGATTTTGGTGTGTGTCAGCCCACGATCAAGGTCAGAATCTCCTTTGCGAAGGTGATAATCACGCCGCCGGCAAGAGTCAGAAAGCCATTTGCCCGCTGAGAGGGGTCATGGGATTTCAGGGACAAGCCCACCTGCACAATGCCGAAGCCCAGCAGAATCATGCCGACCGCTCGAATCAGCCCGAAAATGAAATCGGACAGATTATTGATAACCGTCAGAGGATCGCCTGCCGCATAAGCGGGAGCCGCCATGCCCACCGCCATCGTGAGCGCAAGCACCAAAGCGCAGTAGGTGCGGTATCCTTTGCCAACCTTGCCCTGCATGGGCAGCTTGGTGGTCTCCTTGTTGATGTTCTTCTTAAAGACTTTCATATACATTTCCTCCATTCATTGCTTGTCAGCTTCAAAGTCCTCCTCGGACAGAAGCTCGTAGTTTGTTTCGGGTATTTCCATCTCAGGAACCAGCTCAGGGTCGAGCCATTCCACAAGAATGGTCGCAACATCGGACTTTACGGTGCCATGCCGGTAAGTTTCCCCGTCCCCATCGGCAGTCAGTTTCACATCAGGGTGTTTCAAGATGTCATACTTGAAATCCATCACTGGACGCTCACCTCGGATAAAGAGGATTGCATACTGATTGTCCAGCATACGGACTTCATCAGGGGTCAAAAGCTCACGACCACTGATCTGGTAGTTGGTGGAGTAGTTTCCGCTCCGCCCTGAACTCTTACCAAAGGTGTTCGTGTCAATCGTCTCTTTGCCCAGCAGCTCCGACACATACTTGTGCGTACTTTGCTCGTTGCCGCCTAAATAGAGGAACTCATCACAGTTGCCCACGATGGATTCCCATTGCTTCTCGAACAGCGCTTTGAGCTGCGCCAGATTTTGCAGGATAATCGAAACCGACACCCCTCTGGAGCGCATTACGGAAAGAATCTTGTCGAAGTCATCTGGTAAGCTGACATTGGCAAACTCGTCCATCAGAAAGTGAACAGGCACAGGCAGTGAGCCGCCATGCACATGATCGGCTGAATAGAATAGCTGCTGGAAAAGCTGAGTGTATAGGATTGACACGAGAAAATTGAAGCTGGAGTCATTGTCGGGAATCAGGGCAAACAGAGCAACCTTTTTCTCACCCATAGAAGGTAAGTCCAGCTCGTCCGTTTGTGTTATTGCCGCAAGGCTTTCCAGATTGAACTTTTCCAGCCTCGCAGCAAGGGTTATCTGAATCGACTGAATGGTTTTTGCGCTGCCGGAGTGGTAGTTATGATAATACTTCACTGCGATGTGGTCTGGGTTCTCCATTTCCAAATCTGAAAACAGATTATCCAGCGGCGTCGGTCTGTTGTCCTCCTCGTCCTCAATAGCGCCCGCTCGAAGCATCTCCATTACCATCGGGAAGTTCTGTTCCTCCTCCGGTGCTTCATACCTGAGATAGAAGATCAGGGCAAGCAGCAGCATGGAAGCCGCCGTATCCCAGAAAGGGTCTTGTGCCTGAGCACCCTTTGGCGTGGTGCTTTTGAACAGATTAGTCACAAGGCGTTGCACATCGTTGTCACTCTGCAAATAAACAAAGGGATTATAGCAATGGCTCTTTTCCATTGAAATCAGGTCAAGAACTCGGATTTCATACCCCTTTGTTTCCAGCAGACCTCCTGTGTCCCGCAGAATTTCTCCTTTTGGATCGAGAATTACAAACGAAGTGTTTGCCTGCATGAGATTAGGCTTGCAATAAAACCTTGTCTTGCCAGCGCCGCTGCCACCGCAAACCAGTGTATTCAGGTTTCGCCGGTGTTTTTTTGCGTTCAAGCCTATCTTCACATTCTGGGTCATCAGCTTGTTGTTGGAGGGCGGCAACTGCTGGTATTTTCGGCTGATCGCCCTTGCGTCCCCCCACTTTGCCGAGCCATGCTCTTCTCTGCGGCGGTAGTTCCTGCGTGTAGAGAAATAGATGCCAACGCCCATTGCATAGCTCAGAAGCAAAACGAGGACAGTCCGCAGACTGTCCTCACAAAGCTCTATCTGAAATGGGTCGTTGAACACCGTCGCCAGTTTTGGCAGGATTTCAGGAAGCCCTCCTGAGACAGAGGGCGCAATCAGCAGCGCCACCCACACAACAGGAACAATGCCGAGGACGGAAAGAATGATGGCGCTTTGCCGGTCGTTATCTCTCGTCATGGCTTCGCCTGTCTTTCTCTATCACTCTGAACTTTTTGCAGGGAGCGTTGCCTATCTTGATGATGAGATCATCAACAGCATCGGTTGACTTGCCCTCACTCCTGAGTTCGGTTTTCTTGTCGTTCAGGGAGCGAATGACAACCCCATGCTCATAATCGTCCAGAGCGACAAAATACTGTCTCTCCTTCATCGGCTGCCTCCTTTACCGCTCCCTGTCTTTGCTCCGCTCCTGCTTCTGGCGGTACAGCTCATCGGAAACTCTGGAACAGATCTCGCTCATGGCTGTGCGGGTCTTGGACAGCACAGCCCGCTGCTCCTTCGGCTCGGCTTTGGCAAGCTCATCAGGCAGTCGGGCAATGGCAAAGTTCTGGGTATCAACCCCGTACTTCTTGCAGACCATATAGCCGATGCAAACCGCCTGAAAACCGGAATCCCTGCGGCTGTATGCCTCGCTGTCAATGGCGAGCTGGGCGTGTCCAAGCTCCTGCGCCACGCACTGACAGAGGGCAACGCTGTCGCCAATGTTACGCTTGATAAAGAGCGTCTGCTTGTCATTGTTGTAAAATGCCCCCATATCAGAAAAGGGCAGCTCGTCGGCAAGCTCCACTTTCACAGGGGCGGTATCCAGCATGATTGCCACAAGCTGCTGCGGATCTCTGTTCACGCTGGGCGCAGGCAGACGCTTTCCGTTGGTCTGCGCCACATCAAAGACCTTCTTCACATTGTAGGCAATCCCCGGCGTTCCGTCCTTCTTGGTGTACTCCACCGGTTCCAGAATGGACAGACTCTTTTCTCCCTTGTTGATCTTCACATTATCCTCACCCCAATCACCGAAACTCTTGAGCTGGGTGGCACTGGGGTACTGCTTATAAATCAGCAGAGCGTTTGCAGCAGAATACCGATCCATTCTGCTTTGCGTATCGAGGAAATCCTGCAACTTGGCAGGGTTGGACAAGACCTCTTTTGCGGTCTCATCAATCAGGGCATACACTTCCTCTTTCTCCGCCTGCTTCTTTGCCATCCACTCCTCAGTGGAGAGCTGCGGACGCTGGCTCTGTCCAGTCCGCTTTGGTTTGAAATCACTCGTCATAGTGCATTACCTCTCTTTCGGCTTTTTCTTCTTGGCGACTGGCTGTTGGTGGACAATCTGACGGGGCTTGCCCTGTGCAGCCGCTTTCTCCCTGCCGGTCTCAGGCTCGACACGCTCCGTTTCCTTCTGCTTTGCCGCCTGTCGTTTATACCCCTCCAGCTTTTTCTTCACTGAGGGCTTCTTTTCGGCTGGCTTGGCAGCACCCTTATTAGTGGGCGTACCGTCCTGCTCTAAGCGCTGCTCGGACAGAGGGCTTTTTTCTGTCTTTGCGGCAGTAGGGTTTTCCTGCTCGTTCCGCTCCTTTTGCTTGGCTTTGCCCATCGCTTCTTCCACGATGCGTTCACCCATCGTCTTAGAGGGAACCTCACGCTCTTTTGCTTCCCGCTCGGCAACATCCCGCTCCGCTTCTGAGACGATAGTTGCCTTATCCACCGTACCAAGCTCAAAGCGATCCACAATGCGCTGGATTTTGGCGGCGTCCTCGGCTCTTGCAATAATGTCAACCGGCAACTCAGGATTATCGGAATACTTATTCCTCAAAACGCAGTACAGGACACCATATTCCTTAGCGTGTTCGGTAAACTTCTTCAAGTCTTTCTGCGGAAGGGAAAACACCTTTAGCTCCTTGCCTGACTTAATCATGCTGGTCAGCCTCGTCTTGCCTCTGGTTTTCCCAGACTGCGTGACTTCCTGCTTCAAGGCTGACGCCAGCAAAATGGCAACTTCCTTTGCCGCCGAACCTGTCAGCCTTGCGGCAACCTCAAAGCCCTCAAGGGATAGTCGGACAACCTGCTCCGCTGCGTCACCGCTGCTTGTCATGGAACCTCCTCTCCTTTCTCTGCATGATTTCTTCCTCTGCGACTACTCTCTCCAGCCTCTCCTGAATCACGCCGGAGCGCTCCGCAATCCCATCGCAGAGCTTTAATTCTCTGCGGAGCCTTTTTAACTTCTCGGAGATCTCAGAAATCTCACCCTTTGCCGCTGACAGCCTTTCATCTGTTACATCCACTCGTCGGATTTCATTTCGGAGATGCGTTCTGTCAGCAGTAAGCGCTTTGACTTCCTCCTCTATTGAGGTTCGATACGATAAAAGCTGCTCGGCAGTACCAATGTGGTGTCTGCAAAGCAGCTTGGTTTGTGCGGTCAGCTCGTCCAGCTTCATCAGGTCATCTCTCAAAAGATAGTGAACCCTTGTTGGACTCTGCTTTTTGTACTTCGGCAGATAACCGAGCTTATAGCAGTAATAGAGATAATGCCCTTTGATGCCGCCCACTTTGCGGATGCGCTGTTCACGAGTGACAAGCGCATACTGGCGTGGCTTGGGCGTTTCCCTTTGGAATGTTCTGAGCAAGACCTTTCCCTGATTCTCTTTCAATCGCTCCATGATCCGGTCGTTGGCATACTCGTCTCCGAGCCGGTACATACGAATCGGCTTCTTGCTGCCCTTGGGTAGTATCGTCCAGTATTTGTGCCGGTCGTTGAAATCGAAGGAGTAGCCCATCTCTTTGAGGGTGTACTCAAGCTGCTTTCGGTTGGAGCTTTGGACAATGGCTTCATCAAGAGCAGACCGCACCACATTGTACCTTGTTGGCATACCCGCCTTGTCCATTACGGTCAAGTGAGCGGACGGAAGATTTCGCTTTGGTTCCCGAATTACATGGAGTTTGTACTTGTCACAAATCCGGTCTGCTACCTTTCGGAACTTAAACCATGAGGTGTCCCGACAACGCTTCCCGTCCACAAAAGAGACGGAGTTGATGACAAAGTGACAGTGCAGATGCTTGGTATTCAGGTGCGTTGTCACGACCACCTGAAACCGCTCGCCCCACACCTCATTGGCAAACTCCATGCCGATCTTTTGCGCCAGCTCCGGTGTAATGTCCTGTTCCTTAAAGCTCAGGTAGCCATGATAGGCTTGGATTCCGTCTGGCTTCCCGAATTGCTCTTTGACAGTGACAAACTGCTCTCGTGCTGTATCCACATTGCAGTTAATACCCTCACAGAAATACTCATGCTCCGTTTTCTCCTCGTCCTTTGCATAGGCAAGCACATCTCGAAGCGCCTGATAATCCTCAAGAGAGTAATCCCGCAAAGCCTTATCCGTCTTTTCGGGATTAGTTGCGTATTTCAGCACTGTTCCAAGCCTGACTGTCACTGGCCACAGCTTTGTTACTGCCACTTCAACTCGCTCTGCTTCGGTCGCAGAAACTCACGCTCAATATCCGCCTGAAACTTATGCCAGCGCTGTGCTTCCTTTGCCAGCGCCGGAGCGTCGATGAAGTTCAGGGCATTTGCCTTTGCCGAGAGTTGATGAATGTTGTTGCCGATGGCGGACAACTCCCGCATGACATCGTAGAACCGATCATCGGGTTTCTCTCTGGGTTCGTATCCTTTCAACAGCAGACGGACAAGCGCAGCTTCCGTCAGGCAGGTGCGCTTGGACTTTTTCTGCAAGTCCTGCGCTTCTGCTTTGGAAAACCAAAACTGTTTTTTTACGGTTCGCTTCATAAGCAAACTCTCCTTTCTGAAGATGGGGTATTAGGGGGAACCCCTAACGAGGTGTTTTTCGACGGTAGGAGTAAAAACGCACTGCTCGTTAAGATGATGCAGTCTCTCCCAAGTCTGCCGTTCTCTCGCAGATTATCGTTCCATTTCCTTTGAGACTGGCTTGTACGGAACGGCTGCGATGCCGCTTTCGGTGCGGAAAAACCGCTCAGGATTCTTGAACTTCTCCTGATACTTTTTAGCCAGCTCAGGGGTCAAGCTTTCAAAACTTTCGCTCTCAAGGGGCGCTGCGGCAATAAAAAAATCTCCCGCAATGATGTCGATCATCTCACGAGAGTCGCTTTTCATATAGCACCGCTCCACTTTCCAACCGTCCTTGCCGCCATACTCCTCTGCCATATACTGCTCCAGACGGACGCCACGATCTGTCCCGTCAAGGGCTTCGGCAAAGATAGAATAGCCGCCTTTGTTCGGCTGAAAGGCTTTGTTGTCGCTGGACACCACATAGGTTCTGGATTCCAAAGAGTACGGCTTTGTGAAGCTGTCCTGCGAGAAAACGATATAGCCGGTGATATGCTCGCCGTACTCTTTCTCGACCTCCCGAAAATGGTTTTTCATCTCCTGATAGGTCATATCCACCTCTACCGGCTCGGCGTAAATTGCCCGATTCAGCGGCAGTCCATTGACTTTCCCTTCCTCATTACAGATGAGCGCCACCTCGTCCGAGAAGGGCATATATTCCTCGATGTCGCCGCCGACAACCGCCTGCATCGCTGCCAGACTGTCCTCAATCCTGATGAGCTGCGGCGCTTTGTCTGGCTGCACAAGCAGTACCTCGATGGTCTTAAGATGGTCGAAATCGCAAAACCTTTCGCTTTTCTGTGCCTTGCTGGGGTCAAAGGAAACTTCCTTAAATCCAAAGCTGTCACAGAAATAGAAGCCCTTTTCCACCTTCTCCGCCTCCACCACCTCTACCACATCGGAGACCGACAAGGATCGGGATTTATAGCCGGTGGGGTGCCTGTGGTTAAACACATCGTATACATCTTCAAGGCTCCTGCACTCCACTGTCCCCTCGAACACGCTGTCATAGATCGAGCTGTCAAGGTTCATGCCGCCCTGCTTTTTCATCAGGAAATCGCTCCCCATGAAGGCGAGGTTATTAGAATCCCGCTCTGTGTTCACCTGATAGATTCTAATTTTCATCAGCGTTCACTTCTCCTTTCACTGTTCTTTTCTCTGAAAATACCCAACTTCCGGCAGAGATAATCGTTGTAATCCTTGCCGTACTGCGGTGGGCAATCCGCCATCTCATACCTGTCTGCCAGCTTAGCTTGGATTGCCAAGCTCGCATTTCTTCCCGCAGCATCGTTGTCCAAATGAAGAGTTATTTTCCGCACATTGGGGTTCTCGGAAAGAAACTGAGATAGCGCCATAGGGGTCTTGCTGTCCTCCGGTCGCTTCTTCGACAGGTACACGCCGGAGAGAGAAACGAGATTCTCTGCCCTCCATTCCCGCCCTGCCAAAACCTCCAAAGTTGCATAGGATAGCAGGTCTATAGCACACTCGAACAGGTGCAGCTCGTCGCTTCTCCCCTCTGCTATCCGAAATGAATAGTGCTTGTCACTGCCTGAGCAGTCCCCCATGATACGGCTGTTGTTCGTTGCCCGAAACGCTGCATATCTGGGCTTTTGCTCTCGGTCATAGCCCACAAAAACGGCGTTGTGATAGGGCAGACTCTCATAGATCAGCCCATGAGAAATGCAGCTTTCGATGATACCATAGTCAATCCCTCTGCTGAAAAGATACTCTGTGACTCTATCTGTCGTGGGACTTTTCTCCGGCAGGAGCAAGACTTTCGGCTGCTCTTTTTTTGGTGCAGCGCATACCACGCTTGGCATAACCGCCGCTCTGCCCATCAGGGTTTCGACCGCTTCCACAAAAGAAACGCCCTTGACTTTCACGAGATAGTCAAGGGCGTTATAGCCGCCGATCCGGTGCGACCACCACATCCATTTGCCGTTGGAAATCTTCAAGCTGTCATGGGTACGGGTGGTGTAGTTGTTAGCCGAAATGCGAACAAGCTCGTTTGGCTCACAGGCTTGCAGATAGGTCAGAAGGTCAATCTGCCTTGCCTGTTCGATCACCTCCGGTGAAATATACGGCATCGTTGCTCACCGGCTTTCCCTTGCGTGTTCCCGCTTGATAACCTCATCGGCTCGGCTCTCGATGCAGTCACGAATCACATCCATGCGGTCAGTCTCCCGCTTGTCGAACTCTTTGTAAAGGTCAGCAAGAGGGGTGGGAGACTTCAAAAGAGCCTTTGCCCGCTTGGGTGAAAGATTCAGAACATCCATCTCCATCATAATGTCCTCTCGCACAGTGAACTCATTGGAGTGACTCAAAATCTCGCTGGGTTCCTGTTTCAGAAGCCGATTACGGTATCTTTCCTGCTCCGTTTTCATCTTCTCAAACAACTCTGTGCGGTAGTCCCGCTGGGTCATATCGACACCTCCTTCTTATATTTCACAGCCGGAAAAGCAAATGAAATTGCTCTTTCGGCTATGTAAATGCGGCATGATTTTCACCATGCCGCAAGAGGGTCAATCCAATATTTTGTTAGCTGTCATACCGTCCCGCAGCCCTTTGAGATAGCAGATACGGTACTGATTTAGAATCACCTCGTTCTCCGCAAGCAGATACTCCACAAGGATTTCGCACTCTTCCTGCGTGAGCGGCGCTACTCGCTCCGAGTCAATTAAGGCGAAAACCTTATCGCTCTTTGCCAAGGCTTCCACAACACGCTTCTGGGCTTCCATCAGCCGCTGATCGGTCTTATTTGCCTTTGCCAGCGTACTGCTGATTTCCTCCTCAAAGTCCTCCGTAACAGCTAACGGTGTAAAACAATCGTTCATAGATTTCGACTCCTTTCGGGTAGGTTGTACCCTCAATTATATCTTGTTCACGACCGCTCCGACAATGATATGGGAGTTCTACCATGTGGAGATTATAGTTCACCTTTCTCTGCCTCTGCCCTTCTCCTGTGTGAGAGCATCACCCTCGTCCGGCTCATCGTCAGCCAGCTCATTTTCCCTCTTATCAAGGTTAAGCAGAATGTCCAGCTCATTGAGTCTCGTAGTCATTTGTTGTAGTTCGTCCTCTTGGGGGAAGGGCTTGTCAACCTCCGCTTTGGCATTTTCAAGCTGCTTTTCGGTATTCTCAAGGTCAAGTCGCTTATCTTCCAGTACATCGGGAATGCGCTCTATGGCGTTGTCAATGCGGGAAATATTACCGAACACATCATCGCCAAGCGCAATCTTACGACTTGTCTTGCCCTGAATCTTCACCTCATAAATACGCTCCATCGTGTTAAAGGACAACTCCAACTCAAACCCTCTATACCTGCCCAGCGGAATAGGGGCGGGGCTTTCCATCTGCCCGCAAACTTCAATGATAGCCTTACCCGCATCTGCCTTTTCAGTGTAAGACACGCCCTTAATCTCCATTCCCACAAACCGGTCATCTGTGGGCTTTGGATGTTCCAGCCTTGTCTTTCCGTCAGCCTCCAGACCTGCTATGAGTTCCCTCAGCGTGGCAATCTGCTGCGGGTAGAACTTGACGATCTTATCCTCCAGCGAATACTTTTCAGACAGGAAGCTGGACTTTATCAGCCGCAGCTTTTGCACCTGAATGTCCAAATCCATCTTCTCCTTGATATAGGGATTGCCGGTCGCCAGCATCTTAATCTCCGCATAGCTGAGGGCGGTTGCGTCGATGTCCTCCGCAGATCTGACAGGGGATTTGCTCGTCATAATCTGGCTCGCAAACTTCTGTTTGCCTTCGACAAGCTGATAGAGATAAGCGTCAAAGGTTCCCTCCGTCACGAAGCGGAAAATATCTACCACAGGGTTTTCATTCCCCTGCCGGACGCTACGCCCCAACCTCTGCTCCAAATCCGAGGGTCTCCATGGGCAATCAAAGTCGCTTGAAGCGGCAAGTTTGTCCTGAACATTTGTCCCTGCGCCCATCTTCGAGGTGCTGCCCATAAGAATCCGAACCTCGCCTTTACGAACCTTTTTGAAGAGTTCCATCTTCTTTACTTCGGTATCTGCCTCATGAATAAACCTCACCTCATCAGCAGGCACACCACGGTCAATGAGCTTCTTTCGGATATCATCATAGACCGAGAAGCCCCCATCGTTTTTCGGCGTGGACAGGTCGCAAAAGAATAATTGCGTCAACCGTTTCTCCTTTCCCTGCTCCCATGCTTCATACATCTTATCAACACAGGCATTGAGCTTGCTGCCCTCAAAGTCAGGCAGCATGGGATTGATAAGCCTTTGGTCAAGGGCAAGTTTCCTGCCATCGTTGGTGATTTTGAGCATATTATCCACACTGGGATTGACGCCGCCGAGACGGATTCGCTCTGCCCGTTCAGCAAGGCTGGCGACCATCTCCTTCTGTATTTCCGAGGGCTTGACAGCAATATTGTGATACCGCACTTCCGGCACCGGTAGGTCAAGCATATCCGCCGTTTTGATGTCGGCAACCTCTTTGAACATGGACATCAGCTCAGGCAGATTGAAAAACTTTGCAAAGCGTGTCTTTGTCCGATAGCCCGTCCCCTCCGGTTTCAGTTCTACTGCCGTAACTGTCTCGCCAAAGCTGGAAGCCCACGCATCGAAGTGCTGCAAGCCATACTTTTCAAGGGTGCTATACTGCAAATACCTCTGGATCGTGTATAGCTCCACCATACTGTTCGAGATCGGCGTTCCGGTCGCAAAGACCGTACCACGCCCGCCGGTCAGCTCATCAAGATAGCGGCACTTCATATAGAGGTCGGCAGATTTCTTTGCTTCTGTCTGGGCAATGCCACCCACATTCCTCATCTTAGTGTATAGATGAAGGTTTTTGTAGTAGTGGCTCTCATCAATGAACAGGCGGTCAACGCCAAGCTCTTCAAAGGTCACGACATCATCCTTTTTGCTCTGGTCATAGAGGGATTTCAACTTGTACTCAATGTTCTTCTTCGACTTTTCAAACTGCTTTCGTGTAAAATTCTCGCCTTTGTTCGCCTTGATTTCGGCAATACAGTCCAAGATTTCGTCACGCTCACGCTCCAGAAGGGCAATCTGGCGCTCAATGCTCATGGGGATTTTCTCAAACTGGCTATGCCCGATGATAATGGCGTCATAGTCCCCCGTCGCTATTCTGCCGCAGAAGCGCTTGCGGTTTTTCGTCTCAAAGTCTTTCTTTGTGGCGACTAAGATATTCGCCGCTGGGTAGAGCTGCAAGAACTCAGCCGCCCACTGTTCGGTCAAGTGGTTCGGGACAACAAACAGAGATTTGCTGCACAAGCCAAGCCTCTTGGATTCCATCGCCGCTGCGGTCATCTCGAAGGTCTTGCCAGCACCAACGGCGTGTGCCAACAGGGTATTACCGCCGTAAAGAATGTGCGCTACAGCGTTTTTCTGATGCTCCCGCAGCTCAATTTCGGGGTTCATGCCGGAAAAAACAATGTGGCTTCCGTCGTACTCTCTGGGTCTTGTCGAGTTGAACTTCTCATTGTAAATCTTGCAGAGCATCTCCCTTCTGGCAGGGTCTTTCCAGACCCAATCCTGAAAGCCCTGCTTGATCTGCTCCTGCTTTGCCTGTGCGATGGCGGTCTCTTTGGTATTGAGAACCGCTTTCTTCTTTCCGTCCGCATCCTCAACATAATCAAAGATACGGACATCTTTCAGGTTCAGCGTTTCCTCAATAATTTTATAGGCGTTGATACGACTTGTGCCGTAGGTGGTGTAGGCTTTGACATTGCTGCGGTCAGTGCTTTTCCCCTCAATATTCCACTGACTGGAGAACTGCGAATAGTGGACTTTAATGTCCCACTGTGCATAGCGAGGGGTATCCAGAAACTCAAAGATGAATTGCTGGATGATCTCAGGCGGCACCCAAGTCGTACCCAGCCGTACAAAGATTTCGCTGGCAGTCAGGTCTTTCGGCTGCACCTTTTCCAGCGCCTCCACATGGAGAGTGTAGTCCTCTGGGTAGACCTCAGCCGAGCGTTTTGCCCACGCCAGCTTCTCACGAACATTGCCGGACAGGTACTCGTCCGCTGTCAGATACTTGGCTTCGGTGCTGTCCCCATACCCATACATGGGATTCAGGAAGATAACACCTTTCAAGTCCTCATAGATTTCCTTTTCAGTTTTACCGCAGAGGGAACACATATAGTCCATGTCGATCCGAGCTTTTTCTCCCAGCGACACCGCAAGCGCTTCACTTGCCGTATCTACCGAAGTTACCGGCACATGGGGCTTGATGGTGCGCTTGGTAAAGATGTCCGCCTTGCGTTCCAGATTGCGATCCTCATCTAAAATCTCCAGTGCGGAAAGAAGCGCAAAGGAGCTGTCCTGTGAGAAAGCAGACACATTGGCACGAGAATTGATGAGACCATACTTTTCTGTGAAGCGGTCATATAACTCGTTCAGTTTCTTTTGAGATGCCTGTATCTGATCGTCTGGGAACCCCTCCGTTTGGATTTCAAGCAGATTTTTCACTGTATCTCGTATTCGGATCAGTCCCTTAATGCGGTTCTCAGCAGTTGCCGACACTTTTACGGGAGCCATTCGGGAGTTTTCACGATAATAAACCTTATCGTCCAGTATCGTGTAGGAGAAGTTGCGGACGGTGGGGTCTGCGGGAATGGAGTTGTCCTCTTCGGACAGTTCATCGTCGATTTCGTACTCGGTGATCTCCCCATGAATATTGGCAACCGCCTCTTCAAGCAGACTGCCAAGGTCGCCGCCCTCATAGGGAACGACCGTCATCTCTTCCCCGAACCTGCCGGACACCATTTTGACCTCGCCCAGAATCATCTCAGGGTGCTGGACAAAGTAGCTGTTCATCTTGATACCGTTTTCGTCGGTGTCAAGGTGAACCCAATCCGGCTCAAGGTCAATGATGCGGTCTCTCTTTTGCAGAATCAGAATATCCGATACAACCTCAGTGCCGGCACTGCCTTTGAAAGTGTTGTTGGGCAGTCGAATCGCTCCAAGGAGGTCTGCTCTCTGAGCGATATACTTCCGCACCTCTGGGCTTGCCTTATCCATCGTCCCTTTGCTCGTCACCAGCGCCATAACACCGCCGGGGCGGAGCTTGTCGAGGGACTTTGCAAAGAAATAGTCGTGGATCAGGAAATGGTGCTTGTCATACCGTTTGTCCATGAGGCGGAAATCCCCGAATGGGACATTGCCCACCACAGCGTCAAAGAAGCTGTCGGGAATGTTGGCTTCCTCAAAGGGCTGTGCGGCTATCGAGCTGCGCTGGTAGAGCTGCTGGGCGATTGCCGCTGAGATGGTGTCGATTTCAACGCCGTACACCTTTGCCTGCTGCATCTCCTGCGGCAGCATACCGATGAAGTTGCCGATGCCGCAGGACGGTTCAAGGATATTCCCTTCCCGAAAGCCCATGCGTTCCAACGCCTTGTAGATGCCTGTGATTACCTCTGGCGGCGTATAAAACGCTGTCAGGACGCTCTCTCTGGCAGAAGTGTATTCTTCGGGCGTCAGGATGTTTTTCAACATCGCATATTCGGTCTGCCAAGAGCCTGCGCCCTCGTCAAACACTTCGGGAATGCCGCCCCAGCCCACATACTTGGACAGAATGACCTGCTCTTCGGGAGTGGCAAACCGGTTCTCGCTTTGACATTTCTTCAAGACCGTTATTGCCGCATAGTTTCTGTGAAAGCGCTCCTTCTTGTTCACTTCCTCGACCTTGTTACTGGCAAGGTCAAAGGTGTGGCGCTCCGACATGGGAATGTCGGGGTGCAGGTCAAAGGTCTGCACCTTTGTCCGCTTCTGCTCCCACGAGGGTTTCAACTCCTGTTCAGATTCCGGCTCCTGCTCCGCTGCTGCAAGGCGCTCCACATCCGCCATGACTTGCTCCACAAATGGGCTTGGCTCATCGCTCTCAAGGGACATACGGATTAACTCAGGGTCGATGTCACTGAAATCGTCAGCCTCATCAGGCGCATCTTCCTCAAGAAAGGGTGTTAGCAGCCTGCCAGGAACAGAAACGAGGTCATCAAAGCTCAGACCGGTCAGTCCATGCTCCACCAGTTCTTCAAGGCTCTTATACTCGGTAAAGCGCACGACCTGATTTTCGACTAAAGTTTTTATCTGGAAGTGAACAAGGTCAACCTCAATCTGAACCTCCAGTTCCTTGTCTGTGATGGTGGTGTAAGCAATCCCCACTCTGGTCATGTCTGAGAAGTCAGCTTCCGAACCCTCCCCATACTCTTGATTGCAGAAGTCATTTATCAGGCTCTTCGCCTGTGCCAGCAACCGCTCTGGATTGGGAACAAAGTCCTCCACCCGAAAGCCCTGTGGCGGTGGGTCAAGCTGAGAGAGGAAATCCTGCGAGATCGTCTCCCCGTTTCTGTTCCGGTAAAGCACGATGCTCATGGGACTACTGTAGAAGTTTTCTTCCTTGATGTCTTTCAGGAATTGATACTCGCTGGTGTACTCGATACTTTCTCCGACTGCGCCGTTTGTTCCCAGATAGTCGATTCTGCCCACCGGTTGTGACTCAACAGGGTCATCCTTGCTGGTGGAAACGATATTCCTTGTAACTCGATTCCCGTCCTCAAGGGTGGAGACCGCCACATCAATACCCCTGTCATTTAACAGGTTGATGAAGAGTTGCAGACGCTTCTCTGGTATTTGAATCGGGGCTTCTAAGGTTTCTGTCAACTCCTGTGTTGACGGTGCGATGCCCAGAATGCCGCCAAGCACTTTGGCGTCCTCATTGTAAGCAACAAAGGAATCGCCATTCTGGTAAAGCAGAACGCCTGCGGGGTTTTCCTCCTTAATCTGGCTGTACTCCTGAATCTGGGAGGACTTTTCTTGCACAGGCTGTTCTCTCCAAGCCTCATTGAGCCTTTCCACATAGGCGTTGGCTTCCCATTCGCTCAGAAACTCCTCGCTGACACCCTCTTCATCGACATACTGTGCGTCCTGCACATCGTCCCAGATACCATAGGCGGTCTGGTAGTCCCTGTCCAGCTCCACCACATGGAACCGGTCATCTGCCCTTGAAACCTCATTATTCGGGCTGTCAGCCGGTGCAGCTACGCTCTCCCTGCCGATCACCTTCAAATGGTCGTTGAGCGGGTTCTCCCGCACCTTCCGTTCAAAATCCGCCCTTGTTTCCTCTTTTTGAAACAATGGGAACTGCGTATCATATAGCAAAACCCTGTCGCCGGAAAGGGACAGGATTTCATACTCATCTGCGCCGAAGTACACCTTATCTCCAAGATGGTATTCATAGTGCGTCTCCATATCCGGTTCCGGTGTGTTCTCCGACGGCGCTGTGTGCAGCGTGTCACGAACAGCCTGACGCTCCTGTTGCTCCTGCCGCCGCTCCTCCTGTTTGGCAAGCCACGCAGGGTAAAGCTCCACCTCTTTCGGGTTCAGGTATCTGTCCATGCGGATCAGCTCGGCTATCCGCTCTTCAACTTTATCCCATTTCAGGGTAATGTGATCTGCATCGTCCCCAAACCCTTTTTTCAGGGTGATGCCCTTACCGTCGTGCAGTTCATCAATGCCTATGCCGGTTATGACGGGATACCTGCCGCCCCAACCATACTCATTTTTGAGAAAGTCAGCGTTTTCCCTTGCCGACAGGCTCTTTTGAAACTGCTCATAAATGCGGAACTTCCCCTCAGACACACCGCTCCCACGAGTGAGAACGGCGTCGATAATCTCCTGCGAAAAGGAAAAGGCAGAGGATTTCTCCTCTGCCAAAGCAAGTGTTTCCTGCTGCCCCTCCATAGACGGAAGGGGATTCATATTGTCCTGAAGCTCTCCCAAAAGCCGCAAGCCCTCAAAGTGGGCGGCTACGACACCCCAATCATAATATGCCTGCTTCGTGCGGTTCAGGTAGCTGCCTTCCCACAGATGCAGCACATTCTCATAGGTCTTGTAGCCCATTCTGCGCCCATCATCAAGAATAACCTCGGTATAGTCGTTGTTAAAGCACTCCCTGATAAACTCTGTCCGAGCGTGGTCACTCGGTTCACTCTCAAGAAACTCACGAATGAGCGCCTTAGTCTTTTTCAGGTGCGGCGTAGTCAGCAAAATGGCATTCACATCGTCGGTAGAGGCGAGGAACGGAATACTTTTATCCTCATCAGACCGCTCATGCCAGTTTAGGCGTAAACCACCTCCGCCAGCACGATCTCCTGCGCCGAGTTCCTCAGATTGTTCATCTTCCGAACCCAAGCCATCATGTCCTCCGCTTTCAGGCGCTCTGTCACGCCCTGTTTCTCTGCCATCTGCTGCACCAGAATCTCCTCCATCGAGGTCGCTCTCTGCTCTACCTCCGCCAGATGCTCCTCCAGCTTGCAGCTTGTCAGCAGGTTGTAGTACAGCACCCGATGATGCTCCTTCAGGTACTTCCGTCTCAGGCTGGCGTACTTGCCCAGCACCACTGACCGCTGTTCCGGCAGCTTCAGGTTCGGGAGCTGGTAGTCCCCCTGCATCGTGTAAGTGATCTCGCTCATGCTCAGAACCCCTTTCTTTTGAAATTGTTGCGCTCTCATTGTAGCCGCTCTGTGTCCGTCCCGCAATTATGCGATTCTTCCGGTCAAGGGCGTTGATGGTTCTGGCTACCTCCGTCAGCGCCATCTCCGCAATATCGCTTGTGGCAAAGCCGAGGGCGTTCATGGTCTCTCCGGTGTTGAAGTCGAGGACATCTTCAAAGTCGCTGCGTTCAAAATAGTCGCCGGTGTCCAGTCCCAGACGGCTCATCAGCATATAGGCGACGCTGTTTCGGACAACCTTTCGGTACATAGCCGCCACCATATCCTCGTCCAGCTCTTCCAGAAAGCTGTCTCTGGTGGAATAGAGCAAGTCTCCCACATAATCGGAAATATTATCCTCAACAGCGTTCTTGGCTGCACTCATAATGGCGTCGCCCAGCGTATCCTTTTCGGTAAGTGTACCAAAGGTATTCTCTAAGGTTTCGATTACCTCAGCTTCATACTCAGGCTCCATCTGCCAGATAGGGACAGGGCGGGAATACCGGCTGGGGTGGGTATCCGACACATCAAAATAATGTTTAAGGCGCTGGTGACTGCGGTCGCTGTCCTCAAATACGGCAATACCCCTTGCGCCCTTGTTGACCCATCTGCCAAAGCCCTCGTTCCACCGCTCAATTTCCAGAACGGCGGTTGCATCGGGGCGTTGGGCAAAAATGAGAAGCTGCTCATCAAAGCGGAGCTTGAAGTTCCTGCAAGCGGAATCCAAGAACCGCTGCCAGCTTTCGGGATTACCTGCAACCCTCTTTGCGGTGCGGTCGTAAAGCTCCGAAATCAGGTCGAACTTACGAGCCATCGGTCTGCACCTCCTTTATCGTTCTCGGTCTTTTGGCCTGATCGCCTTTCCATTCTCATCGTAGTTTTTTGCTCTTGCAGCAGGGGTGTCCCAGCCAAACAGGGAGCCAGCAAGCATCGCCGCCTCCTGCGCCTTTGTCACACCCCATTTTTTGTTTGCGGTATCCACAAAGAGCGCTTTCCCCTCCGGCGTTGAGAAGTCAGTGCTTTTTCGGATTGGTCTATACCCCGTTTCATATCGGGTAATCTCAATGATGTCCCCGTTTGAGGGCAGCAAGGTAAAGCACTTCGGAGGGAGCGGCGGCTCTTTCGGAGCGTAGGTGTTCCCGTTACGCTCCATACGCTCTGCGAACTCGCAGATATGATAGAGGCTGCGCCCCACCTCAAGATGGGTTTCGTCAACAAAGCGGCAGGTTCTATCCAGCTTCTCATCGGTGGACAGCGTAATTGTAATCTGCTCCCCGTCAGGAAGCCGGAAAAGCTCTTTGTAGCCACTGTCAATGAAGCGAATATCATTTCTGGCTCTTTCAATATTCCGGTCGAGCCATTTGGAGACATAGCAGAAACAGTAGAAGTTATAGTCTCCCTGCTGGGGGTTGCAGCGAATCAGGAAAGCGTGATCTTTGGTATCCACACGAAAGCCGTACTCGGTGGTATAGTTGCCCTTAAATGTGCTGTCCGGCTCCGCTCTGGAATAGGACACCATACTGCGCCTGTCTTTCAGCAGGCCGTATTCCTCAGAGCGCAGGGCGTTAATGACTTCATCAAGCTCTGCTTTGAAGGCATCGGTTTTCAGGTCTTGCCGGTGATCCTCCCATGTTGTCCAGAACTCGGTTCCGCTCCTTCCAAAGTCCCCTCTGAGCCGCCCGATGCTTCCGGTCTGGCTCATAAGCTGGCTGCTTTGCTCATAGGTGTACTTGCGCTCCTCAAAGCGCATGGGTCTGATTTGAAGCTCCATTTATCCAACCTCTCTTTCAACCACTGCCCTACTTTTCGGGAAGTCCCAGCCGTAAACCCTGCCAATTTCATCACCGAGGCGCTTTGTCACCCTCGTGATGTCCGCTCTGGTTGCTTTTCCCATATAGATTTTCTCCTGCAAACGCTCCATCTGGGATTCTGTCACACCCTCTTTGAACACTCGGTAGAGGTAGTGATTTGTACCGTCATGGTGAACGGCGTCTGCCCGCAGATCTCCGTACTGGTCAACATACCATTCGGTAAAATCGGTATCGGAATAGAGGCAGTCCTTGATGTTGCCGGAGTCGATCATCTTATAGCCCATTACTCTGCCGTTCCAGCGTCCGAGGTCGCCAATGACGATAATGGGCTGGGAGAGCTGGATATTTAGGTTCACACGCTCATCGGTCAGGTACTCCTCGTTTGTCTCCACCATCCACTCATAGATGGCTTGCTCATCATCGGGGTCTAAATCCAGTTCATTGGCTTCCAGATACTCCTTGTACCCGTCCCGCCAATCCTCAATATCGAGGTTCTGGTCGCTCCACACGATGCGCCGGTCATCCGTTCTGGTCAGGCTGCTCATCTTCTCCACCTCCCAGATAGCTATACAGAGAGCGGTTTTTTACGCTCTTTTGCAACGCCATGATGATTCTTAGATCGTCCATTGTAACCCCTTGAATCTGCAAAAGCGTTTCCATTGAAAGCGATTGCAGCTCGCCTTCCGTTCTGCAACCGCTGGCAAACAGCTTTGCCATAACCTTGACCTTTTTCTGCAAGGCAAGTTCCTCTGCGGATTTGCTCACTGCCATACGCTTCAACCTCCAATCTGCACAAGTAGGATAAGCTCGTCACGCTCCGGTTCAATGGGGGTGCGGGACAGCTCAGGGAAAAGAGACTGCACCCTCTGCCTTGCCCTGCGGATGGTCTCAAAGCAGGGCAGTCCAAACCTCTTATAGTTGAACATCACATACCCAAAGGGCAGCTCTGCGATTTTTCTGTGTCCGTACCGGCTGTAATACTGCGTGACAAGCGCCATATCGTCATATCTGGAACGAGGACAAGTCCTCAGTATCTCAAGCACTCGGCTTTCGACTGTCGTTGTCTGATTCATGTTTTCCTCCCTTAAAAAGAATCGGGGCGAAGTTTCCTCCGCCCCGTTGCCTGTTTTCTACTTCCTGCGGTTTCTGAGTTGCAGGAACACAAAGCCGCCTAAGATAAAGACGACCAGCACGATTCCGATGATGGTCTTTGCGTTCATTCGTCCTCTCCTTTCCTGAAAATCAACAATGCGAAAGCCCTGTTTTAGAGACCATCGCAAAATTGTCGAAATGCCTCCCATGCGGTATGCTTACAGTGTCGAAAGACAAAATACATACTTTGGAGGTCACGAAAATGAAAACCAAATTCTTATCGTTCATTGCAGGCGCTCTCACCGTACTTATGCTCGTCGCACTCCCTGTTTCCGCTCTTGCATCCGATGGCGCACTATCCATCAAGGCGTATCCCATCAGGATTCTCGTCAACGGACAAGTCTTTGCGCCAAAAGACGCAAACGGGAACGATGCTCTGGTGTTCACCTACAACGGCACAACCTACGCCCCGTTGAGGGCTTTAGCGGAGGCTTACGACCTTGAAGTTGGCTATGATGCAAAAAGCAACACCGCCACTGTCACAAATCCGGCTAAAGTGTCCGGCACTCCAACCGTTGCCAACAGCTTCGCATCCTCTTGGACGGTCAAGGAAAAGCCCGTCACCAACTACGGCAGCGAGAAGATCTACACCGCTACCTACTCCGGCTCCCTCAGCATGAGCGAGTTCAAGGAATGGTGGAAGTCCCTCAGCGGAGACGAGGTTAAACGGGAGGCTGAGAAACTCGCCGCCGAAGCCCAGAGTCTTAACCCCGGCTACACCGTAACGATGTACTTCTCTTTCGGGTCGTACAACCTCGGCACAGCCTTTGCCTACGGCGATTACGAGTTCAGCAATTTCTCCCCTGCCTCTGTCTGGATCAAATAACCCCGACACATGAAAGGCTCCGTCCATTTTGGGCGGAGCCTTTTTGCGTCCTCTCCATTGTGCTACATAGTTTTTCACTCTCCCTCCTTCATGAGAGTTATATTAAATACACCAACCGTCTGCGTCCAGACAGCTCGTGTATGTAACCGACCTGCATGAACAGGTCGGCGGAGCAAGGATTACTTGCTCCAAGTCTCGGTATCACCAAGAATAGCGGTATGAGCGTTTGCAGCTTCCATTACCGCAAGATACGCCCAATGCTTGCTCGACAGATCGGAGAAGGTGTTGAGATACCGAAGGTTCTTCATGATATACGCCTTGTCCGGTGTTCTGCCCAGCATACGATTCATCAGGGAAACCACCTCGGCACGAGTGATGTTGGCATCAGCGTGAAAAGTCCCATCGCCGTAGCCGTAAACCCAGCCATGAATGGCGGCGTCCTTGATATACTCTGCCGCCCAATAGCCGGAGCTGACATCGGTAAAGCCCTCGTACTTCTCCACGATCTCCTCAGCGCCATCGCCGTAGACCTCGAAGAAGCGCACCGCCATAACTGTGAACTCCGCACGAGTGATCTCGTCGTTAGGTGCAAAGATTTTGTCGCCACGACCATACACCACGCCGTAGTTCGTAAGGTACTTCACATACCCCGCATACCAGGCGTTTGTGGGAATATCGGTGTACTTGGTGGTAACAGCGCCATTTTCGGGAATCCGGTCGCCCATCTTCTCGGCAAGCAGTCGGGCAAAGATAGCAGTGGCTTCGCTGCGGGTCATATTACGCTCTGCGCCGAAAGTCCCGTCCTCATAGCCGTAGATATAAACGCCATGACGCTCCTCTGCGACCACATCAGGGACGGTAAGCTCGCCCTTTTCGTCGGTCTTTCCGGTGGCAGTCTGTCCAAGGTCGCCCTTCACCGTCACATTCTCGCCCTCAAGAGGGTTCTTGCGGTTGTCGGTGACAATGACGGTAATGCGGTTATTCTCGTCCATATCGGTGCCATCAGGCAGCTTCACAGTGATATTGCCGGTCTTGCCGATGGTGACAACAGCGCCCTCAATGGGTCTGCCAGTCTCAAAGTCGATCACTCTTACAGTGATGGTGTAGCGGTCTCCGTCAGCGTCCTCGCCGCCAACAGTCGCCTTACCATCATCGTTGGTAATGCCGGAGCCGGCAGGAATGGTAATCTGCCCTGCCTTATCGGTCTTACCAGCAGCAAAGTTATCGTTCTTGTCAGTTACAGCAATCTCAATGTTCTCAACAGGGGTTTTGTCTTTTACCAGCTTCACCGTCACAGTAGTCTGGTCGGCGTAGTCGATGATACGCCCATTGGGGAGACGGATAGACAGGCTACCGTCCTTGTTCAGCGCCACCTTTGCGTTGGCAACGGGGTTCTTTGTGTCGGTATCCGTCACGATGACAAGATAGCCGCCCACAACAGCCTCGCCCTTGCTGTCGGTCGTACCAGTCAGGTAGAGCTTCTCAATCGGCTCAGTGGAAAGAACCTTGCCGCAGTTCTCACACTCCTTATGGCGGGAGCCTTCCTGTTCGGTGGTGGGTTCCTTGTCCACGATCCAGCCGCTCTCCTTGTGTCCGGTTGCCTTCACATAGTCACTCTTGTAACTTTCGCCGCAGCGCTCACAGGTATAGGTGGTAAAGCCCATTTCTGTGCAGGTGGGAGCGGTGATTTCGGTCTTGTAGCTGTGTCCAAGCGCCTGCTGGATAACAGCGCCGCATACGGTGCAGAGCTGGGGCGTGGTGCAGGTCGCTTCCTCGCCAGCCTTATGCCCGCTTGCCGCATCTCCGTCCACATAGTGGTAGCCGCAGCGTACACAGCGATACTCGGTCACACCTTCGCCAGTGCAGGAGGGGGAAGTTACTGTAGTCCCCTTATCAAAGCTATGCCCCAGAAGGTCGGTGTAATCGGTGATAAAGGAACTGCCGCAGCCCTTGCACAGATGCAGGGTATAACCGCCGTTCTCACAGCTTGCGGGGGTGGTGATAGCTTCATAGTTGTGGGGCTTGGCGTTCTGAATGTCAGTAATATGACGGTCGCCGCAGACCTCGCACTCCTTGACGGTATAGCCGGGGCTGACACAGGTAGAGCTCACTACGGAAACACCGTACTTATGCTCGCCCTTCGGGGTGATGGTCTCCTCGCACTCGCCGCAGTTCTTGCAGATATTCAGCACCTTGCCGCCCACCTCACAGGAAGCGTCACGAACCACAATGCCCTGCCAAGCATGACCGATAGCGTTCACATAGTCACGCTTCTCAATTTTCCCGCACTCCACGCAGAGGTAACGGGTATAACCGAGGGTCTTGCAGGTGGGGTTGACCGTCTCAAGGACAACAAAGTTGTGCTTTTCTCCGCAGCCATTGTTGTGGCAGCTTCCGTTACAGTCCTTATTCTGGCAGTCACAGTCAGGATCGCCGCAGCCGCAGGGACAATCCGCATCGGGTGCGGTGGTCTCATCATGCAGCCAGACATAAGCAACGCCGTTTTCCGTCATCGTTACGCCGGAGTAGGTGTAGGTGATGTCATAGTAGACGGTGTACTGCCCCTTTTCGGTATAGTTGGGGGCGCTCGTCAGGGTGCAGGAATCAGCAGAATTACCATAGCGAATCTGTGTAGATACGCCAGCCTCAGACAGATCGGAAATTGTAACCGTATGGGGCTGTCCGTCCACCACGCCGTAATAGTCCGCCACAACAGACTTTGCGGCAATATACTCGGTCTTGGTGTACTCGCAGTCCACGCAGTGCTTCACGATGGCAAAGCGGTTGTTGCTGATCTGAGGCAGAATCTCCGTCTGCATATTGTGGCGCTCCAGCTTGGAAGTGCTGTTCTTGTTCGTGCCGAAGCAGAAGCAGCAGTAGGAGCCGCTGGTAGTGGTCTTATTGTGATAGGTGCTGTCCACATACTCAAACTTCACCTGTTCAGGCAGTTCCTCGGTGAACTCTGCGGCACAGTCGTAGAGCCAGTACACATTCTTGCCGAAGCAATAGTCACTGATGCCCATATTGCTGTTCATCGTGCCGCAGGTGTTGCAGCAGGCTTTTGTCCAGTGAAAACCGGTATAATAGGCGTCTTTGCCGGGGGTTCCGTCCATCACAGTGCCGGTTCCCTCACCGCCTACCAGCGTACCGTCCGAATAACGGACATTTCGGGTTGCAGCCGTCTCACCGTTACGGGTATATTCCGGTGTCCGGTAGATGAGGAAAGTAGTGGACTGCCCGCAAACAGCGCAGTTTCCCGTCTCACGAGTGACGGTTGCATTGACATCCAGCTCGTTTGTTCGGTTGATGGCGCTGAGCCAATGCTCGGCGGGGTCATGGTAGTTATCCTCCTGAGCCGCAAAAGCTGTCGTAGAAATCATCGAGAGAGCGAGGACAAGCACCAGAAACAGCGCTGTCATCCGCTTTCCATTGCCTTTGATACAATGATTCATTGTGAAATCCTCCATTTTAGATTTTGGGCGCAAAAAAACCGCAGCCAAAAACTGTGGAAACTTAGCCCAATGTTTTTTCGGTCGTAAAGATTCTCCTGCCAAACTTCCCGAAAAACAGACAAAACTTGTGGCGGAATTTGCAGGGTAATCTTTTATCATATCAGCCGTTTAGGGGTTGCGTGAATGATGCGATTGTTGAGATAGACTGACTTAGGAGATAGAATAGAGAAGAGATAGATTATTTTATCTCGGTTAGTCAGGTAGTTCTCAGGGGGTAAGAGTGTGAGATGGGGGATTTAGCGGGAATCCCGCTCCGCTCTCCGTCGCAGAAAGCTGGCATAATGCTCCAACGCCTTGCAGACATACTCCTCCGTCTGATTAAGCGGCACAGACTTTGGGATAAGCTGTCTGACTTTATCCCCACGCAGGACGATCTTCTCCCGCTGGTTTGGCTTCTCCTCCTCCATAATGGCTTGGATTACCTCGGTTGTCAGCTTCCCCTCGTCAAAGAACTTTCTCATTCGGATAGTCTGGTCGTGGGAGGGGGTGGAATCTGTCATGTCGATTTCGTCCACCACATCACGCTGGCAGTCCTCGTCCAGATAGGACAGCTCCACCGCAGGGCGCATCTTGATTCTGCCCTCGTCCACAAATTGAAGCAGCTCAGGGACAAGATTTGTCAGGCGCACATAGCGGCGTACTTGGTCTTTGCTTTCTCCGACAAGCTCACCCAACTCCACATCGGAACGACCTTTTGAGAAATTAGTCGCCACTGGCGACGCATTTTCTTTGTTCGGTCTGCCAGCTTGCCGTTTCATAGCGTCCAGCCGCATCTTATAGGCAAACGCCTTTTCGCTGGGAAGGATTTGCGAGCGTTGGAAGTTACTCTCCACCATGAGAATTGTGGCTTCATCTCTTGTCAGCTCTACAACCTCACAGCGCAGGGTATCCATACCGGCAAGCTCACACGCCCTTTTTCGCCGGTGTCCTGAGACAAGCTCATAGCGCCCATCGTCCTTTGGTCTGACGGTAGCAGGAGTAATCACTCCACGCTCCTTAATGCTCTCCACAAGTTGGGTCATGTCCTCATCGTCCCGCACCTTAAAAGGGTGGTCGGGAAAGCTGTCGATCAGCTCGATGGGAATGTCCCGTATTCTGGCGAGCTTCTGCTCGTCCCGCATTTCCTGCGTGGAAAACAGGTCATCGAGCGTCGGCAGAACGAAGTCGCTCTTTCTGCCTGCCACTGGCTAACACCTCCCTTGTGAAGTCGGTATAAGCCTTTGACGCTGGACTGCTGGGTTCATAGGCAAAAATGCTTTTGCCCTTAGAACTCACCTCAGCGGCTTTTACGGCGCTGGGAATGGATGCCTTGTAAATCCGCATGATGCTCCCAAAGTTCGCTCTGAGAGCCTCTACGGTGCTTCTGGCGAGGTTTGTTCGCCCGTCCACCAGCGTTAGCAGGATTCCGTCTATCTTCAAGCTGGGGTTGATGTGCTTCTTGACCTTTGAAACGGTCTGCAAAAGCTGGGTCATTCCCTTTGCCGGAAGATACTGCGCCTGAACAGGAATAATCACGCTGTCCGCCGCTGCAAGGGCGTTGAGCGTTATCATACCCAGCGAGGGCATACAGTCGATCAGGATATAGTCGTAATGGTCTTTCACCTGATTGAGATATGTCCGCAGGGTGGTCTCTCTGCTCATTACCGTCACAAGGCTCATTTCCAGCGCTGACAGCTCCAGATTGGCAGGAAGGACATCGACCTTTTCCTCGTGGTGCAGAATGCCGCTCATGGGGTCGCTGGATTCTTCCCGCATTACCTCTGCCAGCTTTGTCGCCAGCGTAATGGAGAGTGCGTCCGTATCCTGCCAGCCAAGACAGGTGGTGAGGTCGCCCTGCGGGTCTGCGTCAACGAGCAAGACTTTCTTGCCGTTCATGGCAAGCCCGATACCCAAGTTGACCGCCGTAGTGGTCTTTCCCACACCGCCTTTCTGATTGCAGATGGCGATGGTTTTGCAGTCGCTCATTCGGCTTACCTCCTTTCCTTTAGATTCATAGCCGCCCGC
>QZEE01000023.1 GCA_009917445.1 bacterium D16-76 | reverse complement strand
TCCAGTCCTAAAGCCGAGCGTGGCCCGTCGCAGCAAAGGAGGGCGCCCTGCGGAGATCCCGCAGGTGGTGATATTCCAATGAGGTTAAAGGCATAACCGGAGGGTGCGTTCCCTGCTTGGGGGCGATGGTCGCCAGTGGCGACCGCTCTGAGCCGACCGAGTCGGCAGACGAGAAATCGAGGATAAATACAAGCATGCAAAACGATTGATACAAGGCGGCAGTCTGCCCTTTGGCTGCCGTCATTACTTACGGAGGGAAACATGAAACAAGTCAAGCGCGGCGAAATTTATTACGCCGATTTATCGCCGGTGGTGGGCAGCGAGCAGGACGGCACTCGGCCCGTCCTCGTTATCCAGAACGACACCGGTAATAAATTCAGCCCCACCACCATCGTGGCGGCTATCACCAGCAAGTCAGACAAGGCCAAACTGCCCACCCACGTTATTGTTCACGCAGACGGGTTGGATGTGGAGTCGGTCGTGCTGCTGGAGCAGATCAGAACGATTGATAAGCGCAGGTTGATTCGCTATAGCGGCAAGCTGGACAAGGCCGCTATGGGCTGGGTCGATCATGCCATCATCGTCAGTTTCGGAATCAAGTATATGGAGGGCCTGCTATGACAAACGATATCAACAATTCTGCCTTCGTCTACAGTGTGAATCTGCTCCGCCTGCTGCTGAAAATGCAGCTCATTACGCAGGAGGAATACGAGCGTATTTTGGAAATCAGCGCCGCCCATTACGGCACCGAAAAAATATATGTCTGAAGTGAAAACTCTGGCAGTTTGCGCTGGATGTATCTGAACTCTTGTGGTATTCTTGTTGGTGCCAAAATGCGAAAAATCAAAGAAAGGAATGGTGCAAATGACTGTAACCGACATCAGCCGGGAACCGCAAAAACCCGAAGTTATCAGGCTTGCCGCCTACTGTCGGGTGTCCAGTAAGTCCGCCGACCAGCTACACTCCTTCGCCGCGCAGATTCGCTACTACAAAGATTATGAGCGCAAAAACCCGCAATACAAGCTGGTGGACGTGTATGCTGACGAGGGCTTGAGCGGCACGGATATGAAGAAGCGTGATGAGCAGAACCGGCTCATTCGTGACTGCAAACTGGGTAAGATTGACCGGGTAATCACAAAGTCGGTATCGCGGTTCGCGAGAAATACGCAGGAACTGCTGGTAGCCCTGCGCACCCTGAAAGAGTTAGGCGTAAGCATCTTCTTCGAGGAACAGGGCATTGATAGTGACAAAATGAACATGGAAATGCTGGTGACTTTCCCCGGTATGGCCGCCCAGCAGGAAAGCGTGAACATTTCCGACCATCTTCGAAGGAGTTATCAGATACGCATGGAGTCTGGTGAATTCAACTGCAATGCTCCTGCTTATGGCTTCGAGATGGTGAATGGGCAGATGGTTGTCAAAGAGGATGAGGCGGCTGTGATTCGCCGCATTTTTGACCTTTACCTGCAAGGAATCGGCAAGCAGAATATTGCCAATATACTCAACTCAGAGAGTGTTCCACGGCGGTATGGTCAGCAAAAATGGCACCACACTACGGTTGACTATGTGGTCAAAAATGGTAGTGTTAAAATAGGACTAAATCAGAAAGCCCGTAACAGCAAGAGGGCACCGGTTTAGTCCTATTTCTATTTTACACAACATAATGTGGGAGGACAGCAAATGAGTACAAAATCAAAGATAATTGCAATCTGTAACCAAAAAGGCGGCGTGGGCAAAACTGTTACCACCGTAAACTTAGGCATCGGCCTTGCCCGCCAGGGCAAGCATGTTCTACTGGTAGACGTAGACGCGCAAGGTTCGCTGACCGCCAGCCTGGGCTACCAGCACCCGGACCAGTTAGAGGAAACCCTCTCCACCGTGCTGGGCAAGGTCATAGAGGACAAGCCCCTTCTCCCCGGCGAGGGAATCATCCATCATGAGGAAGGTGTAGACCTCCTCCCCGCCAACATCGACCTAGCGGCAATGGAGGTCACGCTGGTGAACATCATGAGCCGGGAAACCCTCCTGCGCGAGTACCTAAACACCATCCGGGACCAGTACGACATTATTCTCCTGGACTGCTGCCCCTCGCTTGGTATGCTGACCATAAACACCCTATCAGCCGCCGATACGCTTATCATCCCCATGATGGCCCACTACCTGTCCCTAAAAGGCATGGAACAGCTTATGAGGACCATCGGCAGGGTAAAACGGCAAATCAACCCAAGCCTTACCATCAGCGGTATTCTCGTCACAATGGCCGATATGCGGACCACCTACTCGCAGGAAATCGTGGAACTGCTGAGAAATTCCTATGGCAGTCAACTTAAGATTTTCGACACCATCATCCCCCGCTCCATCCGTGCCGCAGAGACCAGCGCCGAGGGCAAGAGCATATTCCTTCACGACCCTTCCGGCAAAGTCTCTGCCGCATATGAAGCCCTAACTTTGGAGGTAGCGTCATGAAAAGCAGCGCGGCGAAAATCCAGATAACTGACCTTGACGCGCTGTTCGGCGGGGCTCCCGCACAAGTCATAGGAGACCAGCTTCAGGAGGTCCTGCTGGCAGAGCTACACCCCTTCAAGGGCCACCCCTTCCATGTGGAGGACGACGAGAAAATGCGGGAAATGGCCGAGAGCGTGGCCCAATACGGTGTTCTGGTGCCGGGTATCGTTCGGCCAAGGCCCGAGGGCGGCTATGAAATCATAGCGGGCCACCGACGCTCAAGAGCCAGCGAGCTGGCCGGGAAAGAGACCATGCCGGTTATCGTCAGGGATATGGACGATGACGAGGCCACGATTATCATGGTGGACAGCAATTTGCAACGGGAGAAGATTCTGCCCAGCGAGAAAGCGTTTGCCTATCGAATGAAACTTGAGGCTATGAAACGTAAGGCTGGCAGGCCGAGGAAAGATAATTGTGTGCCAGTGGCACACAATTTATCCGGGAGAAAATCTCGAAATGTTCTGGCGGAACAAGTGGGTGAAAGTCAGGACCAAATACGTCGCTACATTCGCCTGACGCACCTGTTGCCGCCACTACTCCAAATGGTAGACGAAAACAAGTTGACGCTTCGGCCCGCCGTTGAGCTTTCATACCTGACACAGGATGAACAGGGTTTGTTGATGGAGATGATGAGCAGCCGGGAAATCGTTCCTACCTTAGAGCAGGCCCAAGAGTTGAAGCTTTACAGTCAAGATAACCAGCTGACCATCGCGAAGATAAAAGTGGTGTTGGCACAAGGCAAGTCCGGACCCATGCAGGTCACGCTAAAAAGGAAGTGTCTAAGCCAGTATTTCCCCAAAGACTACACCCAAAAGCAGATAGAGGAAGTTATCCTCTCCCTGCTGAAAACATGGAAATCTCAACAGAAAGGGGTTGTAACAAATGACAGCGATGGCTAAAACAATCAGCTTGAAAGACAGCGCTTTCGGTCAGGATATGCTAGAGGTGTTGGCTGAACGGCAGTTGGAAAAAGTCTCATATTGTGGGCTGGATATCTCCCGCTCCATTCTAACCCTAAAGGAGTACCTTGTCAAGAAACTCAGCCACGGAAATTGGAGAGTTGACCCCGGCCTTTGCCAGCCGGAACTGCGCTATCTCTACCCCATTTACTTTGATTCCGTTCGTGTCCTTCTTGCGGAGTGCGTAGCCGAGTTTTTCCAGACCGGCAGGATATATATGGCTGTGCTGGACCCATACCGCATGGAGTATGTGGAGCATGAGATACGCCTGCTGATACTTAGGCCGGAGGACGTTTCCGCTCTCCTGCGGGCGCTCAAGAAAGTGCAGGACCCGAGCCATGACCTGATAGCCAGATGGAAAAATCAAACTGACCGGGAACGCTGGACAGAACATATGCGAGTGCTCTACCAGACCATAAGCCAGCTACAGTAGAATACAGATTTCTGCCCCATTACTATTTGTGATGGGGCTATTTTTGTGCCCATTTTAAGGAGGTATCGATGTCGAAGAAGGTTTTTGCCCCGGCAGACAATATTGCCGACGGCGAGATGTACCTGCGTTTGGCGGCGGATATGGACAGCCGTATCGCAAAGCTGAAAACCCGGTTTAAGGCCACCGGCGATATGAAGTTTTATTACCGTATTCAGGATTTAAGAAAAATCCGGCGCGAACACCTGGACACAGCGCGGCTTCTGCTGTGCCGGGGCGAGCGCAGGATTAGAGCGAAAGGAGAGATTCATTGAACGATTATATGGTTGCCGCCATATCTGGCGGCAAGGATTCGACCGCTATGCTCCTGCTCATGCTGGAGCGGGGTATGCCTATTGACGCTGTTATCTATGCCGACACGGGCATGGATTTCCCTGAGATGGGGGCGCATATTGAAAAGCTGGACGAGCTGCTCTACCGGGAGCGAGGACAGCACATTATCACCGTGCAGCACCCTAAAGGATTTGAATGGATGGTGTTTGAGGAGCCGAAAGTTGCGCCGTCCAGTATTGAAAAACGGCTGGAAAGGGGCATACCTGCTTATGGCAACGGCTGGCCCGGTCCCCGTATGCGCTGGTGCACCGGCCATCTCAAAACAAAGCTGGTGGACAAGGCTATAGGCCAGTTAAAAGGTGAACGCAACGCCATTCAGTATGTAGGGATAGCCGCGGATGAGGCAAAACGCTGTAAGGACGATAAGCATAAGCGTTACCCTCTGGTGGAGTGGGGAATCACCGAGGAACAGGCCCTGCAAATCTGTTATGACCGGGGCTTTGATTGGGATGGTCTTTATAAGATTTATAGCCGCTGTTCCTGCTGGTGCTGTCCCCTACAGAGAATTGGGGAACTGAGAAAGCTGCGGCAGTACCACCCGGACTTATGGCGGCGGCTTTTGGATATGGACCGGCGGGCTATTGAGATGTATGGAGATACGCCTTTGGGCCGGTTCAAGGATAATTGGACGGTTGAGCAGCTGGATAAGCGGTTTGCGGCAGAGGAAAGGCAGAGTTCTTTGCTTGACAAGGAGGATGATTTATGAATATAAGGATGAACGCGGGGTACATCATCACAGATTCCGTCCATGTTGGAGAGATGGAGTTTGTGCTGGGGGTACATAGTATTGCCTCTAACCAGTTTGTGACCTGGGCCTGCAAGGGTGGAAATGATTACTTTTGGGGCCACTACCACTCCGATTTGCTGTCGGCCACAAAGGACCTGCTGGAACGTGCCACGCTGGAGTTGGATTTATGCATGAGGCACGATGAAAAGGCTCAGCCGCCTCAAAAGGAGCCGGAGGAGCCTTGCCTGTGATGAAACTCCACCTTTTTACATTTCACATCTTCACTCGGTTTTTAAGGGGGGACGATACTATTGGACAATGAGAATCAGAAACGATACATGCAGACAGTCATTCTGTCAGGACACTGAAACGATATGCGGATTTAAGGTAATAAAAATTCCCCGGAAACCCGACTACATCCCCATAACCCAGGAGGAATTTCACCAAGAAGTCGTATCAGCCTGGAGCCGGGGCGGGTACATGGAAAAAACTGCCGCCGTCTTTCACGGCGGGGAGCTGGAATGGGCCGCGCTTTACAATGACGATGATATAGCGGTCCGGGGCGCTGTTGCCTGCCGCGCCAGCGAGGAATACCAGTTAAAGCTCGTGAATGACCCTGTGCCAGCGGTCAGGAAAATGCTGGCCCAATACGGTACGGACAAAGTCCGGCTTGCCCTGCTGGAAAGGGGCGATCCAGACGAGGATGTGCTTATAAATATTGCAAAATACGGCAGTCTTGCGATACGTAACAGGCTGGTTGAAACCGTCTGGATAAAGCCTGAACTTCTATTCAAACTAGGCCGTTTCCTCCCGCCCAGCGGCATTGAAAAGCTGCTGACGCATCCGCAGATAGACGTGCGCATTATGGCGGCGGTTCACGGCACCCGCGACCAGTGCCGGAGGGTGTTAGCTATGCCCTATTCCCGCCACGACATCACCGTGGTATTCATGCGCGACAGCCTGATAGAGCGCATGGAGGAACTGGACGCAGTTGCAAAAGCTATCAATTTTGGCAAAACAAAATCACGCAAATTTGAAAATATGGAGTTGTGAATATGGACAAATTAAACCTGACCTATATGCGCCCTCAAAGTGCCAGGGGTTATCGTTATTTAGTCGTACCAAAAGAATTGATTGAAAACGATTCTTTTTCCGGCCTGGACTTCGGCGCGGTGCTTCTCTACGCTAAAATGCTGGAAAGGGCGGGCTTGTCTGCTCAAAATGAGGACAAGTTTTCTGACGAAAAAGGACGGCTGTTTATCATCTACACCGTAGAGCAGATGGAACGAGATTTGCACCGTTCCCACCCTACGATTGTTAAACTGACTAAGCAGTTATCCGATATTGGGCTTATTCAAAAAGTGCGTCAGGGCCAGGGGAAACCCTCAAAAATCTACATAATGGACTTTACGTCCGCGCCCCATTCTGACCCGGAAAAGCCCACAGGCAAAGACTGTGAACCTCTTGAAGTTAAAGATTTTAACTTCAAGAAATCAAGGAGTTTTACTTCCAGAAGTAAAGAAGTTGAACTTCAAGAAGTTAATGATTTTAACCCTATAGAACTAGAGAATAAAGAACTTGAAAATAATGAACTTTCTCCCTACCAACCCTCTGGTGATTGGGAGGAAAGAGGGGTGGACGGAATTGTAAATGAAGTCCGTGGACAAATCGAGTATGACGTTCTCAGAGAGGAGTACGGAAAGGAGCTGAGCGACGAGGTGGTGGAAATCATCACGGAGGTGCGCTGCCGGGACAGCCCGGATATGCAGATTGGGAAGGGGTTTTATCCCATGGACTTTGTTGTAGGCCGGATGAAGTCCCTGACCTGTGAGCACGTCAGATATGTGCTGGACAACCTGGGCCGGGCGGGGCCGGTACGCAATCCCCATGGGTATCTTTTGGCGCTTTTGTTCAACGCCCCCGCCAGCTGCAATACGGCGGTGCAGGCAGTTTATAACGCGAATAATGGGTAATAAACTCTCAAAAATGGAGGAATATTCGATGAATGATAAATACACGAACCTGGAAAATGAGTACAAAAGCACAGTCAAAGAGCTGTCGGATATCACCGGCTGGACAAATCAGCAGTCGGAAAAGGTGCTGGCGCTGTTAATCAGAGTTTCGGAGACAAAAGCCGGTACAGTGGCCCGCCAGAACCGGACCGCGCAGAAAGACGCGGCGGTAATAGCCACGGAAAAGCTCTTAAAGAATTACCGAAAGCTGAAATGGTCCATTCAGTGTGGAGCCGAGCACACACTGAAGCTCCTGGAGGATGGCGAGTACCGGCGGCTTATGGAGCGGGAGGAAAGCGTCCAAAACCAGAACCTGCGCTCCACTGCCCTGCTGACTGCCGGTAACCAGGTGCTCTGGAATCAGCTCAACACGGCTCTGGACTGTTTCCGGGAGTTTTGCAAAAACGACCCCCGCCCCAGGGTGCGGCGGCAGTACTCCATGATCTATAAACGATACATAGAGGTCCCGGAGCTGGATGTGGACAGTATTGTGGAGCTTGCCAATCTGGATAAGTCCCTGTTTTACCGGGACATTCGGGAGGCCACCCGGACTATTTCCGTAATTCTTTTCGGCGCGGAAAATTTCCGGGATTTTTAATGTGATAATTTACGATATATCGAGAAGGGAGCGATGCCATTGCAGGAAGAACAGAAGAAGATTTTGGAGGAAATGGGGCTGGGCGAACCGCAGGAAATGACCGTTTCCAAGCCGGAGCCGCCCTGGCCCCATGTGGTTCAGGAACCGGATATTTGCCTATGAAGGGAGGTCTTACATGAATCAAAAAGCACAGACAGTCGCGGCGTTAGCAGAAAGCACCGCAAGCCAGCTCACCAGCAGCCACGCCGAGTGGACCGCGTTTTTGGAGGCGGTGGGCCGTCTCTACAAATACCCCTACAGCGAGCAAGTCCTCATCTACGCCCAGCGCCCGGAGGCCACGGCCTGTGCCAGCTACGATGTGTGGAACACGCGAATGGGACGCAGTGTCCGGCGCGGTTCAAAGGGAATCGGCCTGCTAAGTTCCGATGGAGTGCGGTATGTGTTCGACATCTCCGACACCGTTGGCCGGGACGGGAGCCGCCGCCCCTATTTGTGGGAGTACCGGGATGAACACAGCGATGCCGTGACCGCCGCCCTTGCCGAGAAGTACGGCATCACGGACGAGGGCGGTCTGCCTTACCAGCTAGAGGCCATTGCCCAGGAGCTGGCGGGCGAGTATTGGGAACAGAATTGGGTGGACATTCTTGCCAGCACTCCCGGCTCGTTTCTGGAGGACTTGGACGAGCTGAATGTTGAAGTGGCCTTTCGGGAGGCGGCTACTGTCAGCACCACTTACGCGCTCCTGTCCCGCTGTGGGCTGAATCCCGGCGAGTATTTCAGCCATGAAGATTTTCAGCCTGTGTTCGACTTCAACACGCCCGATGCCATCACCGCCCTGGGTACGGCGGTCAGCACAGGCAGTGAACAGGTACTTCGGCAGATAGAGGTCACGATCAAGAATTTTGAGCGCACACGACGCATTGAGAGGAGAGAATTGTATGGAGAACAACCTGACCTACTGGCAGGAGGGGGACTTCCTGCTGCCCAAGTTAGAGGCGGAAACGCCATCGACTTTGGGGAAATACGGACGGATGAGGGAGCGGTATCTTCGGGAGGAGCGCCCGGTGCTGTACAACCGGCTGATACTCAGCGGGAAGCTGACGGCTCATCTGACCGAAATAGAGCAGACGGCGGACCGGCGGTTGGAGCTGATAATGCCGGAGCTGAAGGAGAGCATGGGCCTGACAGAACAGATGAAGGCCAGCGACCCCATGAAGTGGGTGGGCCTGATGAACAACGCGAAGGCGAAAGCGGAGGAAACGATACTCAGCGAGCTGATTTACCAGTAACCCTGCCTGCTATTGACTACAATGCCGTTGGCCCTACCGGGCTTCAATTCAGCCACAGGGCGCTAAATACTGAGGTTATCCCCTACTTTGAGGATGTATCGGAGAAGCGGGAGCTGCTTTTGAAAAGCGATGCTCTGAAAAAACGTCAGGTGGAAGTGGCGGAGTATTTTGCGGCGAACAGTGCCCCGGATGAACGCATTTCGTTCGTAAAAAGCCTGTTCAACAATACCTATACGGAGATAATTCTGGACAGCAGGCAGAGGGTGGGCTACCGGGCCTATGATGATGTCCTGCACCTCTGGCGGGGAGCCTATACCAGCCGGGAGCAGGAGGAATATCTGAGCTGGGAGGACGTTGCCAGCGCCATTGAGGGCTTGATGCAGGATGGATTGTGGGCGGAGCCCATGGAACAGCTCACTCTGCAAGTGGATGTGCCAGAAGAACCTGTTAAAGATGAGGATTATATCCCCAATCTGTTTGAGCTTGCCGGTTCGACTATTCCGCTGATAAGTAAACCTGTGGAAAGCACTGTCCCTGTTCGCCCTCTGGTATCTCAGGAGGTAATTGACATGGCCCTGACCCTGGGGGCCAACGACCGTGAAAGCCGCTTACGCATTATTGCAGAGTTTATGAAGGGCAAGTCTCTTGAGGAGAACACTCGATTCTTGCAGAAGCATTATAAGGAGAACGGCGCGGGCTTTTATATCGGGGAGCGCAAATATTCCCTCTGGTACAACGAGGCAGATTTGCAGATAGCTCCGGGCGAGAGCGCCCTGACATTTACCGCGGCAGCGCTTACATGGGAACAGGCGGCTGAGAGAATCCGGGAGCTGCTGGACGAAGGCAAGTACGCCGGTCAAGCTATGCTCTACCGGGCCTGGCCCTATGAAAAGAACCGGGTGGCAGAGGCTTTGGAGTATTTGCACAGGGATATCGACGATGAGTACAAGGGAAAATACTTGCCCACGCTGACCGCTGCTCTGAGCGGCAACTTCGGTTATCCTGACGTGGTGGATAAGACAAAAGAGCTGCTGGAACAGCCGGAGCAGCTAAAGAGCGTGATTGACGAGTTTGCGCTTTTTCAAAAGGATTACGCTCACAACAGGAATATTCTTCGGTTCCATTTTCACCGCCCGGATGAAATCATGCAGGGGCTGCAAGATTTGCAGCGTACCCCTCTGAAATTTACCGCCTCGCCGGACTTTGTGCCAGTGGAGCGGTTTTTCATTTCTCAGGATGAAATCGATGCGTTACTCAAGCAGGGAAATGGCCATGAGGACTATCGGATCACAGTTTTCACGTTCTTTGAGCAGCACCCTGACCGCAAGGAACGGGAGAAATACTTGAGCAGCCTGCATGGAGTTTACTCAGGCTATCACGGCGGAAACGACAACATTACCTACACCCACAAGGAGCTAACTTTCACCCACGGAGATATCATTGAGCCCTATGCGGCGGTGAAAATGAAATGGTCCCAGGTTTGCAAACGTATTGAGGAATTGATAAAGAAAGACGCTTTTCTCTCGCCGGAAGATAGGGAGATTATGGAGAGCCGGACGCTGGAAACTCCTGCGGAAGAAACCAGCCCCCTTGAAACCGCAAAAGCGCTTATACGCAAGTTGTGGCAGTCCGACCATATCTCCCCGGACTTTTCTGACCCTTCCAGGGTACTGCTTACAAACGCTATCACTGAGAATGAGAAACATGGTATTCAGGTATTTGCCGACCTGAACAATTACCGGCTGCTGTTTGAGGTGAACGGTCAGAATGTTGCTTCTATACAGTGCCACGACCTGGATGACCTCTGCGAGCATATAGAGAATATGACGGCGGCAGATATGATCAGTTTCGCAAAAGAGCAGTATGTTATAAGGAACATTGCCACATCAGAAATGAGCTTTGACGAACTGGTAACTCTGGAAAATGACAGCGCCGGGGATATAACGGTCACACCTAATTCGGAAAGTGCGCAGATTTTGGATTCCACATTCAACTACCGCCGGTTAAGCCAAATGAAAGCTGGCTGCGAATATTTCCTTGGCGCTGGGAACCGGAAGAACACACACTTGTGGGAGGAAAGTATATACTCTCATATCAAGGAAATGCGAAGGATATACGACCTTCTCCCGGAAAAGCCGGAATGGCTGACCATGGAGGAAATCGACAGCTATGCCCAGCGCATGGCTCCCCGATATCAGGTGGTGGTCTACCATAGCATAATAAACGGTTTTGACGAAATGCCGGAATACCAGACCCTGCAAGAAGCTGAACAAATTGCCCGGGACTTTGTTTCCGGAAAGAAGGTGGACTATGTTTACGAGAACATGGAGGAGGACGGTTTTCACTATGAGGGCGCGGCGGTCTTTGACGTGCAGGAACGTCAGTGGCTCTTTGTTGAGGGGTACTTCCCGGTGCTGGAGGGGGATAAGGAGCTGCCGTATCTTCCTTATAAAATAGAAGATACACCGGCGCAGTCTCAGCCGGTGCAGGAGCAGTCTCCCACTGTCCGTGAACTGTACGAAAAATACAAGGCCATGGTGATCGACGCTCTTGAAAATGACCAGCCATACCGTAACGCCTGTCAAAATTCCGATAAAGATACCGCCTATCTGGAGGGCGGCGCAGCTATCAAGCGTGTGGTGCTTGCCGCTGGGGATGATACCCTTACAAAGCTCTATTTTGATAATACCAAGTTCCACAATGACCTCCACAGAGAGGCGCCGGACGAAACATATCCCCTTTTCTCTCAGCCGGAACAGGTCATGCGGCCCGAGGATAATCTTACAGATTTACAAATAAAGGCCATTGAAATCGCCAAACAGTATCAGGGCCTTCCCTTGCAGGAGAAGCTAAACATTATCGCGCAGACCTTCGGCTGTGCAACCGGCAAAATCGAGACTTCTCCCTGCACCGGCAAATGGCGCGGCACCAGCGACATTTCCATCCGCTTCGACAAAGGCATGTCTATATTTATTGGTAATGAACTCACTCCAAAAGCCATAACACTCAGGGTCCAGAATGAGCGAGTAAACAATACGCTGGTGTGGTACAACCCGGAAATTGTGGGGATAACCAAGGAAACCGCCCTTCCCGCGCTCCGTCAAAGAGAGGCAAATGACAATGCCATAGCCGCAGAGAAGGGGCTGAAACCATATACCCTCATCAATGTGGAGCTGCACGACGGCACGAAAGACGGCGGCTATATCGGCTGGTACTATGTGACCCTGGCTGTTGACGGCAAAATCTTTGCCCACCTGGAAAGCGGCTTGAATCATGATATATCTCATGGCAAGGTAAGCGGGGACATCACCAGGGAGAAATATTTCATAGCAGGCGCGCTCAAGGAAACAGAAGTTGACTATGTTTTTAATAATGTGGGGCATTCCTCTACCGCTGAGCTGTACACGCTGCACATCAGCGATGAGGTCCGGGAACGGGCAGAACAGGCACTCGCGGAGCGAAACATCCCGCAAAGCATTGTTGACACCGCTACGAAAGAGATAACCGGGAAAGGGCTGGAAATCCTAAATAACTTGGATTTTCAAAGGTACATGGAGAAAGAAATGGCGGAGGACCTTCAGCCCGAATTAGTACAGCAGCCCCGCGACCCCCTGGCCCCGGCTTATAAGGCTGGCGATACGGTCTACCTGGATAACACAGAGTTTGCCATCACAGAGGTGGGCCTGTTTGACGTTCAGCTCCAAGACCCCACGCTTTCCTACCCGGTTTTGCGCTCTGAGAGCAAGGAGAACTTTGAGAAGCTGCTGCGCCGGGATGATAGAAATCTGCCTATTACGGACTACTTTCCTATTGCGGAGATCAGCCCTGCCGATAACGGCGACGACCTCCGGGATGTTCTCACCAGCGAGGGCGGCTTATTGGATGAACAGACTAAAAATGAAGTTTCTGGCTGGCTGCAAGAGGGCATGGGTAACGAGGAAATTGCCCGCCGCCTGGGAGAAAAGTACGACAGGACCGATGAGACCATGACCCTGGAAACCGGGGAGCAGGTGGATTATAGCGTACACGGCGATAGAATCATGCTGGATATAAGGGGCAAGTCCCGCACCGTGATGATGTACGATTTGCGGACGGTTGCCGGTGCTCTCCGTGCCATGTACCAGCAGGAGATGGGCGGGCAAAAAAATGTAATGGAACCTCCACATAAGCCGGGTAATCCACGCTATACAGTTGTCTCAGATGAGTTTGGCGATGAGGCCCAGCCATTTACCATATGGGATAGCTGGAACCGGCTGCATTATGTGGAAACAGGCGACTTGGCGGTAAAGTTTTCCACCCGGGGAGAAGCACAGACCTATGCGGATAAAATTAACGGAGCCATGTATGCTACGAAACCGGTTGCCATCTACCGCGCCGAAAAGAACGATATCCCCTTTGACGTGGTAACAGAAAAGGTACATGTAGGTGAACCCCAGCGCGGCCCTGTCCCGCAAAACTTCCACATCACCGACGATAATTTAGGCGCTGGCGGCGCAAAAGCCAAGTACCAGATGAACATGGCGGCGCTCAAAACCTTGCACGGTATAGAAGCTGAGAATCGCACCGCCACACCAGAGGAACAGCAAACCCTCTCGAAATATGTAGGCTGGGGCGCTCTTGCCGACGCCTTTGACGAAAGCAAGCCCTCCTGGGCCAGCGAATACAAAGAGCTTTTGGAAACCCTCACTCCAGAGGAATACGAATCGGCTCGTGCGTCCACTCTTAACAGCCACTACACCTCCCCCACAGTTATCAAGGCCATGTATCATGCACTGGAAAATATGGGCTTTCACGGCGGCAATATCTTAGAGCCGTCTTGCGGCGTAGGCAACTTCTTCGGCCTGCTGCCGGAGAGTATGGCTAAATCCAAGCTATACGGTGTAGAACTGGACGGCCTTACCGGGCGCATTGCACAACAATTATACCCCAATGCCCACATCCAAATCAAGGGCTTTGAGAACACCAGTTTCCAGAAAAACTCCTTTGACCTTGCCATTGGCAACGTGCCTTTTGGAAATTATCAGGTTTTTGACCCGGCTTATAACAAGCTGGGTTTTACTATTCATAACTATTTCTTTGCCAAGACCATAGATCAGGTCCGGCCCGGAGGTATCATTGCCTTTGTCACTTCCCGATACACGATGGATTCAAAATCCACCCAGGCCCGCGAGTATATGGCACAGAGGGCTGAACTGCTGGGTGCTGTCCGTCTGCCCAACAACGCTTTCCTTGCCAATGCCGGGACGGAGGTCGTGGCGGACATCCTGTTCCTGCAAAAGCGGGAACGGCCTGTTGTTGACCTGCCTGATTGGGTGTACACGGAAAAGAACGCTGATGGGTATGCTATCAACAGCTACTTCATCGACCACCCGGAAATGGTGCTTGGAACTGAAACCTCACAAAGCACCCGATATGGCAGCGATTACACCGTTGCCCCCAGCCCCGGCGCTGACTTGGGGGAGCTGCTGGCAGAGGCCATCACGCATATTGATGGGCAGTACATGGAGGCCGAAACCGTCCAGGTTGATGAGGAAAAGAAACAGGAAACCCTCCCCGCCGACCCGGGGATCAAAAACTTCACCTATACCATTATAAAGGGTGACGTGTACTACCGGCAGGATTCCGTTATGGTCAAGATGGAGTTAGGCGCGACCGCCAAGGCCCGGACCATGGCCCTGATCGACCTGCGTGACTGCACCCAGCGTCTTATCAGTGAGCAGTTGGAGGACTATACCCCGGAGGAAAGCATACGCCATATTCAAGAGGAACTCAACCGGCTCTATGACGATTTCGCCAAGAGATTTGGCCTGATAAATGATAAAATAAACGAGCGGGCGTTCTCCCAGGATTCCTCCTACTATCTGCTGTGTGCCCTGGAAATCCTGGACGATGAGGGCAAGTTTGTCCGGAAATCGGATATGTTCACAAAGCGGACAATTTATCCCCACCAGGAAATAACCCATGTGGACGCCGCCGCCGAGGCCCTTGCCGTGTCCCTTGGGGAACGGGCCAAGGTGAATATCCCCTTTATGGCGGAGCTCACAGGCAAAACCGAGGAAGAAGTTATCAGTGACTTGCAGGGCCAAATCTACCGTGTCCCTCTGAAAGAACCGCCTGTGTACCAGACCGCAGACGAGTACCTCTCCGGCAATGTCCGCGAAAAGCTACAGGTTGCCGAGGCGGCGGCAACCGCCGACCCTATCTATAATATCAATGTCAACGCTCTTGCCGCCGTGCAGCCCCGGGACCTGGACGCGTCGGAAATCGCCGTCCGGCTGGGCACGGACTGGATCGACCAGGAATACATCGAGCAGTTCATGCACGAAACTCTCAAGACCCCCGGCTATGCCAAAAATGAGGTCCATGTGCAGTATTCCCCCATAGTCCATGCGTGGAATATCAGCAACAAGACCCACATCCGCAAGGACGATGTGGCGGCTCACAGCACCTACGGCACCCCACGGGTCAGCGCCTATAAGCTGTTGGAGGACGCGCTGAACCTGCAAAATACCAGGGTATATGACACAGTAGAGGATGCGGAAGGAAACGAGAAACGTGTGCTCAACGCCAAAGAAACCACCCTTGCCCAGCAAAAGCAGGCTATGCTCAAGCTGGAATTTCAGGACTGGATATGGCGTGACCCTGACCGCCGGGAAAAGCTGGTGCGTAAATACAACGATGAGATGAACTGCATCCGCCCCAGGGAATATGATGGGAGCCACCTTGTGCTGGCTGGCATGAACCCGGAGATACAGCTTGAGGAACATCAAAAGAACGCTATTGCCAGGGCAGTATACGGGGGCAATACACTGTTCGCCCACTGTGTGGGGGCGGGCAAAACCTTTGAAATGACCGCCTCCGCTATGGAAATGAAACGGCTGGGGCTGTGCTCCAAATCCATGATCGTGGTGCCCAATCACCTGACCCAGCAGTGGGCCAGCGAGTTTCTCCGGCTCTACCCCAATGCAAATATCCTTGTTACTACTAAGCGGGATTTTGAAAAGGATAGGCGCAAAAAGTTCTGCTCCCGGATTGCGACTGGCGACTATGACGCGGTTATCATCGGCTACTCGCAGTTTGAGAAGATCCCCATCAGCAAGGAGCGCCAGCTTGCGCTTTTGCATCAGCAAATTGACAGTATTGTGGCTGGCATTGCTATGGCAAAAGCTGAAAACGGCCAACATTTTACGGTGAAAAACTTGGAGCGTACTAAGCGAAGTTTAGAGGACCGTCTAAAGAAATTGCAGGCTGACCACCGCAAGGACAATGTTATAAACTTCGAGGAATTGGGTATTGACCGGCTGTTTGTGGACGAATCAGATTGCTTCAAAAATTTGTTCCTCGCAACAAAAATGCAGAATGTGGCGGGCCTTTCTACTTCTGACGCGCAGAAGTCCTCGGATATGTTCAACAAAACCCGATACTTAGATGAAATCACTGATTATAAAGGCGTGATTTTTGCCACAGGTACGCCAATCAGCAACTCCATTACGGAGATGTTTACAGTTCAGCGCTACCTACAGTACGACGCTTTGGAAGCCATGCACATGGAGCATTTTGACAGCTGGGCAAGCCGGTTCGGAGAAACTGTCACCACCATGGAACTGGCCCCGGAGGGCACAGGCTACCGCCACAGGGAGAGGTTTGCCAAGTTCTTCAACCTGCCGGAGCTTATGAATATCTTCCATGAAGTGGCCGACATCAAGACGGAGGATATGCTGAACCTGCCCACACCGGATGTGGAGTTTCATAACATCGTTGCAAAGCCCACTGAGTTTCAGAAAGCCTATGTGCAGGAATTGTCGGAGCGGGCTACCGCTGTGCGGGTTGGCGACGTGGAGCCTACCGAAGATAATCTTCTAAAGATTACGAACGATGGCCGGAAGCTGGGGCTGGACCAACGGTTGATCTCTCCCTTTGCGGAGGACGACCCGGCCTCAAAGCTCAACCTGTGTGTGGAAAACATCATGAAGTTTTGGGAAGAAGGTAAGGAAGAAAAACTCACTCAGCTGGTGTTTTCTGACTTGTCCACGCCGAAAAAAGACGGCAGTTTTAACGTGTATGATGATATAAAACGGAAGCTCACAGAGCGCGGCGTCCCGGAAAACGAGGTCGCTTTTATTCATGACGCGGAATCGGAGGTCAAGAAAAAGGAACTGTTCGCAAAGGTTCGCGGCGGTAAGGTGCGGGTACTGATCGGCAGTACACAGAAACTCGGCGCGGGCACTAATATACAAGACCGCCTCATAGCTTTACACCACCTGGACGTGCCCTGGCGTCCCCGCGACCTGACCCAGCGCGAGGGCAGAATCAAAAGAAGGGGCAATATGAACCCTCTGGTACACGTTTTTCGTTATGTAACCGAATCAACTTTTGACAGCTATTTATACGTGCGACACGCCGTCGCGTAAATCAACTGTCTGGCCTAGACCAGACCTGCTATTCCATTAGCAGTAGCCTACCATCACCAAAGCAGTTGGTAACGACTGTGAGGGAGCATGATGGGAAAAGAGTAGCCCTCCCCAAAAGGGGTCAAGCGAAAGCCGTGAGGTGGACGCGATAAGCTGCTAGCACAATGCGGTTGGGGAGCTTGGCTTGTGTGGTATGGTTAATGTAATGTAAACCGCTGATAAACGTCGTTAAGCTGAGAACAGGCTAAAGTTGCTGATAAGCCTGACCCAAAATGGGAACGCAGTCGGTTACTCCTCTGTACAATAGGGGTACATGGACACAGGACTGCCGGCGGAGAGGCGGAACCTAACCCACACCGTTGTTTACGCGGAACGTGGTAAGCCCGTATTTTCTCCGGCTTATGCCGGAAAGCCGACCATAAGGAGAGCCTATGGGAAATGCGGGTAAGGACGATGGAAAAAGCGAACGCCGACCCTGTAATGGGGGCGGATAGGGGCTGAATAGTTGAAATAATCAGCTATGACATCACCCCACGCGAAAGCGTGCAGACTTCCATCTGGTCTTTCTTTACGAGAGAATTTACAGAACTTTTGAAGGAGGAAATCGCAAATGAACGGGAAACCGTGTGCATCATCCGACCGGGCATTTAGCTGGGAATCTATCGACTGGAACCGTGCAAATGCCTACCTCCACTACCGCTATATGCTGGTGAGCATACGGCGGCAGAGTTATCCGCGCTATCCCACCATCGAGCAGCGCAAGGCCCTTGCCAAGCTGGACAGGTACTCCCAGGAGGCTCGGCTGCTGGTGCGGAACAAAATTCAGACGAGGGAGAAGTTGATCGATTACCAAGTTGACCTTGACGAGCGCATCCATGCGTTCCACAAAGAGAGGTGGTATCTGAAACGGGATTTGCAGAAAGGCCCCAGCGAGAGTGAAAGGCAGGTGATAGACCAGAAGATTTCAGAAATCAACCGGCAGCTAAAACCGCTCTACCGGGAGCGGAGCCTCTGCAAGGATATTGCCGAGCGTTGCGGTTCCGTGACGGCGACGGTGAACCGGGAAAAGGAGACGGCGCGTTACCAGATAGAGAAGGAAAGAGGTGATGATTTATCGACAACACAACAGAGGCAATAGACACTGTGTTCCGGGTGACGTACAAGGGAATCGCCTATGTGTTCCGCATTATCGAGGAGGCGGCGCAGATGTCGAACCGCAATAATGCCCGGTTGGCAAATGTGATCGCCGGGATGAACCAGCAGGACTACAGCACCCGCAGCGCTATGGAGATGGAGCGTATGCTCCAGCAGGGCAAGGGCTTTTGTCAGTTTGACCTCATGGAGAAGGACTATAAGACCTTTTATGACGCGGCTATGACGGCGGGGGTGCGGTTCTCATGTGTGACGCTGGACAAAATTCACCCGGAAGGTGAGCGGTTATTTACAATCTTCTGTCCCCCCGACCAAGCCGACATCGTGAACCGTATCATAGAAATCAACGAGCTGAACGGCGTGAAGTCCGCTGACTACGAGCAGGAATCGGCCCGGGAGGTCACGCCCAAGGAAGTGGAGGTCATGACCGAGGAGGAACTGCGCCAGCGCAACCGGGCCATGAACGCGGACTTCATCACACAGTTCATGGACGAGGTGCAGCCCCACGCCACCCCAAACCCTACTACTCTGGCGGAGCGCGGGAACGCTGCTCCGTCAGGGGGCTTGTCAACGTCTACCGGCAGCGGGCGGCAGTCGGTGAGGGCCAGAGTAGCGGCGATCAGGCTGGGAGCCGGTAAAGAGGTACTGGGCCTGCCCTCTGTGGCGGGCAGCACTCCCAGCCGGGACGATGCGGCCCGGAATTTCTATGAGAAGAATATGCCCAATTTGAGTACGGCTACAAGAGAAATTTAGAAAAGAGAGGATGTCTTTATGAATCAGAAAATTGAGTTCAGCCAGTTTATCAACAACCAGAAGCAGCTCCGGGAGCAAACCGGCAAGCTGACTGCCGACACCGTGGAACGGGTATGGGGCGATATGGAGGAGTTCCCCCGTCTGCTGGACGTGGCGGAGCGGTTCAATCTCGCAAGCGGCACACTGGGCGGGGGCAGCGCCAACGCTCTGCTGATCTACGCCCAGTGCCCTCATGCCACCCGGCTCGGTTCCTTTGAGGACTGGAAGAAGGAGCAAGCGTACATCCGCAAGGGCGAAAAGGGCCTGCGCATATATGTCCGCTCTCCCGGCAAGGAGGACCCCAAGACCCACCGCACGAAGTATTACTACAATGTGGAACACCGCTTCGATATCAGCCAGACCAACGCCCACCTTCAGACAGAGGACGTTTCCTGGACGGAACCTCTGGACATAATCAGGGCCATTGCCAAGACCGCCAGTTTCGGTATTCAGTACGACCCGGAGATTCCTGACGGCGTGAACGCCGCCTATATTCCCGAGCTCAACGAAGTTCGGGTACGGGACGGGCAGGACGCGGAGCAGATGTGCATTTCCCTGCTGACGGAGTTTTGCCACTACGAACAGCACAAGCTCATGGGCAAGACCTACGAGCGCAACCCCAACACGAACTTTGTGGCCCTTTGCGGCGGCTATGTGCTGGCGCGGCGGTTCGGGGTCAGCACTGAGAACGTCCTGTTTCAGCGGGAGGTATTCCCGGAAATCCCCGGCGAAAACATGCAGGAGAAATGCGGCGCGGTCCGCGATCTGCTGTCCCGTATCATCCGGGCCAGCGGCATGGCGGGGCAGGAGATTCAGAAAGGCATCACGGAGCTGGAGCGGGATATGGGCCTGTATGTTGCCAGCCCCCGGTATAGGCCGGAGGAAGCAAGAGCTGGCGCTTTGGCGGTATGAAGCCTGGTCAGAGCAAACTTCCGGCAATCGTGATGGGCATAGCGGGCGGAGTGGTTGCGGTTTGGCTGGGTATGGCGGTCGCGCCGGGAGCAAGTGGCGGCTTATCCGGAATTTTCGCGGCGCTCACCAACGCGATAGATGAGCCTCTAAGGCTGCGTATGGTGGCAGATACCCCGCGCTGTGTGCTGGTGTGTCTGTTCCTCTATGGGCTGGCTGTGCTGATGTTCGTTTCCTCTGGCATGAACTTTCGCCGGGGCGAGGAATACGGCAGTGCCAAGTGGGGCAGCGCTCGCTCCATCGACCGCAAGTACCGGGACCGCAATAACCCCAGCGCCAACCTCATCATGACCCAGCACGTCGCTATCGGCAGTTCCCAGGAGAGTATGTACCGGCACAGGCGCAATCTGAATACCGTGGTCATTGGAGGGAGCGGCTCGGGCAAGTCCACCACTCATGTGCTTATCAATCTTTTGCAGGCAAGCCACTCCTATGTCTGTTTAGACCCCAGCGGCGAAATGCTCCGGGCAACCGGGAACTACCTCAAGGAACATGGCTACACCATCCATGTGTTGAATCTGGTGGAGCCGGAGCGGTCGGACCGATTCAACCCGTTTCTGTATTTGCGAAACGACGATGATGTAGAGCGCATGGTGAGTAACTTCTGGAAAGCGACCTCTGAGCAAGGCGCACAGAAAGGGGAACAGATTTGGGACGACATGGCCAAGGAGCTGCTTTCAGCCCTCGCCTATTTTTTGTTCTATGAGGCACCCCCGGAGGAGCAGAACTTCCCCACCATTCAATTTCTTCTGCGAAACATGGCGCTGGTAGAGGGGGAAAAGGATTCAAGCCCCGTGGAGCAGATGTTCTCAGAGCTGGAACAGCGGGAGCCGGAGCATATTGCCCTCAAGCATTACCGAGCCTACCACTCCGGCGCGACCAAGACCTTGCAGAGTATACAGATCACCTTGCTATCCCGGCTGGGAAAATTTAACCTGGAATCCATAGAGCGGCTGTCCACTGCCAACTCGGACGATTTGGGCCTGCTGACCGCTCCAGAGGAAAGGACGGTGATTTTCGCGGTCACGCCGGTGGCGGATTCTTCGTTTAATTTCTTTGTGAGCCTGCTCTATGGGCAGCTCTTTGAGATACTCTACGACTACGGCAATAAACATGGAAAGCTGAAAGTTCCCATGCACATCCTGATGGACGAGTTTGCGAACGTCACTTTGCCTAAAGATTTCGAGCTGAGACTTGCGACTTTTCGTAAATATGGTATATCCGCCTCTATCATCTTGCAGGACATGAGCCAGCTCAAGGCCCTCTATGAAAAGCAGTGGCAGGCCATGATGAATAACGCCGATTTATTACTGTATTTAGGGGGGAACGAGAGCGGCACCCATGAGTATCTCTCCAAGCTGCTGGGCAAGCAGACCATACGCACCAACACCTTTGGGCAGTCCAAGGGACGCTCCGGCAGCTTTTCCAAGAACGAGCAGCAGCTGGGCCGGGAGCTTATGACCCCGGACGAGATTCGTATGCTGGACAACAAGCTGGCCCTGCTGTTCGTGCGAGGGGAGCGGCCCATCCTGGATGAGAAGTACAACTTCAAGCGGCATCCTCATATAGGGAATACCACCTACGGCGGGGCCGCGCCCTATGTCCACAACGAGCTGTCCCACGTTGCCGCCAGCTTTGAGCCGGTCACGGACTTGACCCAGGAACAGGTCATGGCTATCCCGGAGGCAAAGCCTGTGTGGTTTACCTTTATCGACGATAACGAACCCCCAACAGAAAGGAAGGATTGAATGAAATCAAAAACACTTTTTCGGAATCTGAGGAAGTTTCTGGCGGTCCTCGCCGCCGTTATGGTCCTTATGAGCTGCAACCTTATCCCGGCCCAGGCGGCGGGCGCGGACGCGCTTTCCCCGCGCCCCCTCACCACCGGCGTATCAGAGGTGGACATCATGCTCACCAACCTCAATGAACTGATTACCGGGCTGGTAAAAGTGATCGGCGGCATCCTCTGTATCTACGGCATTTTGCAGGTGGGGATGTCCTTTTCCGGGCACGACCCCAGCCAGCGCATACAAGGGCTGATGTGCATTGCCGGGGCCATCATCATCTTTTTCTCGCCGGAAATCCTGACCGCCATTCAGAAATAGCCTATGTTTATACAATCTATTCTCGACCTCTTTGGCTTTGCCACAGAAACGAGCTACAACTTTCTCACTCAGGACCTGACCGCCTTTGCCCCCAGCGTGGCCCTGGCTATGGAGAACATCAACGCAGGCTTGCAGGCGTTCTCCTATGCCCTGCTGGTGATCCTGACCCTCTGGAACGTGGTACGCACCGCCGGTTCCTATGTGGAACTGAAACGCCCGGAGCATGTCTTTAAGCTGTTTGTCCGGTTCATCCTTTCCAAGTACGCCATAGGCGTGGCCTGGAAACTGGTAAATGGGATATTTGCCATCACCGGAGCGCTCATTATCAAGGTGTTCACCACCAGCGGCTTGACGGACGGAAATATGTGGGCTGGCATCACGGCCCCCAACTTTGACGATACCGGTATACTGAAAATCATCTCAAACCTTATGGCGGTTATCAACCCTCTGTCGCAGATACCCTCGCTTCTGCTGGGGCTGATCGGGTTTATTGTGGCTGTGGTGCTGTCGGTGACATTGCTATTGACCGTAATCGGGCGCTTTTTTAAGATATATTTATTCGCCGCAATGTCCCCCATCCCGCTGGCAACCTTTGGCTCGGAATCCACCCATTCCATTGGGCAGAACTTTCTCAAGTCCTTTGCCGGGGTGAGCCTGGAGGGGCTGACGGTCGGGCTGGCGCTTATTGTGTTTTCGGCCTACTGCCAGTCCCCGGTCATAGACCTATCGGGGTTGGGCATTTTCCAGTGGATCGGCGACGCGGCAGAGGAAATGGCCTATATGTACAGCCTCATTTTCAATATGCTCCTGCTGCTGGGTATTATCAAGGGGGCCGACCAAGTGACTCACAAGATTTTTGGAATGTAAGGAGGAACGAAATGGCAAAAAGTATGCAGATCAAATCCAATCAGGATGTGCGGGAGTACAAAGAGGTCGTCTATTTCGGCATGACCATCCGCCAGCTCATTTTTTCCGGCCTCGCCGGGGCTGCTGCCCTGGGGGTATACCTGCTCTGTAACCGCAGGATGAGCATGGAGGCCGTGAGCTGGCTCTGCGTGGCGGCAGCGGTTCCGTTTGCAGCATTCGGTTTCGTGCGCTGGCATGGGATGGCCTTTGAGCAGATCATTGGGGTGTTCATCCGCTCCCGGCTGGTGCTGGGCAGGCCGCTGTTTTTCAGGCCGGAGAATCCACATAAGGAGGTTATTATTTCCGCCAATAATCAGAAAAGGAGGATGATGAGATGTTCCAAAGCGAAAAGAAACTGAAAGCCCGCCATCGGGAGAAGAACTACTTCAAGCGCCCCCGCTCCACACAGGACCTGATCCCCGTGGACACCGTGTACCCGGATGGGATGTTCCTCAGCAACGGAAATATCTACTCCAAAAGCTACCGGTTCTCGGATATCAACTACCAGATCGCCGGTCAAGCGGAAAAAGAGAGCATCATCCGGGAAATGCGGGCGCTGGCGAAAGGCTGCACCCCCGGCGAGATGTCTCAGATCACCATCGTCAACCGGCACATCAACCGGGAACTGCTGGAACGGCTGCAATACACGTCCGCTGGGGACGGCCTGGACGGACTGCGCGGGGAAATGAACGAGATTCTGGAAAACCAGGCCGGGCGGGGCACCGGCATTATCCAGGAGCGGTACTTTACTACGTCCGTCAGCAAGTCCACCCCGCGTGAAGCCACGATTCACTTTGATAGGGTTGGGACAGAGCTGGCCCTGGGGTTTGCCAACATGGGGTCCAAGCTCACGCCCATCGGCCTGTCCGACCGCCTGCGCATCCTCCACGACTTCTACCGCCCCGGCGATGAGAACTACTGGCACTTCGACTTCGAGGACAAGCAGCGGAAAAAGCACAGCTTCAAGGACAGCATCGCCCCCATGAGCTTCCTGCCCGCCCCGGACTACTTCAAAATCGGGAGCCGGTATGTGCGGGTTTTGGCTATGACGGAATATGCAAGCTGGGTATACGATGATACGGTCAAGGAGCTGATAAACCTGGACACGGAAATGATCCTTTCCGTCAACTTCCTGCCCGTACCCACCGAGGAGTCCGTGAAATACTATACCAAAAAGCTGGATTCCCTGGAGGCAAACTCCATGCGTTTTCAGCAGAAACAGCTCCAGCGGATGCAGATCGCGCCCCCGGAGCCGTACAGCTTCCGCAAGGACCGGGACAGTATCACGGACAGCCTCAACGACATCATCCAGAAGGATTTGGGGATGGTGGTGGCAACCGTCACTCTGGCGCACATGGCGGATTCCCTGGAGCGGCTGGATTCCGACACGGAGCTGATCCGTAACGTGACCAGGGGAAAGAACTGCGAGCTTAACATTTGCACCGAGCAGCAGCTGGACGCGGTCAACACCGTTCTTCCCTACGGCCTGGACCGTATCTCCATGGACCGCAGCCTCACCACTGAGACCCTGGCGGCTTTCGTGCCGTTCTCCGCCCAGGAGATTTGCGATTCATCCGGGGTACTGTACGGACAGAACGCTGTCACCAGAAATCTGGTAGTTGTTGACCGTCTGGCAAAGTCCTCCGGAAACGGTTTTGTCCTGGGCATGACGGGCGGCGGCAAGTCCTTCTTCTGCAAGAATGAGCTGGTGTCTCTCCGGCTGAAATACCCCCCGGACAAGGCTGACTTCCTGCTTTTGGACCCCGAGCAGGAGTACGGCAAGGTAGTCACAGAGCTGGGCGGCGAGGTGTACCATGTTGGGCAGGACAGCATTAACCCCTTTGATTTGGAGATTGACCCGGGCGAACGGAACCCCCTGGCCTACAAGACCGAGTTCATCACCACCTTCTGCGAAAAAGTCAGCGAGGGGGACAGCCTGGACGCGCAGACAAAATCCCTCATAGATAGGGCGGTTCGGGCCGTGTACAAGGACTATATCAAGTCCAAGGGCCGGTATCTGCCGCCGCTGCTGGGGGACTTCCGGACAGCGCTTCAAAAAATGAGCAATCCCCGCGCCGGGGAACTGGCGCTCTCCTTGGAGCGCTTTGTGGACGGCGCGCTGAATACCTTCTCCAAGCCTACCAATATCGACACTGGCAATAGCCTTATATGCTACAGTCTGAGCGGACTGCGGGACCAGATGAAACCCATTGGGACACTCATCACCCTGGACCACCTGCTGGGCCGGGTCATGCGGAACTACAAGGCCGGGAAGATCACCTTTGTCTATGCGGACGAGTTCGCCCTGCTGTTCCAGGACGAGGACACCGGCAAGTTTTTCTCCAACCTCTGGCGCAGGATACGCAAGTATAATGGCTACTGCACCGGCGCTACCCAAAACTGTGAGGAAGTGCTTGCCAGCGAATCTGGGCGGGCCATGCTCTCCAATACAGACTTCGTGGTCATGTTGAACCAGTCCCCCTCCAACGCCCAGCGGCTTTCCGAGCTGTACAAGATCACCGAGAACCAACGGACCTACTTCACCAACACCCAGCCGGGCCACGGCCTCATGAAGATCGGCGGGGCCATGATTCCCTTTATCAGCACCGTACCGGCTGATACGAAGCTGTACCGGCTGCTCTCCACCAATCCCAGGGAAGGAAGGTGGAACTAAAAAGTATGAAAAAAATTCAATAGAAACCGATTATAGGTTGCAATTTGCTCTGCAGTGTGTTATAATAGGCTCATAGGAAAGGAGCGGAGCCAAAATGCAGACCACAAACACACTGCAATACAAAAACTATACCTGTCAAGTTTCCTATTACAATGTCAAGGACTGCCTGACCGGGCGGGTATTGGGCATGAGCCAGATACCCAATGTCAATGCCAGGGACCTGGACGAACTCACGGAAAAGTTTCACCGGGCTGTGGAGGAATACCTTTTGGCCTGTGATTCAGCCGGGAAGAAACCAGCCCAGGCTTTCACCGGGAACTTTACCGTCCGCACCACGCCGGTCATCCATGAGGCGCTTACCCTCTATGCGCTGAGCCAGGAAACCAATCTGGCGCAGATCATGCAGCAGGCTATAGGGGAATTTCTTGCAAACCATGACATTGAGCTGCCAAACAAGGAGGAAAACTGAAATGAAAAAACTGATTGCAACCCTATTATCCCTGATTCTTTTGGCCTCTGTCTTTACCAGCACGGCCTTTGCCGCAGCAGAGAAGTTCACGGACGTGAAACCGGGAGCATGGTACTACACGGCGGTGGACTATGCTGTGAGCGAGAAACTGTTCAGCGGCACTTCTGCTAATACCTTCAGCCCGGAGGAGCCTATGACCCGTGCCATGTTCGTGACGGTGCTGGGGAATAAGGCCAAGATTGACCCCAAGGACTACCCCACAAGCAGTTTCAGCGACGTGAAAGCCGGGATATGGTATGCCCCACAGGTGGAGTGGGCTGTACAGAACGGCCTCGTAAACGGCACAGGGGGCGGTAAATTCAGCCCCGACAAGCGCGTGACACGGGAACAGATGGCGGTGATCCTCTACAACTACGCCAAGTTCACAAACTGCGACCTGACGGTGCGGGCTGGCCTGCTGGAACAGTTCCCGGATGGGGAGAGAGTATCCGGCTACGCCAAGTACGCTATGGAATGGGCCATAACCCACAAGATCATCAGCGGCAGCGGCGGCAGGCTGGACCCCAGGGGAACCGCGACCAGAGCGCAGGTGGCACAGATTTTCTACAGCAGCCGGGAGCTGCTGGCGAACGGAAGTAGTGAGGACCCACAGCCGCCTGTGCCCTCTCCCAGCCCGTCCCCTTCTCCCTCTCCCGACCCGGACGCGCCAAGGATTCCCATAACGGATGAGGTCAGAGCAAAGCTCAAGCCCAACCAGGACCCGGAGAAGATTCTGGACTATGTGCTCAATGGCAAGAACGATGATCCAACCTTCTCCTATGATGGTACGACCGCCAAGTGGGACCCAACACTGATTGGTCAAACTGGAGTTGGTATAAAAGCCCTGGGCAGTTGGGAGAACGTGGAAGATGAAATGCGGAGCAGTTCAGCGATCGCAAATGGATTTATCAAGATGCTGACTCGGACCGCCAGTGATCGGTTCTACATTACCGCCGAAGATAAGGATGGATGTTTCTGCCTCTATTATCACCCGGCAGAGGTAGAGGACAGCGAAAAGATGGGGGAAATCAAATCTCTTTTGAACCTGCCGGATTCAATCAAGTATGACCGCAGCCTTTGTTATGAGGGTGCTGGCTGGGCCGGACCCATGCGCTGGGAGCAGTATCACGGCGCAGCTGGAATCGCGGAAAAGATAGAGTATTACCTGACTGATATGCACCACGCCATACAGTATTATTTGACCGAGCCGGAACCCGGCGTTTTCTATCTGCTTTACGGGGAATAAGATTTATAATACAGGAGCCTTTCTGGAAACAGAAGGGCTTTTTTGTTTGCCCATTGAAAGGGGGCTTGCCTATGGATATGAATTTTGATTATAAGGGGGGATGCCGGGTAACAATCCCATGCTTGCGAACAGACGTTATTTTGATATATATTGAAAGGATGATGTTATGCAGAAAACCTTGAAAAAGACGTTTGCTCTCATTTTGGCCGTCATGCTCTGCCTGGGGGTCATGCCGCTTTCCGTTTTCGCTTCTGAAAACCACTCTGCGGAGGAAATCACCTCTGAGGCCGCATCCAGCGAACCTCTTTCTGAGAGTGGCATCACCGATACCGTTACAAACCCGGAAGAACCTTTTCCAAATGAAACCGCTCAATCCGGACCCAAAGAGGCTGTCGGAGAATCTGCTGAGATGATGGAACCTGACCCAGAGCCGACGGATGAACCGAACAGTCCTTATGAAACAGAACTGACGCAAATGGACGCTCAGCAGATATGGCCTGCGCTCCAGAGGGCAAAAGCCCGAGCCGCCGCCGGCATCGGCACCAGCGGCGTTCTCCAAATGGGCTACTACTGCTTTACGTCCGATGTGGGCACACTGACCACTTTGGGCGAGTATGTCAGCCAGATGCCCGCGAAAACAATGCTCATTAACGGGACAAATGTAGCCGCATATTGCTTGGAGCATGAGAAGGGCGCTACTGGCGGAACCCCCTATACCTGGACAGACCTTACCGTAAACGCGCAGGATACGGTAGGGACCATCATGGCCCTGGGTTTCCAGTGGAGTGCGGCGGACTTCTGGACCGGCCCCAGCGACAACGGAGACAAATGGGCCGTCACCCAGCTGCTGATATGGGAAACCATCAACGGCCATGCTTTTATGCAAGGAGATGGGCTTTTCGGTGTGGAAGCCGCTGTGGATGCAGATATGGAGAAATGCGCTCCCCATGCCTATAATCCAACCAAATTCATGGAATACTATCGGGACCTCAAAAAGCGGTTGAACGACTACATGAAAATACCCAGCTTTGCCAGTAAATCCGCGAACAGTGCAAATACCATCACCATGAAATGGGATGGCAGTAAATATAGCGCAACTGTTAGTGACTCGAATGCAGTGTTAAAGAATTACAATTTTGATTCTTGCTTACCTGGAGTTAAAATAACCGCTAACGGTAATTCATTAACGCTTTCTACAACGCAAGCCATCTTAACACCCAAAACTTCTTCTAGAGTTGAAAGTGATGACAATCTGTCCGGCGGTAAAGGCGCAGTGGCTGTGTGGCGCACCAGCGACAGCTCTCAACAAAACTTTGCTACCTATAATGCGGACGGCGGGGAACCTGTAGGATGCTACATCAAGGTAAAGACCGACGCAGTAGGCAGCGCCGGTCTTGTAAAAACCTCTGAGGACGGCAAAGTGGAGGGCATCCAGTTCCAGATCACCGGCAGCGATGGCAGTAGTACCACCAAGACCACCGACGCCAATGGCAACATCGACATCGAGGGCCTGCCCATCTATGCCGCCGATGGCTCGAAAATCACATACACCGCCACAGAAATCAACGTCCCCAACAAGTATGTGAAACCTCAGTCGCAAACCTTTACGCTGACCGAGGGCCAGACTGCCTCCATTCACTTCGAGAACAAGCTGAAACGCTGGCGGGTGACGGTCACAAAGTCGGATGACAGAACCGGTTCCACGCCCCAGGGCAACGGCTCTCTGACTGGCGCTAAGTATGGTGTATACAAGGGGAACGAGCTGGTCAAGGAATATACTACGGACGAGAACGGCCAGTTCACCACGGACTACTATCCCTACGGAGAGGACTGGACCCTCCGGGAGATCAGCGCGGGCGAGGGGTATCTGGTCAGCGACGTGTCCACCCAGCTCTGCGAGATCCCCGCAGGGTCAAACGATGAGTTCAACGACAACACCGCCAGCGTGACGGATACGGTCATGCGGGGCGGTGTTTCTGTTGAGAAGCGGGACAGCAAGACCGGGGAGCGCCCCCAGGGCGACGCGGACTTCTCCGGCATCCAGTTTGAGATCGTGAATAAGTCTAAGAATCCTGTGGAAGTGGGTGGTAAGAAAGCCGCTCCTGGCGAGGTAGCTGTCACCATCACCACCAACGCCCAGGGCATAGCCACTACCGGCCCCAATGTGCTGCCCTACGGCGATTATCTCATCAGGGAAAAATCCACCAACGCCTCCATGCTCAAGACGTTTACCGAGGAAATTCCCGTCACCGTTTCTGAGAACGGCAAAATGTACACCTTCACGGCGGAGAATGACGTGGTGCGGGGCGGCATTGCTGTGGAAAAGCGGGACAGCAAGACCGGGGAACGTCCCCAGGGCAACGCGGACTTTTCCGGTATCACCTTTGAGATCGTCAACAGCAGCCGGAACCCGGTAGAAGTGGACGGCACCACCTACGCCCCCGGTCAAGTGGTCGCTACCCTCATTACCGATGAGAGCGGCTATGCCAGCACAGAGGATGAAGTCCTCCCATACGGCACCTATACCCTGCGCGAGGTCGCCACTAACGCCTCCATGCTCCAGACCTTTACGGAGCAGACAGTGCAGGTAACGGACCATAAGAAAACCTATGTGGTCACGGCTGAGAATGAAGTGGTGCGCGGCGGGCTTTCCGTGGAGAAACGGGATTCCGTCACCGGCTCCACACCCCAGGGTAATGCCGACTTTGCGGGCATCACCTTTGAAGTCATCAATGACAGTCGGAATCCGGTCATTGTCAACGACAAGAGCGTTGCCCCCGGCGAGGTTGCCCTGACTCTTACCACTGACAGTGAGGGCAAGGCCAGCACCGCCCTGGACGCTCTGCCCTACGGGACCTATGTGTTGCGCGAATCGGCTACCAATGAATCCATGCTGAACACGGCTCCCGACCAGCAGGTGGAGGTCACGGAGAACGGCAAGATTTACCCCTTCTTCATGGACAATGAGGTAGTCCGAGGCGGCGTTCTCATTGAAAAGCGGGATTTGGAATCCCTGCTGCTGACCCCGCTGGGCGGGGCAAGTTTGGATGGTACGCTCTTTGAAATCACCAACAAAAGCCGGAACCCGGTCTATGTAAATGGCGCTCTGTACCAGCCGGACGAGGTTTGTCTGACCATAGAGGTCAAGGACGGTATCGCGCGGTCTGACGTGCGGGCTTTGCCTTACGGCTCTTATACGTTGGCTGAATCCAAGCCCGGCACTGGCTACCTGTGGACAGACAAGACCATCCGGCCCTTTGAGGTGCTGGAGGATGGCTCTGTCAAGGAGTACCGGGAGGGCGAGGCGGCTTATAATCAGGTCAAGCGCGGTGATCTGAAGTTTGTCAAGGTGGGCGAGGACACCATGCACCGCTTTGCAAATGTGGCCTTTAAGCTGACCTCCCAGACTACCGGCGAGAGCCATATTCTCATAACTGACAGCAATGGAGAAGTCAGGACGGAAACGAAATGGAATCCCCACACCCAGAACACAAACGGTAACGACGAAAAGCCGGAAGCCGAGTGGAACGATGAAACGGGAATCTGGTTTGGCAAGACCACCGAGGACTGGATGGTGGAGACCCAGGACGGCCTCTGCGCTCTGCCCTATGACTACTATGTGTTGGAAGAATTGCGCTGCGAGGGCAACAAGGGCTACGCCCTGGTGACAGTCCCCAACATTTTCATTAGCCGGGACAGCACGGTAATCGAGCTGGGCACCATTGACGACATCAAGGAGGGGACGCCGGAGATCGGCACCACTGCCACGGTTGACGGTGAAAAGACTGCTGAACCGCTCAGCGAAATCACCTTGGTTGATACCGTGCGGTATTCCGGCCTGACCGTGGGCAAGACCTACAGACTGTCCGGCATTCTCATGGAGAAAGCCACTGGCGAACCTCTGACCGTGGATGGCAAGCAGGTCACGGCAGAAAAGGAGTTTACCCCCAAGTCTGAGAGCGGCACCGAGGAACTGAGCTACACCTTTAACGCATCTGCCCTGGCTGGCAAGTCTGTCGTGGTATTCGAGGACTTGTTTGAGGGTGAGAGCAAGGTAGCCAGCCATGCGGACATAGAGGACGAGGGCCAGACCGTAGAGTTTACCGAGCCGAAGATCGGCACCACTGCTACCGCCAATGGGGAGCATAGCGCAGAGCCGGTTGGCGAGATTACCATTATCGACACTGTGAAATACTCTGGCCTGATTCCGGGCAAAGAGTACACCGTGAAGGGTGTGCTTATGGACAAGGCTACCGGCAAACCGCTGATGGTGAATGACAAGGAAATCACTGCCGAGGCCACCTTCCGGGCCAGCAATGCCGAGGGGACCATTGACATTCCCTTTACCCTTGACGCCTCCGCTCTGGCGGGAAAGACGGTCGTGGTTTTTGAAACGCTCTATCGGGACAAGTTGGAGGTCTGCGCCCATGCTGATATTGAGGATGAGGACCAGACTGTGACCTTTAGCGAGAAACCGGAAATCAAAACCACTGCCACTGTGAACGGCGAGAAGAAAACCGAGCCGAAGGGTGAGGTCACCATTAAGGACACGGTTTCTTATACCGGCCTGACCCCGGGCAAGACCTACAAGCTGTCCGGCGTTCTCATGGACAAATCCAGCGGTGCGGCCCTCCTGGTGGACGGGCAGCAGGTCACTGCTGAAAAGGCGTTCACCCCTGAGAACGCCAGCGGAACCGAGGAAATTACCTTTACATTTGACGCATCCGCTTTGGCGGGTAAGTCCGTGGTAGTTTTTGAAACCTTGTACCACGAGGACAAAGAGATTGCCGTTCATGCGGATATTGACGATGTGGACCAGACCGTAGAGTTTGACGGTCCTGAAATCAAGACCAAGGCCACCGTGGACGGCGAAAAAGAGGTTGACCCTCTGGAAACGATTACCCTCACCGATACCGTTACCTACCGCAACCTGATTCCAGGCAAGACCTATCAGGTCAAGGGTGTGCTTATGGATAAGGGCACGGGCAGCAAGCTCCTGGCAGATGGCAAGGAGGTCACCGCCGAGGCTATTTTCATCCCGGAAAAGCCTGATGGCACGGTTGAAATGTCCTTTACATTCCCCGCCAGCGCCCTTGCGGGCAAGACCATCGTGGTATTTGAGAGTGTGTACCATGAGGGCAAAGAGGTAGCTGTTCACGCCGACTTGGAGGACAAGGACCAGACCATTATCATCCGGCGCAAGGGCGGCTTGCTCATCTGCAAGACTTCCGAGGACGATTTTGTGGAGGGAATTTCCTTCATCGTTGCGGGTAATGGATATGAGGAAACCTTTGTCACGGACAAGCAGGGCCAGATTTATGTGCAGGATTTGGTCCCCGGCGAGTACAGCGTTACCGAGGTGGAGAACGATGTGACTGCCAAGTACATTATCGAGGCGGGCAAGACCGTGACAATCACCCCCAATGATGAGCCTGCTGAAATCGAGTTCCACAACAAGCTCAAGCGCGGCTCTGTCTATATCGTTAAGACTGCCGGGGGCGCTCCCGGTGAGAACCTCTCCGGCGCGGCGTTTTCGGTTTATTCAGACGTGGATGGCAACGCCGAGTTTGACCCGGAAACCGATACCCTCTTTGGCAAGCTGGAATTTTCGGAGGATTCCTACTCCCTGTCCGGCCTGCCGGTGGACGGCTACTTCCTCCATGAAGAAAAGGCCCCGGAGGGCTTTACCGCTGACGACGGGTACTACTATTTCAAGCTGACCGAGGATGGTGAACGTGTGGAAGTCACCAATACGGCTGACAAGGAGGCCGGTTTCGTCAACGAAAAGCAGACCGGCTCCCTGCGTATTGTCAAGGTCGAGAAGGGTACGACCACACCGTTGGCCGGAGCTACTTTCTGTGTGAAAGATGAGAATGGCCAGGTGGTTGCCGAGGGCAAAACCGATAAAGATGGCGTGATCGTCTTTGAGAATCTGCCTTTCGGCAGCTACACCTATCAGGAGGTCTACGCCCCAGAGGGGTACAAACTGGACGATACCGAGCACAAGTTTGAGATCGGCGCAAAAATGCCTACGGTGGAAGTCACTGCCGAAAACGAGAAGATACCCACCACCCCCTCTAAGGACGTGCCCAAGACCGGCGATACCCGGCCTAGCCCCTGGCTGATTGGCGGTGCGGCCTTGCTCATGCTTGCCTGCGCTGGGCGGCTGCTCTGGTATCTGCTGAAACACCGCCGCGCATAAGAAGGAGAACCCTATGAAAACACTGAATAGACTGGCCGCTGTCTTTCTGGCAGCGGCTTTCGCATTTGCCGGCGCACTCCCGGTTGGGGCAGTGGTAGTCACAGACGCGCCCACCCCGGACCGGGTTTTCTATAGGGAGACCGCCGGGGAGACATTCTCCGGCGAGTTTGGATTGGACAAAGAAATCACCAATGTGGAGGCGGGGCAGGACCCCGCTTTTACTCTTTCTTTCAAGGGGAATGCATTGCAATTTGATTCCCTCTATGCCTCCACCATACAGACGGTTAAACTGATATGCGGCGAGGAAACGGTTGAGAAAAAGCTGGGTCTTGCCGTGTATGACCCGGTGGACGTGGCCCCGTCCAAGGGCAGCGTGACCCTGACAGTCAAAAACAGTCGCACCCTCAAGCCCATTCCCAACGCTGCCTATACCTTATATAAAGGGACGGCCTCTGTCAAAACGGGCCTGACTACCGACAAGGCGGGACAGATCACCGTGGGAAGCCTGGAACCCGGCGAGTATGAGCTGCGGCCTACTTCTACTCCAAAGGGGTACAAGGCTGCGTCTGGCGTGAAATTCTCTGTCACTGGGCTGGTAATTTCTGGCGGCGATAAAGAGATTCGTACCAGCGAGGGCAAGAAGATTGTTGCCGGAGACAGCGAGGTACTGATTGCCGGGAAGTTTTCCCCTGACGTGGAGCTGACCGCTGGTAACGAAAAGCAGATCGGCGGTGTTGCCGTAGAATATGAGAATTTCGGCGCAGCGCTGGGCAAAAAGAGCGAGAACAAGACGTTCGAGTACGTCACCCTGCAAGCTGCCCAGGAGGAGCTGAACCATTTGAAAAACTCCGGGCAGATATGTGGTGCAGTCCACATTTCCTACAAGCTGGCTGAGAAATCAGGGCGCAGCTATACGCAGTATCTCACCGAGAAGGAGCCCGAGCCCACGCTCGTCCCTACGCCGGTTCCCGCACCGCCCGTCAACCAGGGCGGCAATACCAATACGGTGACAAAACCCACGCCAACAACAGCGCCCACACCGAAGGTCACGCCTACCCCCGCTCCGACAATAACTCCCAAGCCTACCTCTACTCCGATTCCCACCGCCACACCAGCCCCCACCCCTATCCCGGATGGGCAGCTCACCATCGCCTGTACCTCTGATAAGACCGGGCAGGCGTTTTCTTTTGAGGTCAGCGGGACAAGGGCCGAGGGCGGCAGATTCAACAAGGACTTTAAGACCGGCACAGATGGGAAGATTGTCACGGAGATTCCCGCTGGCAAATACACGGTTACGCCCAAGAGTGTAAAAGGTTTCGACCTGCCGGAGCCGCAGATAATCGAGATGGCTGCTGGCGGGAGCGCTTACCTGACCTTTCACTTTGTGGCGAACCAGCGCGACTTGACCCTGACCGTGGTGGATAATGACGGCCAGCCGGTTCCCGGAGCGACCGTTGGACTATTCGAGCCGGGGGAGTACACGGCCTCTGCCGCCGCTGACAATTCATCCAGAGATGGCACGGATATCAGCCGGAATATCGCCAATATCAAGAGCCAGAAGATAGCGGAGGAAAAGCGCGCTGACCCCTACACCAAGGCCAACGCCATCTATGTGGGCAAAACCGGTGCGGATGGGACCGCGCTCATTCAGAATGTGCCGGTTGCGGAGTTCGTGGCCGTGCCCATCGACCTGCCGGACGGCTATTCTGCGGAGAAGATTGCCACAGAGATTCATACCGGGCTGGGAACAAAATTCACGGTTGCCTGCGAATATGTGGCGGTTGACATTTCCGTGTGGAGTACCGGCACGGATTCTCAGGTTATAGGCGCTGACCTTGTGCTACTGGGCGATGACAACACCGAGCTGGCGGAGTGGAAATCTGAGGAAAAGCCGCACCGCCTGATTCGCGTACCCCAGGGCGAGTATGCGCTGAAAATTGCCCAGGACGGCCAGAGCGATACTGTCCATTTTGAAGTAAGCAAAGAGAAATCCTTGCAAGAAATCCAGGCGGAAACCTACCTCCCCGGCGAGGTATCTGAGGATAAGCCCAAGGGTCTTACCTTGAAAGATTATGAGCATATCCTGCCCTTTGCCGCCGCTGGTATGGTGCTCTTGGCCGGATTGATTATTTTGCTATTCATTTATCGCGATTCCCGCAAGCGCTCTGGGGGCCATCGATGAGGAAAGTGGCGGCGGTGCTGGCCGTGCTTTTATTTCTTGGTGCTGTAGTTGCCGCCTGTTGGCTGGTGAATGTCTGGCATGAATCGGATATGCAGAAAACGAAAATCGTTAAGCTCCGGAAAATGTCTGAGAAAGCGCCTGCCACTGATCTGAAAGGAGGGCGGGAACCCGTGACAGAGTTTCCTACGGCTGCTCCGCAATCTAGCGGGGAGAGTTCGAGTGAGCCTGTTCTCCATGACATTTCTCTGCTGAAGGAGAAGAACCCGGACTGTGTGGGCTGGGTGTCAATTCCAGGCACAGGCATAGATTTTCCGGTTATGCAGAATGGCGATTTCTACCTAAAACACGATTTTGAGGGCAGCTACACCGATTACGGCCTTCCCTTTCTTGACGAACGGTGCGGCCTGGACACTTCCGACCAGCTCATTATCTATGGACACCATATGAACGACGGCAGTATGTTCTCAACACTGTTGAACTACGCGGACGAGGACTACTGCGCCGCCCATCCTGAGATTATTCTGGAAACTGAGCAGGGCGCGGAAAGCTACCTGATAGCGGCGATTGTCCGGGAAAAGGGAAGTTATGTGGACGGTGAATGGAGCCTGTTCGACCAAATCAATATTGGCCTGGATTCTTTCAACAGTCTTGTGGGAAATCTCAGCGAAAGGAGGCTATACGATACCGGGCGGGAGTTTGTCTTTGGGGACAGGCTTATGACCCTGGTGACCTGCGAGTATTCACAGAATAACGGCAGATTGGCCGTTGTGGCGGTCAAATCTGCTTCATGAAAGGAGCTGGAAGTGTGGAAGTGAAACCCTTGGGAGAAAGCCCGGAGGTAATTCACCTGTTTGAATCCATGGAGCAGAACCGGCTCTATGTGGAGAAGTCTCAAATGGAGGAAATCGTGGCGCATATGGATGAGCTGCTCACCTCTATCAAGCAGATAGAGAAGGAGCTGGCAGATATGCGCAGTCTGACAGGGAATGTATTTACCTCCATTGTAGATGAAGGGAGCACGGCGGTAGCGGAAGCAAAAAGCGTGGTGCAGCGCGCCAAGTACAAGATACGCGACATATCAGGGCGGGCGGCGGCGCTCGGCGGGAATGCCCTGGTATCTGCTCTCCACGCCGCCCATATTCCCAATCTGTTGGAAAAGGTGCAGAGCGTCCTCCACGACACGGAGCTGCGTATGAGGAAAAGCGCTCACAAAACGGAGGCCATCTCGGTGGAACTCCATGCCGCAAATGTGCATATTGCCAATATTGAACGGATTATGGGTGGCAAGGACATACCACAGAATCCGCCTACTGAGAGAAAGGGGCCGCTTACTGTCATGCGGGCCGGATTTTTGGGGTTAGCCAGTACCTTTGAGCGTTTGAGCAGCGCGACGGCAAAACTCAGAGAGAAAATACCTGATTTGGATAGGGCCAGCGCCAAGGACCGGGAATCGGTGCGCGGCAGAATCCAGGACCTAAAAAAGCGGGGCTCCCCCGGCAGGGCGCGGCAGACGGGGGAGGTGGAAATCTAAACGATAACCGAAGGGCTGTGGGAAACCACAGCCCTTTCCCATGTCCCCGGTTACGGGCGGGGGTGTGGGAAAGGGTAACATTTATATTCAAGGGAGGAGTTTTAATAGAGATTGTACCAATCACATTGAAAGAGGCCAACGCTTTTGTCAGCGCATATCACCGGCACCACGGTCCAGTGACCGGGCACAAGTTTTCCGTGGGTTTATCTGATGGAGAGAAGATAGTCGGCGTGGTAATCGTTGGCAGGCCGGTCAGCCGCTATCTGGACGATGGCTGGACCTTGGAGGTCAACCGCCTATGCACGGACGGTTCCCGGAACGCCTGCTCCATGCTATATGCTGCGGCATGGCGGGCGGCGCGGGCCATGGGTTACAAGCGGCTTATCACCTACATTTTGGAGAGTGAAAGCGGGGTTAGTTTACGGGCCGCTGGGTGGAAGTGCATCGGGCAGGCGGGCGGCTTGCGCTGGACCGGCAGGCGCAAGCCCACGGTTGACCTTTACCCGGCACAGATGAAGGTACGGTATCAGCGGGAGGTGGGACAGTGAGAGTTGGACTGCATGACGCGGAGGCCGAGCATTTCCGAGGGAAAAAGAAGTTTCCCAACTATGCTCTCATGAAAATATCCGCATGGCACAAGGCCCGGGGTGACACCGTAGAGTGGTGGAAACCCCTGGGCCTTTTTGATAGGGTCTACAGCAGCAAAGTTTTTGATTTCACGCCGGAGAACCCCTATCTCCCACCAGATACTATCAAGGGCGGCACGGGCTATGGCCTGTTCACGGAGCTGCCCCCGAAGGTCGACGCAATGTTCCCTGATTACTCTATATACCCTGAGTGCGACTACGCAATCGGCTACTTGACCCGAGGCTGTCCAAACCGCTGCCGCTGGTGCATCGTGCCCAAGAAGGAAGGAGCTATCCGGCCCTACCGGGCATGGCAGGACCTGGTGCGCCCGGATACTAACAAGCTGGTGCTCATGGATAACAACATCCTGGCCTGCGAGTACGGCATAGACCAGTTAGCCGGGATGATTGACAGCGGGTACATGATAGACCTTAACCAGGGCATGGACGCGCGGCTGGTAACGCCGGAGGTAGCAGATATTCTGGCCCGGCTTAAATGGAGGCGTCATATTCGCTTTTCCTGCGACCAGGAGAGCCAGATCGAACCCATTTTGAGAGCTTGTGAGCTGCTGAAGGAGCGGGGAGTTAAACCCTACCGGGTGTTCGTCTACCTGCTGGTAACGTCCGACCTGGACAATGCGTCCCGCCGGGTGGAGGCCCTAAAGGGTCTGCGGGGTATCAACCTCTACGCCCAGGCAGAACGCAACGAGAGCTTGGGCATACGCCCTAACAGGGCACAGTTGGAATTTGCGCAGAGGTATGTTTACAGCGGTTGCTTTCGGCGAGAAACATGGGTGGAATACATTTATCGAAAGGGGTTGGTTTTTTGAGCAGTGAATTACAGACAATGGACAAGCAGAATCAGGAAGTCGACAATTCCGAGCAGTATGCTATCAATGCGATTGGTGACAAGGCGTTGCAATCCGCCAATTATGTGGTTAAAGAAAGCAAGCGGGCCTTGGAGAAAGCCATAGGCAAAAGAATCCTGCCGCCGCAATCCAGCGATTCCAGGGTCAGCACATCTAAGCGGACATATCAGCCTGTGTCTACCCAGCCAAATGTAGAGCGGCAAAAAGCACATGCTCTTGAGTACGCTTCCCCGCCGCAGAATGAGGAAAATGTCCATACTTGGGTTAATCCAGCAGCTCAGTACGAAGAAGAAAAACCGGGGTCGGCAGTCCATGCTGATACTGTATATGACAACACTCCCGCCCCTTCTCATGAACAGGGCGGTAATGCCGTAAAAAGAGCTGCCAGCCACAAAAGTGAAGCTAAACCTTCCAATGCGAGAAAGAATTACACTCCTTCAAACCCGAAAGATTCTCCCCATATGCAGGCAGATGATACCAGCCTGCGGTTAAAAGAAGGACATGCCATAAATACATGGCAGAACAGCCCGGTCACGAACAGTCTGCAAAATCAGGGCGCGGCTTTACATACCGCCGAAACCTCCGGCGCGACCGTGCAGACTTTCCAGGCGGTAGGCCATACCGCGGGCAGCGCCGGGGCCTCTGCCGCAGCCAATACCGCCGCGCCTGGGGTGGGGGCGGCTATCCAGGCCACGGAGAAGGCAGTCACAAAAATCAAGGAAACCGTAGAAAACATAGCCGCCAGCGCACCCCACAGTTCAGCATCTTGGGGAACGCTGGCGGCGCTTTTCCTTTTCCCTTTGCTTTTATTTATAGCGGTTGCGGGAGTATTTCGGGGCGGCGGTTCTGCCAACAATGTAGGGCTGTCTGCTGATGTGCTTGCTCTCATGCCGCAGATCAGCGCGGTTTGCCAGACACACGGAATCCCAGAGTATGCGCCTCTGGTGGCGGCGGTCATCATGCAGGAATCCGGGGGCCGGGTTGCCGATGTGGGCGGCGATGTGATGCAGTGCGCCGAGGGGATGGGCCTGCCGGTAGGTACGCCGGTCAGCGTGGAGGAATCCATAAACTTTGGAACTGGCATTATTGCCCGGAACCTGCGGGAGGCTGGAGCTACCGGGCCTACAGATATTCCCAGAATCAGCCTTGCTTTGCAGGGGTACAACTTCGGGAACGGCTACATATCCTGGGCGCTGGTAAGGGGCGGTTATTCTAAGGAGAACGCCCGGGAGTTTTCAGAAATGCAAGCAGCCGCCCACGGTTGGAGCGGCTACGGTGATATTGACTATGTGGACCATGTGTTGAGGTACTATAAGGTCAGTGTCGGCGGCATGGGTGACGCAAGTGCGATTGCCGATGGACGGTTTGCCTATCCTCTCCCCGAGCGCCTCTGGGACACTTACCCGGGGCACAACGGCATAGACATTTCCTTTGCAAACTGCTATGGCGAGCCGGTATATGCTGTAGCCGCCGGGACTGTGCGCTATACGCAGGATGGATGGACCCCTGCTCATGGTGTGGATGGTATGTGGTCTTTTGGCAACAGTGTCTTTATTGAGCATGGGGACGGTTGGATCTCAGCCTATGGGCACCTTTCCGTGCTGGCGGTAACGAGCGGGGAAACTGTAGCTCAAGGGCAGCTTATTGGGTATATCGGGAGTACCGGCAACTCTACCGGGCCACATTTGCATTTGGCGCTGTATCACAATGGGGACGCAGGTATCGGTGGGCAGAACTTTGCGGAGCTGGCTTGGCCACAGTATCGGGAATAGGAAAAGAAAGAAAATTTGCCCTAGAGTCTGTCATTTCTGGGCAAAACAGACAGTGTTTCGGAGTTCTTAAACAGACTCTATGCCTTGTTTGAAAAATAGCGAGGAGTATCATCAGCTATGTTTTGAACCTAACCTGCGATGAACCGCCATGGCCCGAATGTATCTAGCTTCTGATGATGATGGTCTCACAGGGGAAGCTCTGTGCTTTCTTCTTATTTTCTTTTTTGAAAGAAAAAATCGCCTAGAAAAGGGAGTATGCATGAAACGGCTAGCACGATAGAATAGGGAATGATAAAATCCGATACTCCCCTCATCCGTTGTAAAGAGAACAAATTCACATATGCTAATGCACCAAAATTAGACAGCATCGCGAATATTTCATATAAAAGCATACCAAGAAAGGGAACCATCAAAGTGCGCGTAACGCACAACAGACAGAAAGCGGAACCGGCAAATGCCAGCGACTGTGTTACGATGAGAAGAAAATCCCCCCAGTAATTCGCCAGTAACAGTTCGAATATGAGAAAAAGAATTACGACATGCAGAATGTACCAACCAAAAATCAACCAAAAGTCTGGTAGAAGGGAATGTTTGTATACTCGTAGTAGCTCACTTGAATCGCCTTCTACATAGTCATTCAATCCAAATAGAACCCACCAGATGCTCATGAAAGGAATAAATTTTTGAAAGTCGTAGAAAACAAGGCCACGGATACTTTCAACATCTTGATGGTAAAGCATATACCCTATCCCCAATAAGGGAATCAGCACATACAAGAATAAATGAGGGACAAAATAAATAGCCCCCATTTTTCGCAACATCGGACGAAATATTGACAATTCTTTCAGTAGTTTTTGATGGCACATAGGTATCCATCCTCCATAGTAGGTTCAATTTGTTTTCCAGGCTGTGCATCTGGTGACAACACGCGCAAGTAACTTGTTCCATCCTCTTCCACACGATCTTTCACAAAGAACAAACCATGCAAATTGCTTTCTTGATCTTCAGAAAGCATATAAACTTTCCCATACGCCAATTGTGCAATTTGGTGAGAAGTGCCAGATGTAACCAAATGTCCTTCATTCAAAATCAAAATTGTATCACAAACAGCCTCCACATCATTGACAATGTGGGTAGAAATAAGCGTGATACCTTGATGCCGCCGCAACGCTACAACATTCTTAAATCGGATGCGCTCCTCTGGATCAAGCCCAACGGTCGGTTCATCAAATAGAATTACTTCGGGGTTTCCCAACAAAGCCTGTGCAATTCCTAAGCGACGAATCATACCGCCAGACAAGGTGGAAATGCGAGCACTTAGACGGTCAGAAAGATGAACAAGTTCCACACAGCGCTCAATTTCGTCTTTTTGTGCGTGCTTAGGTATTTTCTTTAGCGAGGCAAAGTATTCCATCATCTGATAAACAGATAACGCCCGAAACATTCCAAATTGTTGAGGCAAATAGCCAACACCATTTTCTGCGCCCTCAATGGAACCTTCATTTAACTTGTATATCCCACAGATACAGCGTAAAAGGGTCGTTTTCCCCGCGCCATTAGGGCCTAGCAACCCAATAACGCCTGTATCAAAAGAGGCACTGAGCCGATCTACCGCAATGCGTTTGTGAAAACGCTTGGTACATTGAGTAATTTTCATCATGGCAGTACTCCTTCCGATTGCATTTTTTCTTCTATCGTTAGAGGCGGTCCTTCGTGGATAAAATATGTAATTGCTTGAGCAACGCATTTTACATCAGGATAGGCAGCCAAAAAAATGTGATCATCAAAAGGAACAGCCAACCCATATCCACATCGATTTAGCATAGTTTCATTAGTTTCAAAGAGGGTATACTTCTTGAGGTCAATATGTTCATCGTATCCTCTCTCTTCCTCTAAGTGCGTGATTGTCTCTTGTAGAGTGTCAAAATACTCGGGAGAGAAATGAAAAAAGTCGGATTGGGACCAGCAGGAAATCATTACATAGCCATCCAATTCTTTTGTTTCTAGCATACCGCTCATAAGGGACAGTCCGTTTGTTGTCCCACATACAGTTTCTTTTGACTGGAGTACCCCTAAGTTTGAATAGATTGGGGAGCTGCTTGAAAGGTTTACTGAATAAGTTGCTTTGGGTGAATCTGTACGCGGGATAAAACTGGCAAGTCCTACTTCTGAATCTGGTGTAGTATAAAAAATTTGCTTATATCCTGCCCAGGGATAATATGGAAAACACCCTGGCAAGCATACACCTTGTTGGTTACTATAGAACATAGGGCTGAACCCTTCATATTCTACAGTGATTATCCTTACATTATTATCGGATGCGACAGTAAAGTAATCTCCGTCCTGAAAAAAAGGTATATTTTTTCCATTCTCATCATATACGCGATTAATATGATATGTATGATACAATGTGAATCTATATGCATCTGATGACTCAAGAGCTGTCACCGACATTGATACATTTGCGTTCAATTGTCTTCCAATGTGAAGATGCATATCATATGACGAGATTTGGAAGTCAGCGGGTTCTTCTCGAGGATATTCGTTACGGTAATACACTTGATCGGTTCGAAAGACACTGTTTGGGGCTTCACTCAAATCAATTACGCTTCCGCTGTGAAAAAATCCCCATAAATTAGTTAGAGAAAAAACAAGACATATACCTATGAGAGGTAGCCGTATTTTTGATGAATGTTGAGAAACTTTCGAAATGACACCTGCAAAAAATAGGAAACACCAAAACAGAACACAATTCCACCGAAAAGGTTCAATCTGTAATCCATATTGGTAATCAATCGTCCAATCCTGGTCTGGAAGGAAAATACTACTAAAAAGCTTTTTTATTGGCCAAATATCAATATGGTAGCCATCATTGAGGATTCCAGGAATCAACTCTGAAGCGGATATCATTAAAAAGAAAAAAGCAGCTATATATGAATAACTTTTTATGCGCTCTAACCGCAATCCACAAAACATTCCCATACATATAGCTAATATCCCGCTCAATAAGCTATCAAGGAAAGTCCCCCAAAAAATGTGAACGTATAATGAGACCGGCATATTTTGGCAGATAGAAGAAAATGCTGCGAAAAGAAATTCGATAAACGAGATTGTAAGAACAGGAACTAGAAGGATAAAAAAAGCGATACCGTATAATGAGCCCTTTGCTTTGCACTGAGCTACTACTACTTCTTCTATTCCACTTTTGCGGATAGTAAAAATATATTCATACGATGAATATACTGTAAACAAGAACATCAACACACATGTGACATGGGCTATTTGAAAGTAAAGCAGAGGGTCGCTCCCAAATTGCACAAGAGTATAAATAAGAATAGCAAGAATGACAATAAGTTCAATGATTATTCCAATCAACAAATGTGGAGAACGACACAAAACCATCGAAAGTTCTTTTACTTCACCCCCTTTCATTGACCAAAAGTTATTGTTTCTCCTTTCGGTTATGGGCATTACAATCCCTCCTATATGTAAGTGTTCAAAGGAATATCAGTATATTAGGAATTCTTTTTGCGAAGTCGGCCTGTGTGTAACGGAGTACACACAGGCCGACTTCTAAATCCATTTGTTAGTTGCTAACAAACACTTTCTTTAGTTGGCGGTAAGGGTGCCTTTCGCATAACAATTCTCACCGTTAGGCCACCAAGAATTCATAACGCCACGCCAGTATGAATTCCCAGGATAGATTGTACCAGTTGAGTCAGACGTTCCCGGATTGCACATAATGTGCTTTTTGTTTTTCCATTCACCTCCACCCACAGAGCAATCCAAATAAAAGTTGACTCCATCCTTGGATGCAGCATAGGTCATCAAAGAGCCTGAACCGCTGGGAAACATCCCGTTTAATGTCAACGTTTTCGACTTTTCGCTCTGATAAAGGTAGTCGGTTGTGCTCGCAGCAGACGCAGGGAGTGCTACAGCTGACATCAACAACACGCACACCACACACATAGCTAGCACCCTTTTGACGATTTTCATTTTATCCATCCTCTCTGTAAAAAATTTTCTGTAATCGCTGCATTTACGATGGCCATCGTTTATGCCTTGATTTGTTTGTATTCTAGCACAAGATTGCAAGAAAATCAGTGGTTTTGCATGAACTGTTATTTTTTTTGATTATTCTGTTGTTAACCGACAATAGAATAATCGTCTTCCCACGATTCCAGTCGTTGGAATAGGAGCGATACATCATCATTATATTCATATATACGCCTTATGTACGCAATATTACTAAGCGGTGTCTACATGAGTTGAATATGGAGATTTTCGAGAGCGTTTTACCTGATTCAAGGAAAAAATAGCAGACGTACTTTCCGCACTCCAAAATTTTTTAACACAGAAGAGGGTAAAATGGACTGAAAAGCCACGTGTGCACACTTGTATAGACACAGCTTAGGACACTAAAAAATGGAAAATGGGAAGGACGAATTCAATTCACCCTTTTCGATATCTTTCTCTTTTTTGAAATTCTTACAAATTAATACGGATAACATGACAATTCAGACAGGAACCGGCAAAAAATAAGAAAATGTGCTATAATATTGAGGGTAGCCAAAGATGAATCCCCTGCGCACCACGAAGAACAACTAGAGATTCTGGAAGTGTAAGGTAGGGATTACCTGGATTCATTCCCTGTTTCGGAAAACTTCAGAAGTCCGTGTGCCATATACAGAAGAAGTCTCTGCTGGTCAAAAGACATCTGCTTCATGGCTTGCACAACTTCCTCTATCAGAACATTTTCTGGCAAGGTAATATCAGGAGTTACAAACAAACTGTTCTCATCAACTTGCAACGTCTCAGCCAGAAGAACTCGATGTTTATGAATAGGTGTTGACCGATTGCTTTCCCACCGGGAAACAGTGGAAGTAGAAACGTTACATCTCTCAGCTATTTGTTCCTGAGTCATCTTCCTCATTATCCGCAATTCCTTAATCCTATCACCAAGAGCCATCTCTGTTTGGCACCTCCTTCCCCCTATCTTAAATATTTTACCAAGGAATGGGAAACCATTCCATTACCTAAAATGCTTGCTCTATTGCATTTTGCGCAAAACAGTCTTATAATACATATGTTGGGCCACATTATAGACACACGGCTGAGAAGAAAGGAATAGTGATATAATGGATTATATGCTTCGGTGCACATCGAAAAGCACGATTGAAGAACTTGTAAAAAGCCTATCTGAAAGGCAGGAAAGCCTATTCAGTGAAAATCACAGCTTGCTAATGGATACTTTCCAAATTCTTTGCAAATCGGGAGTGGATTACTATGACATCCTCGCTCTATACTCAACACTTAGTCACTATACAGAGAATGACTTACAAACATTTATTGCATATGCTCCAAGACCTTCGGCAAATTTGTCATTTACTAAAGGCGATATTCGGAGAGCTATTCCACGTTGGACTGCCTCAAGATATCATTCCGCAACCATAGATAATGTGTTAAGTGAAGTTCAAGGAAAGCTCCTATCAGGTGTCCCAGGGATGTTTTGTTATAATAGCAATCTAAACCCAAAGAATCGGAGGAGCTTAAATGATTTATACGTTCTAATTATTACAGATAGTGTAAACTACTGGTTTGATATAAATAGAAAATGCACTTACAAATTCATGTTGGGAGATAAACTGTATGACTAAAATTGCTATCGTGGATGACAATGAGGTTATTCTGAGGGAGGTAGAGGATCTCACAAAAAAGTATATGGAAACAGCAAGCTACTCTTTTCAAATCAAAACCTACATCAAGCCATTGGCCCTGATATCATCAATTATTGATGGGGACCGCTTTGATATTTATGTGTTGGATGTGGAAATGCCGGGGTCAAGTGGGATGGATGTAGCCGAAGTTATCCGAAAATTTCAATCAGTGGCTATAATCATTTTTCTAACATCTTTTCTCGAATATGCTACAAAGGGATATGCCGTTAAGGCTCTTAGGTATATATTGAAGAATAAGATGACCGAAGAATTGCCAGAAGCCTTAGAAACAGCATTAAAGTCATTGACAGATTCAGATAAATTGTGTCTCATGGTATCTCATTATAGTAACGTGACTCGAGTGCTATATAATGATATTATTTATGTCAGGAAGAACTACCGCAGCTTGCAGATTGTCACCACTGAACAGGGTTCCTTGTCCGACAATCGTGGAATCAAGGAACTATTTAAATCAATCAACGATCCCCGGTTTGTGTTTACAGACCGCAGTTACTTTATCAATCTTGATTTCGCCCGTGCGATAGACGGTAACTGGATGGTCATGAAAAATGGAGAGCGTCTGCCGATTAGCCGCCCTATGATGCCCAAAGTAAAAGATGCCATTATGCGGCTATGGGGAGGGAAATAAATGGAATTACTTTGTGCCTGTGCTGAAATCTTGGCCAGTTTTGTTGAGAGTATTCTGATCCTTAGCACCATGAGTGTTGCATCTGGTTCAAAATATTCCACAAGAAAAATCATACGAATTACAGCTTTCTTCGCAGCTTTGTCAACATTGTACCTTATGTTTATGAACAGTTTATCAGCTTTCTCCTTTCTTACTCCAATCGGTACAATGCTGTTTTCGATTTTTATAGTCGGAAAAATAGTTTCTGATGGAAAAGTATTATTGCGGGCAACCTCTTGTGTACTGGCTCTTTTCGTTATCCAATCAATTGATTATATCCTCATAATTGGCGTGACATTTCCGCTTGGAAATCCTCGAGAGCTTTTCTATGATTTTCTGGAGCCCGGAATAATACGCATCATTTATCTTGTGATTGATAAAGTGTGCGACATATTATTATATCTATGGATTAAAAAGCATTTAACAAAATTGTCTGGAATCCGAAACCGCATAATGGCTTTCCTATTGATGTGTATAACGCTGGCTTACGGAACTATGCAGTACCTTATCGCAATGGTACTGCATGGTGACTTCATACAATTGCAGGGAGCAGCAATTATCTCGTTTTTCGTTTTATTGTGCTTTATCTTTATTCTCTTTTTTTCTATGATAGTGGTTACTGTTTCTGAAAAAGAAAAAGCGACCAATCAAATGTTAGCCAACTTAAACCAGAACATGGAAAAGAATTACTATATATTGAATGAAAATATTATTTCTAACGCACAAACGATGCACGACTTTCACCATCATCTTTCAGTTGTTGATGCTTTGGCAAAAAGAGGGGATGTTGGCTCGATTACAGAATACATCCACTCAGTTCTAACGATTTCAGTTACGCCAGCACAGCTAAGTCATAGTGGAAATAACGTTATAGACGCTGTAATCAACGCAAAATTAAGTGAAGCCAAGCAGAAACAAATTGATGTCGATTATGAAGTGCGCGTAGAAGATTTGTCCTCATTCGAACAAGCAGATATCTGCGCTATTCTGTCTAACCAAATAGAGAATGCCTTTGAAGCCTGCGAAAAGGTAGAGAACGGACGCAAAGTTCAGATAGATATTCGGCAGCAGGAAGGTTTTGTGCTGTTCAAAGTGGCAAATAGAGTTACCGCAGACCCTTTTTTGAATAACAAAAATCTAGCTTCGACAAAACTGGATTCCACAGTAGCGCATGGATTTGGCCTGAAAAACATACAAGATATTGCGCAAAAGTATAATGGCTCATTAAAAAATGAATATTCAGAGGGATGTTTCATTTCTACGGTGCTGATTTGCTCTCATACAATTTAATACATAAAATCCAACAATTCGCGCAAAACACCTGATTTCTTATCAATTCTGTTGTAGAATAAAGTCAGAGAACGGCAGATGAAAAGATGGTGATACATATGTTAGAGAAAGCTGCAATCGCAATGACTGAGTTCATGTATAAAAAAGGTGTTATTTCGCTTTCTAAACGTCCGACATTTATTTATGGCTTTCAGTTGATTCTATCAGCTTTATGCTCATCCTTCTCCATTTTGACTATTTCTATCCTTTTGGGGAAACCTTTATCTGCTCTGATGTTCTTTATCGTTTTTTTCTGGACAAGACTTTTCTCTGGTGGTTTCCATGCTAATACATATTTAAGATGTTTCTTTCTAACAAACGTGGTCTACCTCCTTGTAGTGCTGATTTCAGAAATTCTATTCCGCTTTTCCTCGATTCCGCTTTTATTATCTGCACAAATCTTATCTGGTCTAATCGTTCTTTTCTTTGCCCCAATTAGACACAGAAACCATCCTTTGTCTGAAACAATTTATATGAGGAACCAGAAAGTGTCGAGGTGTTTGGTGGCAGTATTTGAGTTGCTTTTTCCGTGCCTCTCATTTTTGACTGGCAGCTTAATTTGGATGTCGCTTTTTTCTGCATCACTTATGGCTGTAGCCATATTGATGATAGTTCCCAAAATACAGGAAAGGAGAAATCAGTATGAGTAGTGTATGGGCTGCAATCGCCTCTATTATTGAGGCATTTGCAAACCTGGGTGCTGGGCTCACTTCCAATGGATATGGCTATGAGCCGAAAGTCCCCGAAGAGCTCCAGAAGTAAGCTCTAAAGAAATAGCCGGTCAGGAGACACGCCTGACCGGCTTTTCTTTTTAGATGAACCTAATATGTATTCTACTGCCGCCTCTTTCGCCGCAAAAAATTTTCCTGTCGGCGTAAAGGTATGCTCAAAAATAGTTTATCGTGAGAAGGGATATGATTTTTTCATATCCCTTTTACTTTTTTGCCGTTTTGGGGCTTTGAGAGGATTAAGCAACGCTTTTAAGCTAGTTCATTGGCCCTTTGGCCCACGCGCCCCACCTCCAGGATTTGATTTTCAACAAATTCAAATCCTGGAGGTAACAAACGTGAAAAATAATGACAAAAGGGTAATTGACATTGACGGACGCAAAATCGAAGTGTCCGAGGAGGTTTATAAGGAATACCAGCGCGGCCAGCGTAAGGAACGCTACATTATGAAAGACCTTAAGCGTGGACAAATCAGGATTGATGGCGAAAAAATCACTGTCAAGCCTGGCCGCGAAGATTCTGTTGAACGCCTGATCGAGACTCATCCTCAGTATTTCGTAGAGAAAAGTGATGGTCCTGAAGAACTGCTGGATAAGAAGGAACTGCTGGAATGTTTGACAGAGGCCCTTCATTCGTTGTCTGCCGAAGAATGGCAGCTCATTCAAGAGCTATACTACCTGGACCGTACAGAGCGGGAGGTCAGCACTGCTCTCTCCTTAGCAAAAACCACTCTACATAGGAGAAAAAATGCCATTCTCTCCAAGCTGAGAAAAATTTTGGAAGAAAAATGAGGAAAAAGCGGACCAGCCATGCAATCTACCGGCTAATAGAGTAGGGAGATATATGCTCCTTACAGAACCTTGACAGCAAAATAGCAGCACCCAAACACCGCCCCACTGCGGCACAGCCCAGCCGCCAAGACTGCCTGCGGTAATATTCAGATACCGTCGAAAGATAACCTCAAAGGCACGAGCGCCCCTTGGCTGTTGACCGGCCCCGGCACCGCCCGAAGCGTGGTGGAGCATCCGCAAATCCCGTACCGCAGGGTCAAAGGGGGATACAAAGATATCGCGTCACTTGCCAAAGTGAGTTTGGGTATTGCATTACGACAAGCTGGGAGTTTGGCTCAAAGAGCCAAACTCAAGGACACAGCCGAATAGCTTTTTCATACCAGCAAGGCTGGCGCTGTGTCCGCTGCACCCCTATATCATGGGAGAACAAACAGAGAGGATGAATGCCTATGCTTGTGCCCATAAGCGAGATAAAGATTGCCTCCGGCAGACGCAATACCGAGCCGGATGGCGTAAAGGATTTAGCCAAAAGCATTTCAGAGGTCGGCCTGCTGAATCCAATCACGATAACCGCCGACAATACCCTGATTGCAGGCCGTCACCGCCTGGAGGCGGCAAAGCTGCTGGGATGGACAGAAATTGAGTGTACGGTCTGTGATGTCAGCGGCCTACAGGCTGAACTGGCAGAAATCGACGAGAACTTTGTGCGTGTGAATCTTTCACCAATCGAGTTTGGCGATCTGCTGCTCCGACGTAAGGAAATTTACGAAGAACTGCACCCAGAAGCGAAACATGGCGGGGACAGAAAAAGCGAGGAAATCAAGACTGCAAAATGCAAACTTGATTCAGCCAAGTCATTTGTCAAAGATACTGCCGAAAAACTCGGGGTTAATCCAAGCACCGTCCACCGCGAACTTCAGACCGCCAAGAATCTCACACCCGAAGCCAAAGAGATAATCCGAGGGTCTAATGCGGGCATTACCAAAACGGACGCTCTAAAACTGTCTCGCCTTGCGCCGGACCAGCAGGAACAAGCCGCCACTCAGTTAGCTACCGGCGAGATACACTCTATGAACGAGTATCAAAAGCCCTACTCCATCGGCGGCAAGCAGTTTTCCTCCTTGGAGGAATCCATAGCCGACCTCAAGAACCCCAACAAGGATGCCAGCTACACCCCCGGCACATTGCTTGCCGATATGGACGGCCTGATCGACCGTTTTCACCGGGATTTTTCCTGGTATGATATGGACCAATGTACGGTAGTGTTCCCGAATATCAACCGGGAACAGTTTGATTACATCACGAAAAGATTTGCGACCATTCCCTCCGCGATTGAGGAAATGCTACAAAAGATAGAAAGGAGCTTAGATAATGAAGAAAAATAGAAGTCGTTCTGAGAAGAACGATATGCCCATAGTACGGTACGCCAACCCCGGCATTGCCCGCGAGATATCCACAGCCAACCTGAACTCCGGCCAGCCCTACCAGCGCCCGGTAAAGCCCAGCGATGTGAACGCACTAATCAGGCGATGGGACCCGGCCTATTTATCGCCCATCGAGGTCAGTTTCCGGGATGGCAGCTATAACGTCATAAACGGACAGCACCGTATTGAGGCCATGCGGAAGATGAACGGCGGGGCCGATGTGATCGTCCCATGTTTGATTTATACCGGTTTGAGCTATGAGCAGGAAGCCGCCATGTACTATCTGCTGGACAAGTCTGCCGGGCGCTTGAAACTGTCCAGCGCCATCAAAGCACTGCTGGAATCCGGCACGGACCCCAGCATTATCGACATTAAGCAGCGCATTGAGCGGGCCGGTTTCACCTGGGCGCTGGACAAGCCCACAGGTGCAAGTTATGAGATTAAACCAGTGAGGGCAGTTATCGGCGCTTACCACCTGCTGGGAGCCCGCGCCTTTTCCCGAATGTTGGGCCTGTTAGCCGGAGCGTGGCATGGTACGCAGAACTCGCTGACCGCAGGCATGATTTCCGGCGTGGCTCTGTTTCTCAAGGCCCACGAAAATGAGCTGGAGGACTATGAGTTTATCCGGCGCTTGTCGGAGGTGGACCCGGTGGAAATCATCCAGCTGGCGCAGGTGGAAAGCCCTGCCCTGCGGTATGCCCGCCTGATCCGCACCAAATACAATGAACAGGGAGCAAAAATGCTGCCCGACCGTTTCAAAAGTTGAAGGAGATAGAATGAATCAGCCAATTTGTACCCAGGAAGAACTTGAATCCATGAAAAATGTGGACATCCGTACTGTCAATCCCGCCACGTTGCGGGATATCCGGGACGTGAAAATCAACACGGCCCTGCCCAAAGCAGATCGTATCCAGGACTATATCCGGCAGATCGGCAACCCCTACTGCTACTGCCACGGCAAGTATGTGGTGAAAATCAGCTTTGCCGACACCGATGTAACCCTGGAGGACCGGCTGCTGGCCTACATACGCTCAAAAATGTGAGGATGAATTTTTTGCAAAACCCCTGGACAAAGCCGAGAAATTATGTTAAGCTGTCGGCAATAGGATAACCGGCGCTCTCTGTCTGTTGGGGTCTTGCTGATTGAAGAACAGGAATGTTCTTACCCCCAAACAGTTAGGAGAGAACAAAATGCAAGAAATGGCTGCTGTCCAGGTGTGGAACACCTGCGGCTATGTTCGCCTGTCCCGGGAGGACGGCGACAAGGAGGAAAGCAACAGCGTCACGGGTCAGAAGGACTTGATCCGGGACTATTTGTCACGCCACCCGGAACTCCGGGAATGTGACATGAAGGTGGACGACGGATTCACAGGCTCCAATTTTCAAAGGCCCGGCTTTCAAGCTATGATGGAGCTGGTCAAGGCCAAGAAAATCAACTGCATCGTTGTCAAAGACCTGTCCAGGTTTGGGCGCGACCACCTGGAGGCGGGAGAGTATATTGAACGGCTTTTCCCCTTTCTCCATGTGCGGTTTATCGCCATCAATGACAACTATGACAGCCTGCATCCCCACGCTGAATCCGATGAAATCATGCTCCCCTTCAAGAACCTGATAAACGAGGCTTACTGCCGGGACACGTCCGTGAAAATTCGGAGCCAGCTTGAAATCAAACGCCAGCGCGGGGATTTCATTGGCTCCTTTGCTGTTTTCGGCTACAAAAAGGACCCCTCCGACCATCACAAACTGGTGATTGACGAGTATGCCGCCGATGTGGTGCGGGACATTTTCAACTGGAAGCTGGACGGTATCAGCGCCATCGACATTGCGGCTCGGCTGACCGCCAGCGGGATCCCCACGCCCATGGACTACAAGCTGTCCCAGGGTATGCGCTACACCACGGCTTTCCGTAGAAAGGAGCGTTCCGAGTGGAGCGCCGGGATGGTGCTGCGGATTCTCAAAAACCCGGTCTATACCGGCGTTTTGCAGCAGGGCCGGGTGACAACCCCCGGCTACCGGGTCAAGCGCATCATCCATAAACCCCGTGACCAGTGGGCCGTGGTGGAGGACTGCCACGAACCTCTAATTGATAAGTCTGAATTTGAAACGGCCCAGCGCGTCCTCGCCATGGACACCCGTACCGCCGAGGCAGGCCAGCCGGTGGAGCTGTTCTCCGGCATGGTCTACTGCGGCGAGTGCGGCGGGCCGATGGTCCGCAAGACCGTCCCCTCCGGCAAGAAAAAGTACGTCTATTTTGTCTGCGGGGCACATAAGGACAGAAAAGAGTGTTACTCCCATGCCTTGCGTGTGGAGGCGCTGAACGATATTGTTTTGGAGGCTCTGCAAGGGCATATCCGGGAGGTGATCGACCTCTCGGAACTGATGGAGCTGACTGATATTGCCAAGCTCCATCAGGCGAATGTGCAGAAAATCCAAGCGCGGCTTACTCAAAAGCAGGAGGAAATTGAGCGCTGCCAGAAACTTCTCCGTTCGTTATATGAGAATCTTGCGGACGGTATCATCGACAAAAACGAGTATCAGGAACTGAAAAGCACCTACCAGGACCGGCGCTCCCAGGCCGAGGAGCAGGCCGAGTTTCTGCGGGAGGAAATGGGCCGGGAACTGGATAATTCAGCCAACAATCATTGGATAGAACAGTTCATAAAGCACAGAAATATCGTGTCCCTCGACCGGCGAATCGTGGTCACTCTGATAGAGCGTGTGCTGATTTTCCGCGACCGGCGGGTGGAGATCGTCTACCGCTGGCACAATGAATTTGAGTGGCAGGCAGAGTTAGTGGAACAGGCACAAAAGCTGCTCCCTGAAAAGGAGGCGGTTTGAGTGGCGAGGACGAAACGCAAAGTGAACCCACTGGTTCCCGTGCTTGATGAGCCAGCTATGCCGCAGAGAATCTACAAAACGGGGGCATATATTCGGCTCTCCGTGGAGGACAGCGGCAAGCCGGGAGCAGACACCATCGAGGCCCAAAAGGAACTAGTGCTGGGCTATATTGACGCTCAGACGGATATGCAGTTTTGCGGTCTGTACTGTGACAACGGACGCACCGGAACCAACTTCCAAAGGCCGGAGTTTGACCGGCTGATGGAGGATATCCGCGCCGGGAAAATTGACTGCATCGTGGTGAAAGACCTGTCCAGGTTTGGCAGAAACTACAAGGAAACCGGCAACTATTTGGAGCGGATTTTTCCTTATCTGGACGTGCGATTTGTGGCGGTCAACGACAATTTCGACACTCTGACAGCCGAGCGCACTAATGATGGGTACATTGTCCCGCTGAAGAATCTGATAAACGAGATTTATAGCCGGGATATCTCGAAAAAGTCCAGCTCTGCTCTGGCGATCAAGCAGCAGCGCGGGGAGTTCATCGGTTCCTGGGCTCCCTACGGCTACCGCAAAAGCGCGGAGGACAGGCACCGCTTAGAGCCTGACCCGGAAACGGCTCCTGTGCTAAAGAATATTTTCCAGTGGCGGCTCTCCGGGATGGGCTACCTGCCTATTGCCCGCCACCTGAATGAGATGGGCGTCCCATCCCCTTCCCGCCTCCATTATCTTCGGGGGGAAATCAAGTCAGAGCGGTTTGCCAGTAGCGTTTGGCACGTTCCGATTCTCAAGATCATTCTCCGCAACGAGGTCTATCTTGGCCACACGATTCAAGGCCGCACCAAAAATGACATTGCCGCTGGACGGAAGATGTGCCCGGTTCCACAGGATAATTGGGCCATTGTGCGTAATACCCATGAACCGCTTATTGACGAGCAAACCTTTCGCAAGGTGCAGGAAATCGGTGAGAACCGCCGCACAGAGCATAATAGTAAGTGCGGAAAATTTGACAGTCTTGGAACCACTCCCAACATCTTAAAAGGGCTGGTCTACTGTGCGGAATGTGGTCGGACGATGGCCCGCTATAAATCGGTTTCCGAGCGTTGCGGGCACAGGTATTACACCTACATTTGCCGCACCCACATGGAGAACCCCAGCGCCTGCCCAAAGCGGAATCTCCATGAAACCGTGCTGATGGATGTGCTGTGGGACTGTTTGCGCCGGGAGATGGTGTTGGCTGGCGGCATGGCTGAGCAGGTGAAAAAATATGCCCGCTCTCCTGCGGTCGTTGACCGAAAAAGTGGGCTGGAACGCAGCCTTTCATCCGTAAAACAAGCCCTCTCCCGCTATAAACGGCTCAACGACAGCTTGTACCAGAACTATGTAGATGGCCTCATGGACGAGCTAGAATATGCCGAAATGAAACGGCAGTATCAGGCCGAGGCAGAGCGGGCGCAGGCCCAGGTGGAGCAGTTAGAGCGGCAGATATCCGACATATCCGCACAGACTTCATCCAACCCATGGCTGCAAATTTTTACTCAGTTTGCCGGGGAAACGGAATTGACAGAGGGCATGGCCCATGCGCTGATCCAGCGGATAGAGGTGGATAAAAACGAGAGCATCACCATCCACTTGAAATATCGAGATGAGTATGCAAAGCTGGCCGCTCTGCTGAGTAGTGAGGCCGCTTTATGACGGTGGCAAAGTACCTGCGGCTATCTTCCGAAGATGCTGATTTGCGGCAGTCCGGTAGGGAAGAATCCAACAGCATTGTCAATCAGCGCAACCTTCTGGATGCTTTTATTGAGCGTACTCCTGACCTGTCCGGCGCAAAGATTTTGGAGTTTTGCGATGATGGATGGAGCGGAAAGAGCTTTGAGCGTCCCGCTGTAAAGGAGTTATTGGAGCAGACAAAGCAGGGGCTTATCCACTGTATCATTGTGAAAGATATGTCGCGTTTTGGCCGGGATTATCTGACGGTTGGCAACTATGTTTCCAGAGTGTTCCCCTTTTTGGGGGTGCGCTTTATTGCCGTGAACGATGGCATTGACAGCATCCGGCCCAAAGATATCGATAGTCTGGACACGTCGTTCAAGGCGCTGCTTTACGACCTCTACAGCCGTGACCTGTCCCGCAAAACGCGCAGCGCCAGACGGTTCCGGGCGCAGAAAGGCGAGTACCTGGGGGCGCGTCCTCTGTACGGCTATGTAAAGGACCCGGAGCGGAAGAACCACCTGATTATTGATCCGCCTGCCGCTGAAATTGTCCGCCGTATCTTCGCCATGGTCGGCGGCGGGATGTCCATAGCAGAAACCGCAAGGGCGCTGAATCAGCAGCAAATTCCTACCCCTATGCAATACAAAACTGCCACTAGCACTTTCGTCAACTGGCACTGTATTTCAAAAGAGAACTTCTGGACAGAGGCAGCAATTTTGCGGATCATCCGCGATGAGCAGTACACCGGCTCGACCGTTTATGGCAGACGGTACTATGACATAATAGGCCAAAGTCATAGTGTGAAGGTCAGCAAAAAGGACTGGATCATTGTGCCGGATGTTCATGAGCCCATCGTTTCCAGAGAAGATTTTGACCGGGCACAGGCCGCTTTGAAAGAATATAAGGAGCGGGATGTGGTAACCGGGCCGAAAACAAAAGTCCGATGTGGAGGCTGCGGTCATGCTATGGAGCGCAAAAAGGCAAAAGAACCATACTATATTTGCCGGACTCCAGGGGTGACGGATAGGTTCCCATGCCCCAGAGAGAAAATACCAGAGCAGGAAATCCATGCAGCGCTGTTGGACAGCTTGCGGTCTATGGCACAGATGGCAGTTGATGTGGACAAGTTGCTTAAAGAACAGCAGAAAGAAAAGACTCGAGATATCACCGCTTTGCGCCGGAATCTAAGCGATTTACAGGAGCAGCTCTCTCAACTCAAGCGGCAGACGAAAAGCCACTATGAGGCGTTTGCACTTGGGGAAGTCGGAAAGGAGGCGTATCTGGCGGCAAAAGCGGCCTCACGGCAGAAAGAGGAAACCTTGTCTGAGCAAATCACAAAGGTGGGATTGGTATTGGAGCAGGCCCAGCTTGCAGACAGCAACGAGGATGGGCTTGCCGTTAGACTGCAACCCTATTTGGACGCGGAACAGCTTACAGAAGATATCCTTGACGGCCTATTGGAGCAGGTGTTGGTGTTTCCTGGTGTCGGGCTTGAGATTCGCTGGAAGTTTCAGGATGAGCTTGAGCGGTTACGGAAGATGGCTATTGGATAAGTAATCTCAAAAAGTTGATCTTTTTCTTAGTCTGGGCTTGACATTGGCAAACGAACGGTATATGGGCGATGCGCTTTTGCAAAAGGAGTACACTACGGATACGGTGCCCTTCCGCAAAAAGCGAAATCACGGAGAAAAGGCCCAATATTATGTGGAAAACAGCAACCCGCCCATTATCAGCTGGGAGGTATTCCAGGCAGCACAAAGGCTGCAGGAATCCAGAATTACGGTCACAAGGCGCGAACACAACTCAATTTTGTCTGGTATCCTGCGCTGTCCCGACTGCGGGAGTACCTTCCGCCGACAGCTACTACGCGGAACCGTGTACTGGATGTGCAGTGATAAGGCGGCAGGGGCCACAAAATGCAAAAGCAGACGTGTGCGGGAAAATGCCGTCTTCGACACCTTCTGCTTGATGGCAGAGAAGCTGGCCTCTCACCGGCAAGACCTGCTGGGCACTCTTATCCATCAGTTGGGGATGATGCAGAATCATGGCAGCGAGAGCCAGGAAAAGATACGGCAGATAGATAAGCAGATAGCCGATTTGAGTGCACAGAATCTGGTGGTCGCCCGGCTCCACACTAACGGTGTTCTGAACGCTACTGACTTTGCGGCCCAGTCCTCGGTAATCAGCAATAAAATCAATGCCCTGCGGCTCGACCGAAAAAAGGCCCTGGCCGAGGACGAAGATGACGAACTGATATACACGCTGAAGTCGCTGGACGATACCCTGGACGGATATGTGCCGGGTACACCATTTAGCCAAGCGTTATTCGAGGAAATTGTCCAGAGTATCACGGTCGTGGATAACTCCCGGCTGACCTTTCATCTCGTCGCCGGGCTGGCCTTTACGGAGCAAATCCCTGAGAATGCGAGGTGTCGCACGGCATGAAAAAGAGGAATATTCCGTTTGGGTATCAGTATCGGAACGGCGCGATAACTATCCAGCCGCAAGAGGCTGCTGTGCTGAATCGCATTTTCAGCGAATACCAAAACGGCTTGTCTCTGCTGGATATTGCCAACCACCTGAATGCTGAAAATGTGGCGTATCAGCCCGGTATTACCGGCTGGAACAAATCCCGCATTATGCGCCTAATCGAGGATGAGCGGTACACCGGCAGGGGCGGTTTTCCGGCTATCATTGACGAGGGAACGCACCATACCATAGTGAAGATGAAAGCTCATAAGAACACTCAGCACAGCACCGACCGCAGCTCTGAAATTTTCCATATTGCCGTGCTAGTAATCTGCCCGGTATGTGGTTCCGAAATGATCCGTCGGCATGACAGCCGGTTCAAGAAATGTCCACAACGATGGATATGTTCCAATGCGGAGAGCCGCACAGTGATTCATAAAACTGATAGCGACCTGCTGGATGATATAACTGTACTGCTAAATAGGGTGATTGTCAATCCAGAAATGGTGCAAATTCCAATAGTGGACGAGTCCATGAGTGTGCAGACCCTCAAAGCAGAGAACGAGATTGCTCGAATTTTGGACACTCTCGATTATGATAAAAATGCCCTGAGAAAAAAGATGATAGAGTGTGTGTCCCTTAAATATGAGGATATCGATTCCGCTCCATATATAGCCCATCGGTTGAAAGCGGTTCTCGCAGATGCAGAGCCGCTTTCAGCTTTTTCTCTGGCACTTTTTAAGAGGACAGTTCAGGCCATCCTCCTTGAAAAAAGCGGCGAAATAACCATCACTTTGATAAATAATCAGACCATCAGAAAGGATGATGAATATGCAACCGACAGTGAATACTCCGCAGAAAGTGGTGCGGAAAATCCCGGCGAAAATTAACATAGCTGAAGAAATCAAGCAGGCTCATCGGCAGCTCCGGGTGGCGGCTTACTGCCGCGTTTCCACGGCCCAGGAGGAGCAGCTAAACAGCTATGATGT
>QZEE01000022.1 GCA_009917445.1 bacterium D16-76 | reverse complement strand
CTTTGGCATGAGATGTCCCAAGCCTGTGGCTGGCTGCCACATATATGGGGCAAATATATTGTAACAGGTGGGATGCGGCATGATGTCTCCCTCTGACGAAAAACGGATCATTGCCATGGTGGATTCCTTTACCAAGACAGTGGCCCGGAATTTCAGCAGAAATCTCAAACGGGCAAAGGCCAACGCGGAGAAGCATTACTCCGACGAGCCGGTAGACTATTTTCTGGAAACTTTAAGCCACGACGACAGGTATCCGTCCGACTATTTTGTGCTTTATGCGGACGAGCTATCCTGCGTGGTCTATAGCGAAACCTTATATAAAGCACTCCGCTCCCTGCCGGACAAGCAGCGCAAAGTCTTACTCTTTGACTTCTGGGGAGCTTTGCCGGACGGGGAAATTGCAAAACGAATGGAGGTGACGACCCGCACTGTCTACAATCCCGCCAAGGTGTGGTAGTGTTGTCGGTACCCAGAGGAAAGGAGGCCGCGCCAGATGAGCAAAAACATCACCATCATCCCGCCCAGCGAGGGCAGGCCCGATGTTCTTCGGGTGGCGGCGTACTGCCGTGTCAGCACGGACCTCGATGAGCAGGCATCGTCTTACGCCTCCCAGATCCGCAGCTACACCGAGCTGATCAGCCAGCATGAGGGCTGGGAGCTGGTGGACATTTACGCCGATGAGGCGGCCAGCGGCACGAAAACGGACAAGCGGGAGGACTTCAACCGTCTTCTGGCCGACTGCCGGAAGGGCAAGATCGACCGGGTGCTGGTCAAGGTTTGAAAACCACCATGAGGCTATCATTGACAAGACCACATGGGAACAGGTGCAAAAACTCCGGGAGGGGACGAAGCGCCGGAAGCCCAAGAACACCGAAAAGAATATGTTCGCCGGTCTGCTGTACTGCGCCGATTGCGGCCATAAGCTGCATTACAACATCAACCATCCCAACAGCTCCATTGAGTATTTCAACTGTTCCAATTACCGGGGCAACCGGGGCACCTGCAACGAAACCCACTATATCCGGGCCGACTCGTTGGAGCAGGTGGTATTGCTGGAACTCAACCGCATGGTCAGCTACCTAAAAAACCACGCCGAGGAATTTGCCGAGCTGCTGGCTCGGAAAACCACCAAGGACTATGAGCGGGAGAGCCAAAACAGGCGGCAGCACCTTCAGGAATTGATTGCCAGGAATAAAGAGGTTGACCGGCTGTTTGAGCGTATCTATGAGGACAATGTGGCGGGTAAGCTGACGGATGAACGCTTTATGAAAATGTCCCAGCGGTATGATGCGGAACAGCAGCAGCTCAAAAAGGACATTGAGGAATTGCAGCGCCAGTGTGACAGGGAAAACGACCGTGCTTTCTGTAAGGAGCAGTTTTTGAAAGCGGTGCGGAAGTTTATGGAGATGAAAACGCTGACGCCGACTATCCTCCATGAGCTTGTGGAGCGTATCGACGTGTACCAGACCCAGGGCCGGGGAAAGAACAGGACGCAGCGCATCGTGATCCACTATAACTTCATCGGCGTCCTGGATTTGCCGGAGGTAGAGGAATACCCGGAGAACGTGGTGCTGGACAGCCGCCAGGGTGTGGCGATTGAGTATCTTGTCGGCAAAGCCGGGTAAAGAAAAGGGAGCGGCCCGAAAGCCGCTCCACCGGGGCAGACCGCCCCAAAGAAATAGCAAAGGAACAGCCTTTCGACTGTTCCTTTACATACGAGCGTTCAGTTGCGTTATGAACACTCGACATGTGGTGGGACGTCACGAAAGATACAAATCTATCTCGATGCACCAAAGGCTACACGGTATCTACACGGATAAGCAGTTTCCTGCTTTACATCATTCTGCGCCCGCTTGCGGCAGGTTGAAAAGATGCTAGCCGGATTGTAGCATATAAAAGAAATAATGATAAATAAATACAACGCTTCCTGGATGCGGCAAGCAAAAAGAAACCAGCGATTGGGTAATCGGAAAGGTGAAAACTCATCCCTCTTTAGAACTGTTCAAAATTTCTGGACTCATTGTCTTAGAGAATAGTGATCTCATTTTCAGAAAACCAGTTATTTGACAATGCGGTGTTTTTGACTGAATCGGCACCTTCTGTATAGGCCACAACCGCCAAACTATTTTGAGCTCGCGTGCAAGCAACATAAAAAAGACGGGCCGTCCTCGTAATACCTGTAAGAATTTCCAGCGCCAACGACAAATGAGCTATGATCTTAGGGCAGCAGAAAAACTCAACAATAAAAAGAATTCTAGACTTGCGGCTGGCAAAACGTTTAAAGGTAATGCTGCTCGGCGACTATTCCTGCACACATCGGCATATAACCGCGCTGCGGCAGAAGATATTCGCGCTGGTGGTGGACAAGAATTACTAGCCCCAGGCACACCGGCCTATGAAGCCGCGCAGGCTAATACCGCTAACGCCCAATTAAGCGATGACACCAAAGCCCGCCGCAGCGTATATGAGTCCAGCATGAACACCGGTAACGCCGCCGTGATGGGTGCGGAATATGGCAGAGCCCTCGAGCAGCTCCACGCTAACCCCACCGACCGCAATGCCTTGGTAAATGTCCGTGCCTTGCAGGATATTCTAAGCGAGACAGATGAAGGCCGTGGCCAAGTCCAAAGCCAGATGAACCGGGTACTGAACAATCACCGCGATTTCTACTCCAGCGCCGCTGCCAAAACACAGGATTCCGCCCTCAGTCAAGCAGCCCGGCATCTCTCGTCTACATATGGCGGACAGTACAAGAAGACTAACCGTGGCACATTCGCGATGATCAACGACTTTACCAATAAGGACTTCGGCAAGGCGTTTGGCCAGTCCAGCGATGGTATGCAGTACGGGATCTCCGATCAAAATGGCACGGCTCGTTCCAATTACTATGATCAGGCTGGTATGACGAGTTATACGGCGCAGACCTTACCTGAAGCGGATGAAGGCGCTCTACAAGGTATCAGCAATACGTTGGATGGCATGGCGGCGCTGGAAAAGAATGGTGTTACCTTGAGTGAGCATTCCGCTATGCAGCGCAGTCAAATTGTGGCTACAGCCGGAGATGCATTGGGTAACGCTAATATCCACATGAAGCCTAAGGTTGCAGAGCAGCTACAGAGTATGGTCATCAAGGGCAACTCCGCCCAGACTATCGGTGGAACCAATGCTGGCGCTCTGAACCGTATGGCGGAGAGTATCGAACAGAACACTATGAGTTCTGCTGAGCAGACCCAGCTTGTGTCTATGGCGCATGATGCACTATCTGGCGGGCATGTAACGAACGCTGAGAAAGCTGCTGCACTTAATCACATTCTAGCGGCAGCAGGACAACCGACTATCGAAGTTACTCAGCCTGTTAGTGGCGCGGGAGATGGAGATTCTGGAAGCATTCCAATCCCTCGTGAGAGCTCTGCACCAGCACCTGCTTCGGCTTCTACCCCATCACAATCTGCTAAAGATTCCATCTTTGTTACGAACCCGGATGGGACAATATCCGGCGGAGTTAAACCATTTACGGTCAGCGGTGGGACGGTGACAGAAAGTGGTATAATCCTGCCGAACGAACGACCAAGCAGCGTCCGGCCCGGATCTCGAGGCAAACCTAGAGAGAAGGAATAGCATAAAGTAAGATTTGGGCATAGCAAGATACCCCTTGGTGCAAACGGGTGCAAATGCCTACAATCGTGTAAAATTGCCTCATAGCGCTAACAAAAAGAGCGCCAGAGTGAGCCTTAGTCTAGCCTACTCTGGCGCTTCATTTTTACTTTAAAATACGAGAAAACCCCTAATTTCTAGGGGTTTTCTCTACGTCACGGCAGATAAATTTTTGTATCAAACGTGACGTCCTAACATGGTGCCGCTGACCGGACTTGAACCGGTACGGTATCGCTACCGAGGGATTTTAAGTCCCTTGTGTCTGCCTATTCCACCACAGCGGCATGTTTAAAGTTAGTTTACCATAGTGCGGCGGCAAAATCAAGAGGGATTGGGAAATTTTTAGGCGGGAATCTGGGCGGAAATTTCACAAAAAAGGTTTGCTTTGCACCCCAAGATATAGTATAATCATGTCAGTGGGACAGACCCCCAAAAATTCTTTTGCGAAGGAGCTATGTTTTATGCATTATCTTGGTATCGACCTTGGCGGCACCAACATCGCCGTGGGCATTGTGGACGAGGAAAATAAAATCATTGCTCGGGCCAACAGCAAGACCCAGACGGAAAACGCCGAACAGGTGGCCGACGCTATGGCAGAGACGGCCCGCCAGGCGCTGCAGAGTGCGGGGCTTACCCTGGCTGACGTGCCTTGGATTGGCGTGGGCTCTCCTGGGACTATCAACAAGTCTACCGGCATTATTGAGTTTGCCAACAACCTGCCCTTTAAGAACACCCCCATGCAGGAGATGCTTTCCCAGCGGCTGGACGGCAAGCAGGTGCTTATGGAGAACGACGCCAACGCTGCGGCTTTTGGCGAGTACATGGCCGGCGCTTTGAAGGGCTCGGACAACGCGATTGCTATTACCTTGGGCACTGGCGTTGGCGGCGGCATCATTATTAACCACAAGATCTATTCCGGCAGCAACTTTGCCGGGGCCGAGCTGGGCCATACCGTCATTGTTGTAGACGGCCGCCCCTGCTCCTGCGGGCGGCAGGGCTGCTGGGAGGCTTACGCCTCTGCTACCGGCCTGATCAAGACCACCAAGGAGCACATGGCCGACGCCCCGAAGGACTCTCCCCTGTGGACGATTGCCGAGGGCAACATGGACAACGTCAACGGCCGCACCGCTTTTGACGCTATGCGCCAGGGCGACCCGGTGGGCAAGGAGATCGTGGACGAGTACATTAAGTATTTCAGCGTGGGCCTGATCGACATGATCAACATCTTCCAGCCGGACATCCTCTGTGTGGGCGGCGGCATCAGCAACGAGGGCGAAACCCTGCTGGCCCCTGTGCGGGAGTATGTGGACAAGGAACAGTACGCTATGAACTCCACCAAGAAGACCACCATCTGCCGGGCTAAACTGGGCAACGACGCAGGCATTATTGGCGCAGCGCTGCTGGGCAAGATGGAAGATTAAGGGGAAAAGGGCACGCTATGGCAATTTCAAAAAAGCCCTTTGGCGCCCTGCCGGACGGACGGGAAGCCACCCTTTATACCCTGCAAAACCAGGGCAGCACGGTTTTGGAGGTGACGGACTACGGCTGCCGCATCCACCGGCTGTGGGCGGCGGACAAATCCGGCCAGCTGGGGGACGTGGTGTTGGGCCACCGCACCCTGCCCGAGTATTTTGGGGACAATTACCAGGGGGCCCTGGTGGGCCGGTACGCTAACCGTATTGGGAAAGCCTCGTTTTGCCTGGATGGGAAGGATTACCCCCTGGCCCCAAACGATGGGGAAAACCATCTTCACGGCGGGCCTACGGGGTACCATCAGGTGCTGTGGCAGGCTGAGGCCCAGGATGGGCCCTGCCCCTGCGTCGTCTTTACCCATGTGAGCCCGGATGGCGACGAAGGGTACCCCGGTACTTTGGAGATGAAGGTTACCTATACGCTGGGGGAGGATGGCAGCCTTACGGTGGAATACACGGGGGTGTCGGACAAGGCTACCCTGTTCAATTTGACGAACCACTCTTTCTTTAACCTTTCTGGGGACCACCAGAAGAAGGTTTTGGATACGATGCTGCAAATCAACGCGGACGCGGTTACGGCGGTGGCGGATGATTTGATCCCTACGGGGGAATTGCAGCCTGTAGCGGGCGGGCACTTGGATTTTACGGCCCCGAAGGCTTTAGGGCAGGATATGTTCGCAGCCGACCACCTTATGGGGGTCTGCGGCGGCTACGACCACAACTTCTGTGTCCGGGGCCAGGGCTTCCGCCTGTGCGCCCAGGCTTATGAGCCAGGCAGCGGCCGGGTGATGGAGGTCTGGTCGGATATGCCGGGGGTGCAGCTGTACACCTTTAACAAGGTGCCCCAGCCCCTGGTGGGCAAGGACGGCCTGCCCATGCAGCCCCACACGGCTTTCTGTCTGGAGACCCAGTTCTACCCGGATTCCCCGAACCAGCCTGGCTTCCCCTCTGCGGTTTTAGAGGCCGGCAAGCCTTTTACCACCAAAACTACGTTCCGGTTTTCTACACGGTAAATAGCGTATGCCGGGCCGTCTGGGCGCAAGCCGGGGCGGCCTGGTTTTTTCTACAAGGAGGTGTGTGCGGTGAAACGCGGATTATGGGCCATATGTTTATGGCTGGCCCTGCTGCTGGCGGGCTGCGGAGGGAAGGAGGTCGCTGTTTCTATAGAAGCGCCCCCGGGCAGCCAGGGGTTTGTGTATTCCCATGAGGAGGTGGCGGGCAGCGGCAAAATCGAGCTTTCCTGCGGCGAAGGGCTGGGGGACACGGAAGCCGTACTGCTGCCCGTAGACGACACCCCGCCGGTCCAGCCCGTTTACCTTACCCCCGGCATGCCGGTGGCGGTGAAGGTGGAAAAGGGCAAGTGGTACAAGGTGGGGGTGAACCTGGAAAACAGCGGGGACGAAGCCTTGCGGGTCTTTGTGAAGGTGCGCGGGGCTGAGGTGCGCATAGAATAAATTGGGAAAGGAGCCGGCTATGAAGAAAGAAAAGTCCTGCGGCGCTATTGTTTACCGCCAGCGCGACAGCTGGGTGGAGGTGCTGCTCATCTGCCATAAAAACGGCGGCCATTGGGCATTCCCCAAAGGCCACGTGGAAAAGGGGGAAAACGAGGAGGAGACGGCTTTGCGGGAAATCAAGGAGGAGACCGGCTTGAAGGTTAAGCTGGACACTTCTTTCCGCCATGTGGTGGCTTACAGCCCTAAGCCTGGGGTTTTGAAGGATGTGGTCTATTTTGCCGGCAGGCTTTCCGGCGGGGACCAAAAGGCCCAGGTGGAAGAGGTGACGGGCATCCAGTGGGAACCGCCCCAGCAGGCCCTTTCCACAGTCACCTATGAAAACGACCGGGAGACCCTGCGGGCTTTCCTGCGCTGGTGGGAGGGCCAGCCCCCTGTCAAATAAGATAGCCTTTGCCCCGCGCTTGGTGCGCGGGGTATTTTTTGTGCCCTGACCCTCGGTTCTAATGGGGCTGCCTGTCCCATAGATATAGACAAAAGGAAGGGGGCCGCGGCATGGACACCATCGGCTTTGACAGGGTAGCCAGGGAGCTGCCCGAATACAGGGACAGGCTGTTGGCGCTGGACAGCGCCATTAAGTCCCAGGCGTTTGACATCCGTTTTTGTGTGGGCCAGCCGGTAGCGGTGTGCGGGGCCCAGGGCACGTTTTTCTTGACAGGCTCTGGGGCCACCCGGGCCCTTACCGAAGGGCTGCCCGCCACCACGGCGGAAGAGATGGAATCTTTATTTTTGCAAGTGTGCGGCCATTCTGTATTCAGCCACCAGGAGGAGATACGGGAGGGCTATGTGAATTTTGGGGGCGGGTGCCGGGCCGGGGTATGCGGTACGGCGGTACTGGAAAACGGGCGCATACAGTCCTTGCGGGATATTACGACCCTGGTTTTCCGCATCCCCCGGGCGTGCCCTGGCTGCGGGGACAGGCTGTTTTTAGAGGCTGGCAGCCTTACCGGAGGCGTGCTGGTGGCTGGGGAGCCTTCCAGCGGCAAGACCACCCTTTTGCGGGATATTGCCCGTTCCCTTTCTATGGGCAAGTTTGCCCCCAGCAAACGGGTGGCTGTGCTGGACCAACGGGGGGAGATCGCGGGCCCATGGGATTTGGGCCCCTGCACCGACGTGCTTTTGGGCTATCCCAAAGCCCAGGGGCTGGACATTGCCCTGCGCATGCTTTCCCCGGAGGTCATTGTCTGCGACGAGCTTTCCCCCAGCGATTTTGCCCCTTTGCGGGACGCCGCTTTTGCCGGGGTGCAGCTGGTTGCCTCTGTCCACGCGCCACCGGGTGAGCTGGCCAAGCGGCCGCTCTGCCGGAGGCTGCTGGGCACGGGGGCTTTTTCGGTAGTGGCGTCTTTGGCGGGGCGGGGGCGGCCAGGGGAAATTGCCAAGGTGCAAAAGGCTGGGGAGGCCCTGTGCCCTGGGGGGGCGGGGCTGTGAAGGTTTTGGGCAGCCTGTTGCTGCTGCTTAGCGGCCTTTTGTGGGGGGCGGCCAAGTCCCGGGAGCTTTGGCGGCGGGAACGCCTGCTGCGGGAATGGCAGCGCCTTTTGCAGAACCTGCAGACCAGCGTCCGCTGCTGGGCCCGGCCTTTGGGGGAGCTAGTGGAAAAGGAGGACTCCCCTTTTTGCCGGGCGGCAGTGGGGCGGCCCTGTTTTTCACAGGACCCCCGGGCGGCGCTGGCCCAGGCCGGAGAAGAGCTATTGACGCGCACATCTGACCGGGCGCTGTACCAGGGGTTTGTGGCGGGACTAGGGGTAAGCGACGTCCAGGGGCAGCTGCAGCACATGGGACTGTATGCCGGGCTGGTGGAGCAGGCATTGGGGGAAGCCCGGGAAGAGCGAGGCAAGCTGGGCAGGCTGTACGTCTGCCTGGGGCTTTTTGGGGGCCTTACAGTCTGCCTGCTGCTGTTATAGCGGGAAAAGGAAGGAGCCGGAACGTGGAAGTAGACCTGATTTTTAAGATTGCGGCCATTGGCATTATTGTGGCGGTGCTGAACCAGCTTCTTATCCGCTCGGGGCGGGAGGAGCAGGCCATGATGACCACTTTAGCCGGGCTGATTGTGGTGCTGATGATGATTATAAACGAAATAAACGCCTTGTTCCAAGCCGTCAAGGCTATTTTTGACCTATGACGGGGACTGCGGTCTGCGCCCTGTGTGCGGCGGCCTTTGGGGCCCTGTTGAAAAAAAGCAACCGAGAGGTGTCCCTCCTGCTTACGGCAGGGGCGGCGGCGCTTTTGCTCCTTTCGGCCTTGGAGGGGCTGGGGCCCTTGTTCTTCCAGCTGGAAACGGCTGTGGCCGGGCTGCCGGGGCGTTACTGGAAGGTGATGCTGAAAACCGCGGGCCTGGCCCTGGTGGGGCAGTTTACCAGCCATGCCTGCAAGGACGCGGGGGAATCGGCCCTGGCTTTTACGGTAGAATTGGCGGCTAAGGCGGCAATCTTGGCGGCGGCGTTCCCGATCTTGATGGAGCTGCTGGGGTATCTGGGGGAGATTTTAGGCGGGTGAAAGGAAATCGGATAAAAGAGAGGAACATTATGCGGGCACGTAAATGGATTTTTGCCCTGCTCTGCCTGCTGCTGTGGGCGGCAAGCCCTGGGGAGGCTTTTGCGGCTGAGCCGGGTTTGGAAGAACAGATTGCGGAAAAAAGCGGCATGACAAAGGCTATAGAAAGCTTGGACAAGGGCACAAGGGCCATGCTCGACCAATGGGGAGTGGACGGGCTGGGGAAAGGGGGGCTTGACGGGGGGCGGGTTTTTGAATCTATATGCCGCCTGGTGCGGGAGAAGCTGACCGGGCCTTTGAAAGCCTGCGGGGCGCTTTTGGGGATTTTGCTCCTGTGCCGCCTGGCAAGCGCCATGGGCCAGGGGGAGCCGGGCCAGGCGGTGGGGGTCATAGGGGCGGCGGCCTGCGGGGTGGTGGCGGCGCCCCATATGCTGGGGCTGCTGTCCCTGTGCACGGCTACGGCGGAGAGTGCCTCGGCTTTCTTGCTGGCGAGCGTGCCGGCCTACACCGCCCTGTTGACGGCTTCGGGCAGCCCGGCGGCGGGGGGCGGTTACAGCTTCCTTACCTTGGGCGTGGGGAACCTGCTGCCGGTTTTGACATCGGGGCTGCTGCTGCCTTTGCTGCGGATTTTTTTGGCCTTGTCGGCGGCGGGGTGCGTTTCGGGGCTGGCGGTGCAGAAATTGGCGGCGAGCCTTTACAGCTTTGTAAAGTGGCTGCTGCTTTTGGCGGTCACCCTCTTTTCTGGCGTGCTTTCTGTACAGACCATCTTAAACACCCAGCTGGACGCCGCGGGCAGCAAGGCTGTGAAGCTGGTGGCTTCGTCGGCCATACCTATTGTGGGCGGGGCCCTGGGGGATGCTATGGGGGCCATACAGGGCAGCGTACACGTGGTGCGGTCGGGGGCGGGGGCCTTTGGCATGCTGGCGGCCTTGTGCCTGTTTGCCCCGGCTATGATAGAAGCTTCCCTATGGGCCGGGGTATGTACGGTAGGGCAGCTGACGGCGGACCTGTGCGGCGTACCGGCCTCTCCCCTATTGGGCGCGTGCGCCAACAGCGCCAAGCTGGTACTGGCTGCGCTGGCCAGCCTGTGTGTGGTGTGCCTGACCTGCACGGGGGTCGTGTTGTTTGCAAAAGGGGGGTAGGTTATGGCGCAGGTTTTAGAGTGGGCTTCGGGGCTGTGCACGGCGCTGATTGCCCTGGGGGCTTTGGGGCAGGTGGCGCCCAAGGACAAGATGGTGCAGTTTGTGCAGTCCCTTATGGTGCTGGCGCTGCTGGCTTCTGGGGCGGCGTCCCTACTTCATGCCCGGTGGGATTTTGACTTGCCGGAAACCCCGGCCCAAGCGGAGGCGGGAGGGCTGGAGGCGTTTTTGAACAGCCAGTATGTGAGCGCTACAGAGGAAGAAGCGGTGCGTTCTATTGAGGGCCTTTTGGCGGCGGCTGGGCTGCGGGCAAAAAAAATTGACGTGTTGATATATAGTTTTGAGGATTCCGGCATAGTATTAGCCAAGGTAGGCGCGGCCTTTGCCTACCCCGCCGAGGGGGAACGGGCCCGAGCGCTGCTGCAAAATGTGCTGGGGGAAGATGTCGTCGTAGAGGTAACAACAGATGGAGCTTAAAAAAGCAGGAGAATGGATACAGGCCGCGCTGAAAAAGGAAAACACCCTGCGGCTGGTAGTGGTGCTGGGCATTTGCGGCATAGCGCTGCTGGCCCTTTCCTCTTTTGATTTTTCTAAGGAGGAGGGGCCTGAGCCCCGCACCGAGGAGGCGGCGTCCGACACGGCTTATGCCCAGGCACTGGAGCAGGACCTGGCCCGCATTGTGTCGGCCATTACGGGGGAACGGGACCCGGCTGTTATGGTGACCTTGGAAAATAACGGACGCCATGTCTACGCGGCTGACCAGCGGGAATCTACCCAGCCGGGCGGGGAAGGAGGCGGGGAAAAGGAATCGGCACACGTGGTTTTGGAGGACAGGGAGGGCGCCCAGCGGCCTTTGACGGTGACCCAGGTACAGCCAAAGATCCAGGGTGTGGTGATTGTTAGCGCCCGGGCCCAGGACCCGGCCACCCGGGAAAAGCTGGTGAACGCCGCTAAAACGGTTTTGGGCATCCCTTCTTCCCGGGTGTGCGTTACCAGCGGGGGGTAAAAGCGAAAGCATTTACATAGAAAAATATACATATTGGAGGTATCATCATGAAGTTCGGCAGAAAGCAACTGGTTTTAGCGTCCCTGGTACTGGCTTTGGGCGCGGCGGTCTACTTAAACTGGCAGTTTGCCGGTACCAACAAGCTGCCTGTGGGCGAATCGGAAGACGCCAGCAGCCAACTGGGGGCCGCCCAGCTGGTGAACAACGCTTATGTGGAGACCGTATCGGACGACTTGCAGGCTAAGGCCAACACCACAGACATGTTTGCCGAGGCCCGGCTCAGCCGGCAGAACTCCCGGGACGAGGCCTTGGAGCTTTTGGACGGCGTGCTGGCAGACGTGGAGGCAGACAGCGACGCCAAGAAAGCCGCTGTGGAGGAGGCCTCTGCTATGGCTCAAAACATCTTAAAAGAGACCAACGTAGAAAACCTGCTGAAAGCCAAGGGCTACGCGGAAAGCGTAGCTTACATTACCGCTGAGGAATGCAGCGTGGTGGTGGCCGGGGATTTGCAAGACAGTGACATGCTCATTGTGCAGGAGATTGTCATAGAACAGACGGGGCTGACGGCGGACCGCATTAAAATCATTGGCACAAAATGAATGGATGGAAAAAACTCCCCTGCTGGCGGCGGGGGAGTTTTTCTTTGGCTTAGGGGGTTTCCAGGGGGCTTTGGAGGGGCGGCAGCCATTTTTTACAGGCCCACGGGACCAGCACACCCAGTGAGGCGCCCAGCAGGGCCCCGGCCAACACGTCGCTGGGGAAGTGCACCAGCAGGAATATGCGGGAAAAGGCGATCAGGATGGCCAGGCCGTAGGCTAGGAGGCCTTCTTTTTTGTGCTGGGTAAACAGCGCCGTGGCCGCCGTAAAGGACGCGCAGGTGTGCCCTGAGGGGAACGAATAGCCGCTGGGCGGGGAAATGAGCAGGCTGGCCCCTGGGGGGAGCAGGCTGGCATAGGTAAAGGGGCGGGGGCGGCAGATGATGTTTTTCAGCAGTACCTCCCCCAGCAGGGTACCCAGCAGCATGGCGGCCAGCATCAGTATGCCGGCGCGCCGGTATTTTTTCATAAACAGCAATACCAGGCTGATAAACACCCAGCAGGCGCCCAGTTCGCCCAGGTAGGTGGCCAGGGGGAAAAGGAAATCCGTGAAGGGGTTATGCAGGTGATGCTGGACAAAAGACAGGATGGGGATGTCAAAGGGGAGGAAAAATTCCATGGGGCCTCCTTCTGCGGGGAGATTTGCGGCAGGCAGCCGCGGCTATATAGATATCATTTTATCAATTAGAAGGGGGTTTTGCCAGTGTTTTCGAAAAGCTTCATAAACTTGTAAGAAACCACATAGGAATTAGGGAAAGGCCAAGCGTGCCAAATCGCGGCGCATAAGGAGGAAGCAAAATGGAGCTGCATCACACACCCTGGCAGGAGGCGGCGGAACGGCTGGGGACAGACCCGCAGAAGGGCCTGCCCCTGGCTGAAGTCCGCAAGCGCCAGGCAAAATATGGGAAAAACCAGCTGCAGGAGGGCCGGGGGCAGGGGATCATTGCCCGGTTTTTGGGGCAATTTAAGGATTTGATGGTGCTCATCCTCCTGCTGTCTGCGGCGGTGTCCTTTGGGGTCTCTTGGCTGCGGGGGGATGGGGAGTTTATTGACTCGATCATCATACTGGCTATTGTGGTGATAAACGCCGCTATCGGCACCGTGCAGGAGCTGCGGGCCGACAAGGCCATTGACGCCCTAAAGAGGCTTTCCTCCCCCCAGGCCCGGGTGGTGCGGGGGGGCCACCGCCAGACGGTGGACAGCAGCGAGCTGGTGCCTGGGGATTTGGTCCTGCTGAAAGCGGGGGATTTGGTGCCGGCTGACCTGCGGCTGATCAAAAGCGTAGAGCTGCGGGCAGAGGAATCCGCTTTGACGGGGGAATCGGCCCCTGTGGAGAAGGACGCCAAGGCCCTTTGCCCGGAGGATTGCCCCCTTGCGGAACGGCGGAACATGGTTTTTGCCTCTACCGGCATTGCCGGGGGGGCGGGGGCCGGGTTGGTCACCGCTACGGGCATGGGCACGGCGGTGGGGCATATTGCCCATATGCTGGAACAGGAGGCTGCCCCTCAGACCCCCTTGCAGGAAAAGCTTAAACAGACGGGCCGGGTGCTGGGTCTGGGGGCGATGGCTATCTGCGGGGTGATTTTTGCCATGGGCCTTTTGCAGCACACCCCGCCGTTGGAGATGTTTATGATCGCGATTAGCCTGGGGGTTGCGGCTATACCCGAGGGGCTGACGGCAGTGGTCACCATTGTGCTGGCTATGGGCATGAAGCGCATGGCGCAGAAACGGGCTATTGTGCGGCACATGCCGGCTGTGGAGACCTTGGGCAGCACCCAGGTGATTTGCTCTGACAAAACCGGCACCCTGACCCAGAACAAGATGACGGTCACGGCTTTTTCCGGCGCGTATGGACCTGAGCCCCTGGACGGCGCGGATGCCCAGTTTGCCTTGGAGCTGTGCACCCTATGCAACGACTGCGAAGAGGAAAACGGCAAGCTTACCGGCGACCCTACCGAGGCCGCCTTCCTGCGGGCCTGCCGCCGAGGGAAGGGCGAGTTGGACCGGGAGAACCCCCGTATAGGGGAGATCCCTTTTTCTTCGGCCCGCAAGATGATGACCACGGCCCACCGTATAGACGGGGGTGTGCGCATTATTGCCAAGGGCGCGCCGGATGTCTTGATTGCCCGGTGCACCCGGATGCTGCGGGGCCACAGCGCCACCCCTTTGGGGCCGGGGGAAAAGGCGCGTATCCTATCGGACAACGACAAGCTGGCTGCGGGGGCCCTGCGGGTGCTGGCGGTGGCGTATAAGGACGTGAACCAGCTGCCGTCGGACGACCGGGAGACGGAGAGCGGCTTGATCTTCTGCGGGCTGATCGGTATGGAGGACCCGCCCCGCAAGGGGGTAAAGGCAGCGGTCTCCCAGTGCAAGCGGGCGGGTATCCTGCCTGTTATGATTACCGGCGACCACGCCGCTACGGCCCTGGCTATTGCCAAGCGGGTGGGCATCGCCGCGGAAGGCGACCGGGCCCTTACCGGCCTGGAATTGGACCGGTTAACCGAAGGGGAGCTTTGCACACGGGTCATGGAGTATAAGGTTTTTGCCCGGGTATCGCCCCAGCATAAGGTAAAGCTGGTCAAGGCCTTTCAGCGGCGGGGATTTGTGGTGGCTATGACTGGGGACGGCGTCAACGATGCGCCCTCCTTAAAGGCGGCAGATATCGGCTGTGCTATGGGCAAAAACGGTACGGAGGTGGCTAAGTCGGCCGCTGACATGGTGCTTACGGACGACAATTTCTCTACGATTGTGGCGGCTGTGCAGGAGGGCCGGGGTATCTACCGGAACATACGCAAGACCATCCATTTCCTGCTTTCCTGCAACATCGGCGAGATTCTGGTGGTGTTTGCGGCTTTCTTGCTGGGAGCCCCGGCACCCCTGCTGGCAATACAATTATTATGGGTTAACTTGGTTACGGACTCCCTGCCCGCCCTGGCCCTGGGCGCCGACCCTGTGGACCGGGATGTGATGGCAGACCCACCCCACCCCAGGGGGGAAGGGGTGTTTTCGGGGGGCATGGGCTTTTCGGTGGCCGTGGAAGGCTGCCTGGTGGGGGCCCTGGCGTTGCTGGCCTATACCATGGGCCGGGCCTGGTTCGACATAAACCCTGCCGAGCCCTTGGTTGGCCGCACTATGGCTTTTGCGGTCTTGAGCCTCTCTCAGCTGGTACACAGCTTTAACATGCGGTCTGAGCACTCTGTGCTGCGGCTGGGGATTTTCAGCAACCGCAAGCTGGTGGCCGCCGCCCTGTTCTGCGGGTTCCTGATGGTGAGCGTGGTACTGTTCCCGCCGCTTATGGCTATTTTCCGCACAACGGCCCTTACGGGCTTCCAGTGGCTGCTTGTGGCAGGGCTGTCCTTGTTCCCGCTGGTAGCGGTAGAAGGGGAAAAGCTTCTTTTGGGCTGGGGGAAAAAGAAATAAAAAAACAGGCCCCTAAGACGGTACTGGGGGCCTGTTTTTTGGTTTTTCTTCACGCGCCGCGGTAAAGGCTTTTCATTTGGGCGATCTCCCGCCCGTACCCTTCCAGGTCGTTGGGGGTCTCTAAATAGAAGGGCAGGCGGCACAGGGCCGGGTGGTTTATCACCTGCTCCAAGGCTTTTAGGCCGATCTCCCCCTCCCCCAGCTTCTGGTGCCTGTCTTTGTGGCTGCCCAGGGGGTTCATGCTGTCGTTCAGATGGATGGCCCGCAGGCGGTTTAGGCCGATTATTTTATCGAACTGCTCCAGCACCCCGTCCAGGTTTTGGGCGATGTCATACCCGCCGTCAAAGACATGGCAGGTGTCCAGGCATACGCCCAGCTTGTCTGCCTGCTTTACCCGGTCCAGGATGGCCCGCAGCTCTTCAAAAGTGCGCCCTACCTCTGAGCCTTTGCCTGCCATGGTTTCCAGCAGCACGGTGGTGGACTGCTCTGGCCATAAGATTTTATTGAGATGGGCGGCAATGAGCTCGATGCCTGCTTCGGCACCCTGCTTCACGTGGCTGCCGGGGTGGAAGTTATATAGGCTTCCGGGGATATGCTCTAACCTTTGCAGGTCGTCCAGCATGGTTTCTCTGGCAAAGGTGCGCAGGCCCTCGTCGGCGGCGCAGGCGTTTAACGTATAAGGGGCGTGGGCCAGGATGGGGAAGAACCCCTGCCCCTCTGCAAAGGCCCGGTAGGCGGCTACGTCTGCTAGGTCCAGGGGCTTGGCTTTGGCGCCCCGGGGGTTGCGGGTGAAAAACTGGAAGGTATTGGCCCCTATCTTTACGGCCTCCCGCCCCATGGCCAAAAAGCCTTTGGCGCTGGACAGGTGGCATCCGATTTTTAACATCCTCTTCCCTCCTTTACGGCTGGGCTGGTGAGCCGGTAGCTTTCGGCGATCATATTTTTTACGTCGTCCTCCGGCACCTGCGCCAGCACGATTGTGTTCCAATGGGTCTTGTTCATGTGGTAGCCGGGCAGCACGGCGCCGGGGTAGGCATCCCGCCAAAAAGAGGCGTCTGCTGGGGCGCACTTGACGTTTACCCGCATCTGGCCCTCCTGCTCGTACACAAAGGCAAAGCTTTTTTTGTTGGATTTGTGCCGCAGCACGGTCCAGTTATCGTCCCGGAAGGGGGCGTCTGGATAGGCGTCCTGCCATTCCAGGCAGAAATCGATGACCTCCTGCCGGGTGGTCATGGGCGGGCACCGTCTTTTATAAGGCGTTCGATTACCTGCCGATCCCGCGTTACCCAGGGGATAACACTTTCCCCCTGGCTTTGGCGGGCCAGCTCTTCCGCTTCGGCCTGCCGGTTCTTCTCTAAAGCTTCCCCCAAGGCCACCCAGACCGGGAGGAACTGGTATTCTTCTTCGTATTCGTCTAAATCCTGCCCACCGGCGGGGCCCTCTATCTGGCAGAAAAAGTAGTGGGATTCCATTACCATGATATCCGCCTCTATGCCTTTGCGGCGCTCGGTCACCACGCCCCACTTTTTTAGGGAACCTTCCTTTACGGTATAGCCGGTTTCCTCCTGCACTTCCCGCAGGAGGGTTTCTTCCAGCGTCTCCCCAGGCTCTGTGCCGCCGCCGGGGAATTTGCAGTCGCCGTATTTCCCCGCTACCAGCAGGTACTTGCCGTCACGCTCTATGATGCCCCGCACGGCGGTACGCCGGAAAACCGAGCCGCCCTCGGGGTAGTTGTGCAGGTCTACGGTAAATTCCGTCATGCTTCCTCCTTATATGGCCTTTCCTTCTTGCAGGAGCCGTTCCATCACTTTGATTTCCCGGAGAAGCCGGGCAGGCCACGGCGCTGTGACGCCGCTTTCTTCCAGGCGGCGGTTTGAGGCCAGGGCTTCTTCTAAATCCATCCATACCGGGCGCAGGCCGTCTTCTGCTTCGCCTGTGTCCAGCTGTTGTTCGCCGGCGTCCCCGCTGATTTCGCACAAGAAATAGTAGGAGTCCATTTCCAGGATGTCCGCAATCAGCCCCTTGCGCCTTTCCCGGACCACCGCCCATTCCCGCGCTGTCTCTGGCCTTACGGAGTAGCCGCTTTCTTCCTTTACTTCCCGGCACATGGCGTCTGCCAGGGATTCCCCGTCTTCTACACCGCCGCCAGGGAACCGTAGGGCGCCGTTGTTTCCCGTTACCATCAGGTACTTGCCGTCTCTGCGGGCGATGCCCCGGGCCGCTATACGTTTATCCAATTTTCCATCTGGGTCGTAGTTCTTTAAGTCAAATGTCAATTCGGTCCATCCCATTCGTTCACGCCCCCCCGTCGCTTTCAAACCGTATGCCCAGATGCCGGCGGGCTTCCTCTAGGAATTCAGCCACCCAGATGCTCAGCTCTTTGCAATGGGCGTACTCCTCCCGGCTCTTTTCGGGCTCGGTGATATAGCGGTGGAAGTCCTTGGCCTCCCAGCCCATGAGCTTATATTTTTCGTCCTCGCCGTATATTTTTTCGGTAGAGCCGTCCTTGTGCCACAGGGAGATGTTGGCGAGGCGGGAAATCGACTCGACGTATACGGTGCCTTCATTGCCTTGGAAATCTGTATTGGCCCCGGCCTGGCCCAGCTTGGAGTAGGTAAGCGTTACCAGCTTGTCCGGGTATTTCATGGTGATGATGCCGTTGCCGTCGGCCCCGGTATTCAGCTTGATAGCGTCCGCGGTAAAGCTTTCCGGCTTGCCAAACAGGTGCAGGGCCGGGTAGACGCAGTACACGCCCAGGTCCATGAGGGAGCCGGTTTCCAGCTGGGGGTTAAAAATGTTTGGCACCTGGCCTTCTAAGAAGCTGTCCAGCTTGGAGGAGCGCTGGCAAAAATCGATCTTGGCCAGGGAGAGCTGCCCGATCTTTTGAAGGGCCTCTTCCAGCACCGCCCGCTGGGGCAGGTGCATGAACATGATGGCCTCTAAAAACACCAGGTTTTTTTCTTCGGCCAGGGTTACCAGCTCCCGTACCTTTTGGGCCTGGGCGCACAGGGGCTTTTCGCAGATAACGTGCTTGCCCGCCTGCAAAAGCGCCTTGCACTGGCTATAGTGGGCGGCGTTGGGGCTGGCAATGTAGACGGCGTCTACCTCTTTACAGGCGGCCAGGCCTTCTATATCGGTAAAGACCAGCTTGGCCCCGTGCTTTTGGGCGTAGGCCTCGCCCCGCGCCCTGTCCCGGGAGTATACCGCCGACAGCTCCCATAGGCCGCTGTCTTTGGCCCCGTGTATATATTCGTCGGTGATCCACCCGGAACCAATGGTAGCAAATCGCAGCATGTTGACCATCCTTTCTTTTTTGGCCCCGCGCCCACTTGGGGGACGCCTGCACAATGGGGGCATTTCCTCTTATATGTATGTTTATTATATTCTTTCCTATAGTTTTAGTCAAGCTGCAATGAATGGGGGCGGGATCACGCTTGAAGAGGGGCTTTTGGCGGCACCCGGGCGGCTGCGCATATGCAGTCTCGTGGGCGCGTGTTTATGGGGGCATATGCAACATACGGTTTGACAAACTAAACCTATGGAAGTATACTTAAAATAATATTAAATATGTTATTCCTGTGGGGGCTCAACGCCCTGCTTTGCTTACGAAACCGCTTAGAAAAAAGGAGCCGATATGCCCATCCATAAAGCTATGCTGGCAGCACTTAGCCTGTTGTCCTACCCAGATCTGGACGTAGAAAAGACATACCTGGTGCAGCGCAGGCTGCAAAAGCTGACCGCCCGCCGGGCCAGGAAGCCCTGGCTTTACCGGATATGGGAGCACGCGGTACCCTCTGGCGGGCATGATGTGCCTATGCGCATTTTTACCCCTAAGCAGCAGAAAAGGGACTGTGTCCTGTTGTTTTTTCATGGCGGCGGCTGGGTATTGGGCTCTATTGATTCTTACGACGGCATATGCGGCGACATGGCCGCCCAGACCGGCTGTGTTGTGGCTTCGGTTGACTACCGGCTGGCCCCGGAACACCGGTTCCCTGCGGCGGTGGAGGACTGCTACGCAGCGGCCAGGGAGGTTTTTCTGCACAGCGGCTTGCTGGGGGTCCCCCCTGAACAGGTGGTGCTTATAGGGGACAGCGCCGGGGGCAATTTGGCCGCCGCTGTGTCCCTTATGGCCCGGGACCGGGGGGAGTTCCGGCCCAGGCGGCAGGTTTTGATTTACCCTGCGGTGGGGAACGACCATTCGGAGGGCTCGCCCTTCCCTTCTGTGCGGGAGAACGGGACGGGCTACCTGCTTACCGCCAAGCGTGTGCGGGAGTTTTTTGCCTTGTACCGTGGCTGCGAATCGGACCTGGAAAACCCTTATTTTGCGCCGTTGACTGCTAAGTCCTTTGCAGACCAGCCGGATACCTTGATTATCACCGCGGAATTCTGCCCCCTGCGGGACGAGGGCGAAGCCTATGGGGAAAGGCTGCGGGGGGCCGGGAACTATGTGGAGTCTTACCGGATGCCGGACGCCCTGCACGGCTATTTCTCTTTGCCGGTGTGGTTTAAACATGTTAAAAAAACGTATGCCATCCTAAATCCTTTTTTGGAGGGACATTATGAGCGATAGGAATTATCTGCCCTGGTGGCGGCTGGACAACGCGGCGAAGATATTCCCCTCCACCAGCTCTGCCCACGACTCCAAGGTGTTCCGGTTCTTCTGCGAGCTGGCGGAGGAGGTAGAACCTGCCGCCCTGCAGGCCGCCCTGGACAAGACCATGGAGCGGTTCCCTATTTACCGCTGTGTACTTAGGCGGGGCTGGTTCTGGTATTACCTGGAAGAAAGCCCCCTGCCTGCCCAGGCGTGCCCGGAACAGCTGCCCCCCTGTTTCCCGGTCTACCCCTCCCCCCGGCGGAGCCTGCTGTTCCGCGTGCTCTATTACCGGCGGCGCATCAGCCTGGAAGTGTACCATGTTTTGTCGGATGGGGCCGGGGCCCTGGACTTTTTGCGGGCCCTGGTCTATGAATACCTTTATACCCGGCATCCAGAGGGCGCCCTCTCCCCCAGCGGCGTACCGGTGTTGGGCATATCTGACCAGCAGAGGGAGGCGGACAGCTTCCAGAAATACTATGAGAAGCCGGCCCGGCGGGTGGGCCTTTCCCCTTCCGCTTATCAGATGCCCGGGGACCGCCTGCCTAAAAACCAGCTGGCTATACTGGAGGGGCGGGTTTCTGTCAAGGGGCTGCTGGCCTGTGCACGCGCCCAGGGCGCTACGATTACCGAGCTGCTGACGGCTGCGCTGCTGCGCTCCATCTATGAGGGCATGCCGGTGCGCAGGCGGAAAAGGCCGGTAGTTGTTACCATCCCGGTGAACCTGCGGAATTACTTCCCTTCGTTTTCTTCCCGGAACTTTTTTGCTATTATCCACGTGGGTTATGATTTCAGCAAAAACGGCACGGACCTGGAAACGGTGCTGGCCCACGTGAAACGCAGCTTTCAAGAAAAGCTGGCCATGGAAAAGCTGAAAGCCCATGTGGACAGCCTGTGCGCTTTGGAGCATAATTTCTTCGCGCGGATCGCGCCGCTGCCCTTGAAGGATGTCGTGCTCCGGTACGCCAACCGCCTTGCCGCCCGGGCTGCTACGGTCTCTTTTTCCAACGTGGGGAAACTCTCTATGCCGGAAGGCTCGGAAAAGTATATCCGGCAGTTTGGCGTCCTCACCTGCGCGGGATGCTTGCAGGCCTGCTCGGTTTCTTTTGGGGACAGCTTTGTCATCACCTTTGCCAGCCCGTACCGGTCCCGGGAAACAGAACGGGTCTTCTTCCAAGAGCTTTCCCGGCTGGGGCTGGATGTGACCTTGGCTACCAATATGGAAGAGGAGGTGGAACAACATGCTGTTTTGTGAACAATGCCGGGTGCATGTGCGGGGGGGCCTCCACCGCTGCCCCCTTTGCCAAAGCCCCCTTACCGGCCAGCCGGAGGAAAACGTCTACCCCACCCTTTTGCCTGCCAAAAAAACCATGCGGCTGCTCCTGCGGCTGGCTGCTTTGGCTACTATTGTGGTTGCGGTCATCTGCTCCGCTGTAAACTTCAGCCTGCCTGAAACCGGCTGGTGGAGTGTTATTGTCATGGCAGCCCTGGCCAGTACCTGGCTGGTGTTAGGGGTTACGGTCCACAAGCGGGGCAGCCCTATGAAAGCTATTGTCTGGCAGCTGAGCGCCATATCGGTTATCACCCTTTTGTGGGATTTATGCACCGGGTTTGCGGGGTGGTCCCTGGATTTTGTCCTGCCGATCTTTATCCCCTGCGTCCAGTTGGCCGCTTTTATTGTGGTGGTGGCTTTATGCCTGCGTCCGGCGGAATACCTGTTCTGCATGACTTTTTGCATCTTGGCCGGTTTCCTTCCGCTGATCCCGCTGCTGTGCGGTATGCTGGGAACCCTTCACCCTACGGTTATCTGCGTGGGCGTTAGCCTGGTGGCCCTGGCTGGGCTGCTTTTGTTTAAGGGGCGGGAGTTGAAGGACGACGCGGTGCGGCGGCTGCATTTGTAGGCGATGGGGCTTATAAGGGTTTTGTGCCGGCCGGCAGATTCAGCCTTTAGCATCCATTCTATAATTTTTTCGTATTGCAGGAAATACCCTATCGTGGTATAATATTTTGAAAGACAGGTACCCCTGTTAAAAGCTGCACTTGTGGCAGCTTTTCCCTTTTCAAATTTTTAAAATAATTGTGGAAGGAAGATGCCAAATGAAGTCGATCAAATCAAAAATCCAGGCCAGCATGCTTGCTGTGGTGCTGGCCGGTTCTATCCTGATCGGCATAGTCACCGCCCTGCTTAACGCCCAGGGTATCGACGCCCTGATGGAAAAGACGCTGGGCCCTGCCACCCAAATGGCGGCGGACGCCGTGGAGTGGCAGATGGATACATATTGGACAGCCCTGGGGGAAGCCGCGGCTTCGGATATATTCCGGGAATCGACCCCGGACGCGGAAGAGCTGGTGCCTGTGCGCGAGGGCTTAGCGGAGCGCAACGGGTTCCTTTATACGGGGAAGATCGACGCGGAGGGGTTGTCCTCTACAGGTGAGGATTATGGGGGCCAGGAATATTTCCAGCAGTGCAAAGCCACTATGAAGCCCTATATCTCTGACATTATGAACGATGGCAGCCAGATGATCTTCTTGATGGAGGTACCTATTATCACCGACGGCCGCTTTGACGGCGTGGTGTATGGCGGCATTAACGCAGACTTTTTGTCTGACATTGTGGTGAACCTGGCCATAGGTACAGACGGCGTAGCCTATGTGATGGACAAGAAGGGGGATATTATTGGCCACCGGGAGCGCTCTGTGGTAGAAGAGGGCTCTAATATGATCGAGGCGGCCAAGTCTGACCCCAGCGTGGCGGATGTGGCCGCGGTGAACCAACGGATGATACAGGGGGAAACCGGCTTTGGCTCTTACAATTTTTACGGGGACAACAAGTTTGTGGGGTTTGCCCCTATTGGCGGGGACCAAAACTGGAGCATTGCCATTGAAGCCAGCCAGCGGGAGTTTAAATCTACATTAGACCAGAGCATCCTGCTGACTATACTGGTGGTGGTGCTGGTGGTGGTGGCTTCCTTCCCGGTGGCGGTTAAGGTGGGGCGTTCGATCTCCAAGCCCATCCGGGCCTGTGTTGCGCGGCTGGAAGGGCTGGCTGACGGGGACTTGAAGACCCCATCCCCTGTAGTGAGCACCCGGGACGAGACAGCCGAGCTCACCCGGGCCCTGGACACTACCCGCACCCGGCTCCATGATGTGGTGCAGGATGTTTCCCACCATCTGGGGAAAATGGCAGAGGGGGATTTCCGGGAAGAGCTGAGCCGCACCTATTGGGGGGACTTTGCGGCTATTGAACAGTCGATACGGGCCATACACAGCGCTTTGCAGGATACCTTGTTTAAGATCAGCCAGTCGGCGGGTACGGTGGCTTACAGCGCCGGGCAGGTGGCGGATGGGTCCCAGTCCCTTAGCCAAGGGGCTACCGAACAGGCCAGCGCTGTCCAGGAATTGTCTGTTACGGCGGCGGATATTGCGGAAAACGCCAAGCGCACCTTGGCTGCGGCTGAGGAGGCGGGGCAGTTTGTCAACCAGGCTGGCGCGCAGTTAAATGTTAGCATTGGTTATGTAAAAGAGTTGAACGCGGCTACAGAGGCTATGCACAAATCCTCTGAGGAAATTGGGAAGATTATTGAGACCATTGAGAACATTGCTTTCCAGACAAACATCTTGGCTTTGAACGCTTCGGTGGAGGCCGCCCGGGCCGGCGTTGCCGGGAAAGGGTTTGCGGTGGTGGCGGATGAGGTGCGCAGCCTCGCTTCTAAATCGGACGAAGCCGCCAAAGCTACAAAGGAACTGATTGAAAACTCTATACAGGCCATTTCCCAGGGCGGACGCGTGGTGGACATGGTCACCAGCTCTTTGGACAAAACCGGCGAACTGGCAGGGAACGTAACCATTAAAATGAACAGCGTAGTGGAAGAGGTAGAGGGCCAGACGGCGGCTATCTCCCAGGTTACCGAGGGCATTGAGCAAATCTCGGTTGTGGTGCAGAACACCTCTGCCACGTCGGAGGAAAGCGCGGCTACTTCCCAGGCTTTGTCGGAACAGTCCCGCTTGATGAATGAATTGGTCGGACGTTTCCAGTTGAAATAAATTGGGTTAAAACAGAAAAGCAGCAGCCCTGCCAGATGCCGGCAGGGCTGCTATTTTTGTGGGGCGCTGTCATTGGATGATCCTTTGGGACCGTTTAGCCTTGGCGGTGCTTTTCCCGCAAGGCTGCGTTGATGGCGGGGTACTGGTCGTCCAGCTTATAGAACAGGTACAGCGCCGCGCAGGCCAGGGCTGCTATGCAGGGCAGGAAGATGAAGTTCACGTGGATGGCGGCCAGGGCGGAGGCGGCCTGGGGCTGGTCGGGCACATAGCCACCCAAGCCCAGTATGGCTGCTGACACTACACTGGAAAGCACCACGCCGATCTTCACCATAAACATGGACATGGAGGTAAGAAGCCCTTGCTGCCGGGTACCGGTGGTGTACTCGGAGTGGTCGATGGCTTCCCCTAAAATCAAGAAGGAAACGCCATTAGACATGCTGGCCCCCAGGTTGGCCAGGATGTTGCACAGGAAAACAGCCGTAAGGTTGCCGCCTGCAAAGTAGACCAGCAGGCTGCCTGCTATAAACAGGCTATAGCCTATCAGGGTAAAGGTGCGCTTTTTCATGCGGGCCGTGGCCACTGGCACCAGGAAGCAGGTGGCAAAGGTGGTAAAAGACCCTACGGCCAGCAGGAGGCTGGCAAAGCCCGCGTCCCCCAGGCAGTATTTGGCGTAATATAGGGCGGTGGAATTGCGGGTGACGGTGGCCAGGTAAAAGAAAAGCTGGGCCCCGCAGCAGATCACCCAGGGGCGGCTTTTTTTCACGGTGGCCAGCAGCGTCTGCAAAGAAAAGGCGACTGGGGGCGGCTGGATGCGCTCGCGGGTATTGGCAAAGCAAACCAGCACCAGTACGATGATGATTACCGAGAAAAACAGCGAGATGCCTACAAAGCCCCGCTGCTCGCTGCCCCGGCCAAAAAGGTTGATGAGCGGCAGCGCCAGGCCCATAGACAAAAAGGTGCCGATGGAAACGCAGATAAATTTAGACAGGTTCAGCCGCGCCCGCTGGGCCGGGTCTTCGGAGAGGTTGGGCATCATGGCGGTGTAGGGCACGTTGCAGATGGTGTAAAGCAGGCAGAACAGCGTATAGGTGGCTAAGGCGTACAGGGTCTTGCCTGGGCCGGGCACCCAAGAGCACAGGAACATCAACAGCACCGAGGTGGCCAAGGGTATGGCGGAAAACAGCAGGTAAGGCCGCAGCTTGCCCCAGCGGGTATGGGTTTTGTCGCTGAGCACCCCCACTACGGGGTTGGCAAAGGCGTCGATCAGCCGGGCGGCGCTCATGGTGGCCCCGGCCGCTGCCACGCCTACCCCGGCTACGTCGGTGTAAAAATAGAGCAGGTAAGAAGCCATAAAATTAAAGACCATGCTGCAGGCCAAGTCCCCCAGGCCATAGCAGGCGGTTTCCCGGAAAGAAAGCTTCTCCCCTGCCGGTGTTTTTTTGTCCTCCATAAAAATCCCCTTCCCTAAATATAGGCAAAAAATGCAAGCAGGGCCAGTTTACCACGTAGTGCGCTTCCTGTCAATAGCTATCGGGGGTGGGCGTTTTTTCTTATGGCGGCTTGGGCGGGGCGAAGCCCCAAAGCTTTTGCGGGCTTAAAACAAAAAGGCCCCGCCATTCTGGGATGGGGGCTGGGGGTACCTCTACAGGGCTTCTGGGGCCTGGGGCTGCAGGACGGGGTGCACGGGTAAATCTTCCAGCAAGGCCCGCAAGGTACGGTAGGGGTCTTTGCGGCGGAAAAACTCGTAGACAGAGCAGGCTTTATCCATGAGCGAGACCAGCGCGGCTTCCCGGAATTGGGGCGGGCGCGGGGTGAGTGGGAACATGTGGCTGCGGATGATGTCCCGTTCGATGCCTGTAAGCCGCAGCTCTTTCTGGGCGTTTTCCAGGGCAATGGAGGGGTGGCGGGTCCAGTGGCCCTTGTGGGCGGGGTCGCCGTCTTGGGCATCGTAGAAAAAATAATCGTGGAACAGCGCTCCCCGCACCATTTCGTGCATATGGAAGCTGGCCGGGGTGGCGGCAGCCAAGCGGTAGCTATAGTAGGCCACGGCTACGCTGTGCAGCAGGCGGGAGGTGTTCCCGTGCTGGGGGTATTGGGCCATTTGGGTGAGGCCAGAGCAGCGGGAAAGCTGCTCGTAATAGCGGCAGAACAGGGAGGTATCAAAGCGTTGGCATCGTACAGGGTTATTCTTATGCAAGAGGCCGCTTCCTTTCTTATGGGGGATTTATAATCTTTTTTATGTACAGGTATACATGTATTATGCTTCAACTGGCTGGGGGGCTTGGTGTCCCGCGCATGAGGGGGCTCCCCATGCGTTTAGGCAAAATTATTATACCACATTCTTTTTGCAAGCGCAAGGCGGCAAAATATAGAAAAAGCACATCAAAAAGGGGGCTTCCAAGTACACCTTGAAAGTCCCCTTTATTACGAGAGATTAATACTTGCATGAAACTATTCAGAACTAATTGCCTATGTATATCAATTGAGTTTGCTGTTTGTAGTTTCCCATGCGATTGATTTAGCTGCTTTTATCCTATGCTTTCTACTTGATTTAGCTGTTTTCCTTGCATTATCAAGTCTTCCCGCTTATGGATTTCCATTCAGCTAAATCTGCCAATTTTTTAGACTGTACACTGGACGTGTACCTCTTTCTTTTTCCAGCACATCTATGCCGCTTAAATTTTACCGTCTATTCTGTATATGTGAATTTTTCGCTTTTAAAGAAGCGTGTAACCAGACGTTATCAAGCAGTCCCGTGCTTCATTGGCTTGTTGCTTTTTTGAGAATGTTCCAAAGGGGCTCCCCTCTTTCACGTTTCTCTTTTCTCCCGATTTTATAGTTATCTGCGGGCCGCGAGCCCACAGATATGCTGTTGTGCTTCTACACTCTCCATTGGACTCACCCGCCTTTCATTCATGATTTTTGCGTCCCGCAATTTTCCTTTTTCAGCCGTCTTTCTGGGAACTCCTTCGCCGCCTTTTTGCAGTTACTTTCCCTTCCTGTTCAGCACACTTTGGTTGCTTATAACTTCTTTGCTTTTGCTAAACAGGTTTGCAGCTTTTCTCTTTCACTCCCCACCGTTTTCATGCTTGGCTTTCGCCTTACCTACTTCCGGTTTGCGGATACGCTGTTGAGACTTTGTTTTTCTTATCTCCTTGTCTCTGGTTGTATTATAACACCCTACGCTGTGGTTGTCAATAGGTTTTTTACACTTTTTTGAAAAAATTTTGCATTTTTTACAAGTCCTCCGCATATGCTTGCCTTGCGGGCATGAAACGGCGGCAAATGGGCAGGATAAAAGGGCGAGGCGCCCCCTGTTTCAGAAAAAAGCAGCTGTCCCGTAGTTTTTGCCGGTTCACTCTTGACTTTACGATGAATTTTATGTACAATGTGTTTCAGAGAAAGCCCACCGTGCTTTCGGAAAGGAGCGCAGGCTGCTTATGGATAACAGTTTTGAAGCCGACCTGATCACCCTGGTGGATGACGAGGGGCAGGAGCACGAATTTGAGATTATTGACGAGCTGGACAACGACGATGGCCACTATATGGCCCTGGTGCCCACCCAGCAGGATCCTGAGGATATTTCCTCAGAGGCAGAGACCTACTACATCTTCGAGGTGATTGAGGAAGATGGGGAGGAACAGCTGCAGGAAGTGGACGATGACGAGCTGCTGGATAAGCTGGCGGAAATCTTTGAAGAACGCTTTAACGAGGCTTATTTTGACGAGCCTGAGGAATAAAAAATAAAACGCTGTGCCGTCCTGGGGGCCGGCGCGGCGGCAGGTTGTTACGGTTAACGGCAGCCTGCCCGATTCGCGGACTGTGCACATATAACCCTACACTCCTCATATTGGGAGCCCCGCTCCGCCTGCGGACTGCAGACCTCCCGGCCCGGCTTTGCCCGGCGCTGGACGAAGGGAGCGAGAACCACGCGGGAGGGCACCCACCTGCTTTTTCTGTAGCAGGTTATTGAGATGCACATTACGGTCGGGCGGGCTGTTTTATTTTTTGTTGCGGAAGGGGCTTTGGAGCCCTTTTTTATTTGCGGAAGGGGGGGCGCTTGTGGGGGCCGGACGGGGGTACTGCTGCTGTTTTACTGGCCACCGCCGTGTGCCTGCCCAGGGCATCCCGGCGGTACGGCAGCGGCTGCGCCGGGAGATTGCCCGGCTGGCTGGGGATGAAGGGGTGCGGGATTTCCTGGCCGGGGGCGCGGTCGGATTTGACACCCTTGCTGCCCAAGAGGTGGTGGCGGCCCGGGAGGAAATCCCCGGGCTGCGGCTGGTGCTGGTGCTGCCCTGCATGGGGCAGGAGTCCCGCTGGCCCCAGCGGGAGGCCGCTGTGTACCGCACCTTGCTGCGGCAGGCTGATGAAATCCTGTATACGGCAGAGGTATACCAAAGGGGCTGCATGTTCCAGCGCAACCGCTACCTGGTAGACCACAGCGCCTATTGCCTGTGCTACCTGCGGGACACGGCACGGGGCGGTACGGCTTACACGGTGCGTTACGCAAGGCAGCAGGGCCTGCAGGTCATAAACCTGGCGGGGTGGGATTTAGAGGAAAGCCAGGTTTCCCTGTTCACCCAGGGGCCGCCAGGGGTGTTGTGACCTTGCCCCTTCCCCTATCGTTTTGCCGAAATATGTTAAAAGAGCCGCCGGGGCTTTGTACCCGCAGCGGCTCTTTTCTTTTTCTCTATTCGCCTAAGTCAACGTGGCGCATTTCTCGGGGGCTTAACAGCTCGTACATAGCCGGCACTACAAACAGTGTCATCAAGGTAGCATACAGCAGGCCGCCTATGCACACTACAGCAATGGGCTGCATCATTTCAGCCCCGGTGCCGGTGCCTACGGCCATGAACACCAGGCCTAACACCGTGGTGAGCACGGTCATCAGGATGGGCCGCAGCCTGGTGCGCCCGGCCTGCACGATGGCCTCGCGGCGGGGGATGCCCAGGGCACGGAGCTGGTTAATGTAGTCGATGAGCACGATACCGTTGTTGACGATGATGCCGGACAGCATGATGAAGCCGATCATGGACACCACGCTTACCTCCATGCCGCAAAGGTACAGGGCGGCGAATCCCCCTGTAAAGGCAAGGGGTATGGTAAACATGACGATAAAGGGCAGCAGCAGCGACTGGAACTGGATAACCATGATCAGGTATATGATCAGGATTGCCAGCGCCGCCATGTACACAAGCTGCTCCATGGCTTCCATGATCGCCTCGTTTTCGCCGGTGATCTCCAGGGTGATGCCTTCTGGGAGCTGGTAGTCTTTTAGGGTGCGCTCCACCTCTTGTGCTGCCAGGGAGACGTTGTGGCCCTCGGCTACCTGGGCCGTTAAGGTAAGCACCCGCTTCTGGTTTTCCCGGCGGATGCTGGTAAGGCTCTGCCGTTCTTCAAAGCTTGCCACGCGCACCAGGGGTACGTCGCGGGTTTCCCCAGTCTTGCGGTCTGTTGCCGTAAGCACCAGGCCTTTTAGGTAGGAGGCTGTCATTTCCCCTGTCTTGGGGTGCAGCACCAACACGTCTTCGGCTACGCCGCCCACGTCCATTGAGGCCGCCGTGGCCGAGCCTGTCACCGCCGCACGCACGCTTTGGTACACCTGCGCCACGGTGAGGCCCTCGGCCATGGCCTTGTTTTTGTCCACCACAATGCGCAGCTCTGGTTCGGCTTCTTCTTCCAACCCTGTCTCTGCAGACTGGATGCCCTCTAAGGCCGACAGCTCTTCGCCTAGGCTGTCAGCGGCTTCCAACAGGGCGTCCATGTCCTCGCCATAAAGCTTTACCTCTACCCCGGCGCCGCTGATAGAGGACATGGCTGAAGACATATCCATAGCCCCCTGGGCCGAGACCTCGCAGGGCAGGCCGCTACAGGCTTCCTTTATTTGTTTGGCCAGCTCGCTGTCTTTTACCCCGGCGTCCTGATCCAGCAGGGCGTACATGGAGATTTCCCCTCCGCTGCCGCCCATCATGGCCAGCATACCCCCGCCATCGCTGCCGGAGGAAAGGGCCCCTACGGTCTCAATTCCTTCAAGCTCTAAAATACGTTGAGCCGCTTGGTCGTAAAGCTGGGTTTTTTCAGCAAAGCTTAGGGCTTCGTCCTCGGGCACAAGGGAAACGCTTAGCTGTGTACCACTCATAGACGGCATGAAGAGGAAGCCGCGCCCCAGGGCCAGCCATACGCTTGCCGCCAGCAGCACCACTGAAAGGGTGAGAGCCACCCACTTGTGGTTAAGGGACACGGTGGCTACGCGGCCGTAGCCAGCCAGCAGGCTGTCAAAAAACCGGCTGCCTTTGATCTTCCCGCCCCGCAGCGTGGCGGAGGTCATGGCGGGCACCAGGGTAATGGCCACAAACAGGCTGGCCAGCAGCGAATAGCCGATGGTTAGAGCCATGTCTGTGAAGAGCTCGCGGGTCACCCCTTCTACAAAGACAATGGGCAAAAACACGCAGATGGTCGTCAAGGTGGAGGCGATGATGGCCCCGGTCACCTGTACGGCCCCCTGCACCGACGCCTTTGCCGCCGGTACGCCCTCGGCCCGCAGGCGGAAGATGTTTTCGATGACTACCACCGAGTTGTCTACCAGCATGCCCACGCCTACTGCCAGGCCGGAAAGGGAGATGACGTTGAGGGTCACCCCGGAAAAGTACATAAGCACAATGGCTACCAGCAGCGAAATGGGGATGGAACAGGCCACAGCCAGAGTGGGTCGCAGGTCTTTTAAAAACAACAGCAGGATGAGCACGGCCAGCCCTGCGCCCAGCACTAAGTTTTGCAGCACGGTGTCTACCACAATGTATATGTAGTCGCCCTGGTCGGAGAGCATGGTGAAATGGAGGCCCTGGTACTGCTCGGAAAGCTGCCCGAAGCGCTCTTGTATATTTTTGGACACCTGGGCCGTGGAGTAGGCCGACTGCTTGGTAAAGGACAGGGCCACGGCGTCTTGACCGTTGACCTTGGCGTATACGTCGCCGGCGTTGCTTTCCAGGGTGACTTCGGCTACATCGGCCAGGGTGACGGGCCCAATGGCGTCCTCGCCGGTGTCGAACAGGACAAGGGCCTTGAGCTCTTCCAGATCTTCCAGCTTATTGCCCACCCGCACCAGGGTCTGCACGCCGTCCTCCTCTATATACCCGGCGGGCATGGAAAAGTGCTGGGCCGACAAGATGGTGGATACCATGTCCATGGTGATGTCCAGCTTTGCCCCTGCAAAGGCGGCCTTTTTCTGCTCTTCAAAATCCTCGGTGGCCGACTGTATCTGCTCTTTGGCTGCGGTAAGCTGGCTTTGGGCTGACGCAATAGCCGACTTGCCCGCCATGATCTGGGAAAGGCCGGCGCTGATCTGCAAAAGGCCGCTGGTCTGCTGCCGCGAGAGCTCGGCCAGGGCCTGGTCTACGGTAATGCCCCCGGCTTCCAGCTGGGAAAGGGTCTGCTGCATTGCGGCCTTGCCGGCCTGGACTTTGGCCAGGTTCTCGTTTACCTCCGCCAAAGAGCTGTCCAGGGAGTCCGGGTCTACCCCTGTGGCGGCAATGGCGGCCCGGGCCTCCTCTAAAGCCTGGGCGGCGGCTTCCCGGGCCTCCCGCAGCTCGGCGATTTTGGCGGGCGCCCCGTCGATGGTTACCCCAAAACCCGCTAAGATGGCTTCGGCCTGGGCTATCTGCCCCTCTACCTGGGTGAGCTGCTGCCGCAGCTCCTCGGCCTCTGGGCTGCCGGGCACGGCCTGGGCCAGCTGCCCTTCTAAGGCTGCCTTCTGCTGGGCCAGTACCTCATACCCGGCTGCGGCCTGTTCCAGCCCGGCAATGGCTTCCTCTAAGGCCTGCACTTGCCCCGCAAGCCCTGAAAGGGTCGCCGCCAAGCCCTGCAGCTGGGTTTGGGTTTCCAGCAGGGCCTTTTCCGACTCCCCTAACGTCGTTAGCTGGGCTTGCAGCTGGGCCTTGGCGGTTTCGATCTCCACCTTTTTCGACAGCAGCTGCCCCTGGGCCTGTCCGCCCTGCTGGGCCAGCTGGTCTTGTCCAGCCTGCAGCTGGGCCTGCTGCTGGTCCAGCAGGGCGGACTGTTCTTCGCTTTCGGCCAGGCCGCTTTCTACCTCGCTGCTTTTTTCCGTGAGCTCGGCTTCCGCGTCTGCAAAGGTGCCTTCCAGCTTTTCCCGTATGCGGCGGTTTACTTCATCGATTTTCTCCTGCCGCAGCTCTACCTGGACATTTTCCGTCACATTGCCGCTGACACTGACGCTTGCCACGCCTTCCACGCCTTCCAGCTTTACCAGCAGTTCCCCGTCCAGCAGGTTTGTCAAGCCTTTATTGTCCAGGCCCTCCATTTCTACAGCGCACACAGCCACAGGCAGCATATTGGGGTTTATTTTCATGATGTAGGGCGTACCCACCCCATCGCCCCATGCGCCGGAAACGGCGTTGAGCTTCTCCCGTATTTCCGAGGTCAGCGTGTCCATATTCGCGCTGTCGGTAAGGGCCAGCATCACCTGGGAGGCGTTTTCCCGGGAAATGGACGTGAGGCCATCCAGGTGGTCCAGGGTGGCCATGGCCTGCTCAATGGGCTTGGTGACCTCCTGCTCTACCTCCTCTGGCGTTGCCCCGGGGTATGCGGTGACAATGACGGCGTAGGGCATGTTGATATTGGGCAGCAGGTCCGGCGTCATGCGGGAAAAGGACACGGCCCCCAACACCACGGCTATGACCACCCCTACCAGCACGGTAAGCGGCTTTTTTACGCTGAATCGGGAAAACAAATCCATCTCTCCTCTTTATGGGAATATCACAGCAAAGTCCACAATGTTTCCAGTATAATCCAATGGCCCGGCGAAATTTTGAATATTCTGTAAACCCTTTCTTAACAAAAAATAAACGGAAAAACCGGGCAGCCCCGGCCTTTCCGTATGCTTCCTTATTGCCACAAGGGCGACGGGTACTGGCCCGCTTCTGTCATGGCGGCCAGCGCGTCTACTACAGTCTGGCGGTCCTCCTGGTAGGTGACCCCATACCATTTGTCCTGGGAGGACAGCACCCGCACCTGGGCCCTGCCGCTTTCCAGCAGGGAATTGACCACAAAGGGCAGGTAGATTTCCGCTTTTTCCGGGTTTTTCGGCACGTCCTCCCGGAAAAACCGCTTGAAATCCTCTTCTAAAGCCGGGGTGAAGCCGGGGGTAAAGCCCCATACGTTCATAGAGACCACGGCGTCCGCGGGCAGGCTGTGCCAGGCCTCGCCGTCCTCGGTATAAGCGATGCCGCCTTCCCGCTTTTCGATGTGGGTGCGCTCTACAATGTTTTTCAGCAGGCCCCCTTGGGTTTCGCACACGCCCCGGGACACGTAGCCGTTGTCTGTCACCGTGTTGCCCAGCTGGTAGCCCACCATGGCGAAATCCAGCTTTTCCCCGTCCTGGGCGTTTTTTAAGAAGGTATAGATTTTCTCAAAGGCTTCCTGCCCATAAAAGTCGTCGGCGTTGATGACGGCGTAGGGGGCGTCCCCCAGCACCCGGGCGGCGGTAAGGGCCGCGTGGCCCGTGCCCCAGGGCTTTACCCGGCCTTCTGGGACGGAAAAGCCCTCAGGGATGTCCCCCTGCTTTTGGAAAACCACCTGGATGTCCATATATTTGCGCATCTTTTGGAAGACCGCTTCCTCAAAATCCTCCCGCAGCTCTTCCTTAATGATGAAGACCGCTTTTTTAAACCCGGCGCGCCTGGCGTCAAAAATAGAGTAATCGATGATCTTCTCCCCGCAGGCCCCTACCGGCGCGATCTGCTTTAAGCCGCCGTACCGGCTGCCCATGCCTGCCGCCATTACCACCAATACTGGTTCACACATATGATCCTTCCTTTCTGTTTTGATCGGCCCGCTACCAGGCGTAAGGCGAAGCCTCTTCGTAAATAAACCGGCTGATATGCCCAGCTGCCGCCTCTACATCATACATATATACCCATGCGCCGCTGTCGTTATAATCCCCATAAGCGTTTTCCTCCGCCCCGGGTATGGTCAGCGTTTCCATGGTAAAGTCTGTCAGCACAAAGGGCACCAGGCCCATCATGCCCAAGTAGTCCAGGGAGGTTTCGCACATAGGCACCACGTCGTGCACCAGGGCAGGATACATCAGCTTGCTTTTCCCTTTCAGCTGGGTGATGAGGCCCTGCAGCACCAGCTGCTGCCGCCCGGCCCGGACGTCGTCGCCGCCCTCTAGGTAACGTATGCGGGCAAAGGCCACGGCCTGGTTGCCGTTGAGCAGATGCCGCCCGTCTTCAAAGTATTCCCCGTTGGCCCAGTCTACCGTGCCCCCGGCGTTGAGCAGGAAGTCGCTGTTCTGTATCTCGGGGTAGCCCCCTTCTTTGTAGGCGCCGTTGGCCATGTCCTCGTCCTTCTGGCGCTGGGCTTCCATAGACAGATCCCACAGGTTTTGGTTGATCTGCCCCTTTTCCGCGCCGGTAAGGTCCATTTCTACCCCGCCAAAGGCGTCTACGATCTGGGCCATCTTGGTGAAATTCACCGTTACATAGTCCTGGATATCAAGGTGGTAATTCTGGTTTAGGGTCTTTATGGCCAGTTCAGGGCCCCCGTAAGCGTACGCGTGGGTGATTTTATCGTACCCGTACCCGTCTATGTACACTTGGGAGTCCCGTAAAATCGAGGTGAGCTTCAGCTTGTGGTGCTTTTTGTCAATAGTCAATACCATCAGCGCGTCAGACCGCCCTACGTTTTCCCCGTCCCGGGCGTCCAGGCCAAACATGGCGATGTTTTTTACCTCTGGGTCCAAGTACACATCCCCGCCGATGCCCAGGGCAGATTTGTCTTTGGTGAGGTTTACCATCTTCAGCCCACTGAGCATAAACCCAAACACATAAATGCCGCCGCCCACCACCGCCAGCACAAACAGCAGCAGCACGGCCTTGACGGTACGCCTGCCCCCGCCCGGGCGTTTGGGCCTGCGGGCCGGGCGCATCTGGTCTGCCCGCCGCCTGCCCGGAGAAGAGTAGCTGGAAATATCCTCAAAGCTTTCCGGCGGCTGGCTGCGGCCGCCTTTGGCCCGGGGGGGCTCTTCATAATAATAGTTGTCCTGCAGGGGCTCGCGCCTGCGCCGGGGGGGCGGCTGGCCCCTTTTGGGCGCGGGGCGACGAGGCGGGCTGCTGTGCCTGCCCCCATCGGGGCCATACCGCCGCCGGGGGTTCCGTTCATCCATTTTCTATTCACTTCCCTTTTCCCATCCATGGCCCCGACCCTATGCCTGGGGGCTGCCGCTTTCTTCCTGAACGGGCTCTTTAGCGGTGTTGCCGTAATCCTCCCAATAGGGGGAATCCTCTTCGTATACAAAAGCGCTGATGCGTTCGGCTGCGGCTGTCACGTCGTAGATCAGGTAGTACACTTCTTGGCCATCTTCTATTACCGGCCCGTCGAACAGGTCGGTTTCGTAGTTGACATCCGGCACGGTGATGGACTCGATCTCAAAGGAGCTGGTCAGGATCGGCGCCATGCCCACTATATCATCTAAAGAAAGGTTCGTCTGGCAGTAGGGCATCAGCTGCTTGATAAGCCCCGGGTACTCGGTAAGGCTGATGTCCTTTAACCGGCCTACCAGCTGCCGCAGCACCTTCTGCTGGCGCCCGACCCGATCGTAATCGCCGTTGCCCAGGTAGCGGATTCGCCCATAGGCCACAGCCTGGTTGCCGTTTAAAAGGTAATGGCCATCCTCAAAATACTGGTCGGTGTCCCAGTCCACACTGCCCTTGTTGTCTAAGAAAAAGTCGCTGTTCAAGATTTCCGGGTAGTTCAGCTCGTTATATACGCCCAGCTCCTGGTCCAGCTCCTTCTGGCGCTCGGCCTCGTTGCGCAGGTCCCAGAGGTTAGCGTTAATCTGCGCTTTTTCCGGCCCAGTGATGTCCATTTCCACCCCGCCGAAGGCGTCTACAATAGCCGCCATGTTCACAAAGTTGATGGTGACGAACTCCTCAATGCGCAGGCCGAAATGCTGGTTCAGGGTGCGCAGGGCCAGCTGCGGCCCCCCAAAGCCGTAGGCGGCGTTGATCTTGGTGTCCCAGCCGCTGATATATTCGTTATACCCTTCGCCCTCAATGAGCACCCGGGTGTCCCGCATAATCGAAGTCATTTTGATAGCGTGGTGGCGGTTATCTACCGACAGAATCATGATTACGTCGGAGTTCCCTTCAAAAGAGCTGCTGCGGGTGTCCAGGCCAAAGAGGGCTATATTCTTGATGCTGTCGTCCAAAATCGCGTCGGGCTGGATGCCCAGCTCGTCTTTATCTTTGGTGATGGCGACGGTGCTTAGGTCGCCGATAAGGTCGGTAGAGACGTACATGGCCCCGGTGCCCGCTAAGATCATCAGTACGCACAGCACCCCAAAGATGCTTTTGGCTACGGTACGCCCCGGCCGGTTTTTCCTCCGGCTTTTATATTCCTTTGAGGATGAATAGCTGGACATATCCTCAAAAGCCTTTTCCGCTTCCCGTCTTGACCGTAATGACATGGTGACTCCTTTCCGCCGCTGGTTTATTTGGCGTCCTTGCCGGCCTGGGCCGCCTTGAACACAAAGAGCTTGCTAAGGGAATAATTGGTGATGACCACCACCACATTGGCTAAAAGCTTCATCAGCTTGTCGTTGATGTGCAGCAGGTCTACGCCCACGTACATGCAGCCTAAATCCAGCAGCAGGGCCGCGCCCCTGGCGCCGAAAAACCGGAGCATCTCGGCCCCAATAGCCTTGGGGCCCTGGGCCTTGCTTTCAAAGACCCACTTGCGGTTTGTCACATAAGCGAACAGGATGGCCAGCACCTGGGCGATTACCGTGGACGCCAGGTAGGGCACGCGGGCTACGTCTGCCAAAATCCAGTAGGCGCCCCAGTTTACCAACGTGGTGAGCACCCCAAAAAAACCATACAATATAACTTCCCGATACTTTTTATAGAGCGCAGCCAAAGGCCAGCCCCTCCTTCCTGACAATGGGTCCCAAATTAGGTTTATAGTTTAGTATACTGCAAAAAGGCTTCGAATTCAAGGAAAAAGTGTTCTTTTGGCGATTTGCCCCCCTGCGGCCCCCCATCCCCCGGGGAAAATGTAGGGTTTCCACCCAGGCGGGGGCGGCTCTCCCGGCGGCGCGCAGGGGCGGGGATTGCGGCGGCCCATGGCGAAAAGCAGAAAAATGGAGAAAAGATTGACAGCAGACGCCCCATGTAATAAAATAAGCGGGGAGAGGTGCGCGGGCGCGCCCTCTGCCTGGAAACCAACGAAAACCCAAAGCCGTTGTGCACAAGGAAAGGGGCAAAAACATGCAAAAGAAAGAGCTGCTTTACGAAGGCAAGGCAAAAAAGGTCTACAATACCGAGGACCCTGGGGTCTACATCGTCTCCTATAAGGACGACGCCACCGCCTTTAACGGCCTGAAAAAAGGCACCATCGTGGGCAAGGGCGTCGTAAACAACCAGATGTCCAATTTCATGTTCCGGCTGCTGGAAAAGCAGGGCATCCCCACCCATTTTGTGGAGGAGCTCAGCGAGCGGGAGACAGCGGTCAAGCGCGTTACCATTGTGCCCTTGGAGGTCATTGTCCGCAATAAGGCGGCGGGCAGCCTTTCTAAGCGCCTAGGGTTGGAGGAGGGCACGGCCATGCGGTGCCCGGTGCTGGAATTCAGCTATAAAAACGACGACCTGGGCGACCCGATGGTAAACGATTATCACATCTTGGCTATGGGCCTGGCCACCCGGGAGGAGTTAGACCAGATTGCTGCCATGAGCTTGAAAATAAACCAGCTGATGGTCGAATTCTTTAAGTCTGTCAAGGTGGACCTGATCGACTTTAAGCTGGAATTTGGCAAGACGCTGGAGGGCGATATCATCCTGGCGGACGAGATCTCCCCGGACACCTGCCGTTTCTGGGACGCGGATACCGGCGAAAAGCTGGACAAGGACCGTTTCCGCCGGGACATGGGCGGAGTGGAGGAAGCCTACGCCGAAATGATGAAGCGCCTGGGTCTGTAACCCCTATTGTTTTTAGAAAGGATAGGAGAAAAATGGCAAAGGACGTATACGAATCCCCCTTGTCGGCCCGGTATGCCAGCAGGGAGATGCAATACCTGTTTTCCCCGGATATGAAATTCTGTACGTGGCGCAGGCTGTGGATCGCCCTGGCCGAAGCGGAAATGGAATTGGGCCTGCCGGTCACCGAGGAGCAGGTGGAGGAGCTGAAAGCCCACGCCTCGGACATCAACTATGAGGTGGCCCAGGAGCGGGAAAAGGTGGTGCGCCACGATGTGATGAGCCATGTGTACGCCTATGGGCAGCAGTGCCCCAAGGCGGCGGGCATCATCCATCTGGGGGCTACCTCCTGCTATGTGGGGGACAACACGGATATCATCATCATGACAAAGGCCCTGGAACTGGTGCGGAACAAGCTGGTAAACGTTTTGCGGGTGCTGGCAGCCTTTGCGGAGGAATATAAAAGCCTGCCTACGCTGGCCTTTACGCACTTCCAGCCGGCCCAGCCCACTACGGTGGGCAAGCGGGCTACGCTGTGGATGCAGGACCTTTTGATGGATTTGGAGGACGTGGAATACCAGCTTTCCAAGGCGAAGCTTTTGGGGTCAAAGGGCACCACGGGCACCCAGGCCAGCTTCTTGGAGCTTTTTGAGGGGGACCACGAAAAGGTAAAGGAGCTGGACGAAAGGATCGCAAAAAAGCTGGGGTACCCCACGTGCTTCGCGGTGTCCGGCCAGACCTACTCCCGCAAGCTGGACAGCCAGATGCTTTCTATTTTAAGCGGCATTGCCCAAAGTGCCGCCAAGTTCTCTAACGACATCCGCCTGCTGCAGCATTTGAAAGAGGTGGAGGAGCCCTTTGAAAAGGGGCAGATCGGCTCCAGCGCCATGGCGTACAAGCGCAACCCCATGCGCAGCGAACGCATAGCGTCTTTGGCCCGGTATGTGATGGCCGACGCTTTGAACCCTGCCATGACCATGGCCACCCAATGGTTTGAACGCACACTGGACGACTCGGCCAACAAGCGCATCAGCGTGCCGGAGGCTTTTTTAGCGGTGGACGGCATACTGGACCTGTACGGCAACGTGGCCGACGGGCTGGTGGTGTACCCCAAGGTCATTGAGCAGCACATGATGCGGGAGCTGCCCTTTATGGCTACGGAAAACATCATGATGGACGCGGTAAAGCGGGGCGGCAACCGGCAGGAGCTTCACGAGCGGATACGGGTACACTCTATGGAGGCGGCCCGGGTGGTGAAGGAGCAGGGCGGCGAAAACGACCTGCTGCAGCGCATTGCGGGGGACCCTGTCTTTGGCGTGACTTTGGAAGAGCTGCGGGCCATTTTGCAGCCAGAAAAATATGTGGGCCGCGCACCGCGCCAAACGGAAGAATTTTTGGCGGGGGCCGTGGACCCTGTGCTGGAAAAATATAAAGATGTGGAGACCGAAAAAGCGGAGGTAATGGTTTGATAGGATTCTATATCCCAAGGCTCTCCGAGCTGGGCTTCCGTCAAAGGCTGCTCTCCGACCCTGCGACCATGCGCTATAATAAGGGCTATGGGCTGAGCTTTCCCGGGTATCATAACGACACCGGCTGCATAGACTTTCCCCGGGAGGACTGGGACGGCTGGTATGCCCGGTGGGTGAACAAGGAACCCGCGCGGTTCTACGCCTACCTGAAAGATACAGGGAGCGGGGAGTTCCTGGGCGAGGTCAGCCTGCATGGGACCGGCGGCCCCGGCGTGTACGAGCTGGGCATTGTGCTGCACAGCGCCTGGCGCGGGCGCGGGCATTCCCAGGAGGGAATGCGCCTGCTGCTGGAGTACGCGTTTGGGAAGCTGGGGGCCAGGGAGGTTACCAACTGCTTCGAGCGCACCCGTGAGGCCGCGCTGAAGATCCACACAGCTGCCGGCTTCCAAATCGTCAAGGAAGAGGGCGGCTTGCTATATTTGCATCTGCAACGTGACAGGTAAAAGTTTTTGAAGGGTTTTAGGGGGATTTTCTTAAAGGCCCCCTAAGGAAAGGTTGAGAAAAATGGTTAAGGCAATCGTAGGCGCCTGCTGGGGCGACGAGGGCAAGGGCAAGATCACCGATGTACTGGCGGAAAATTCCGACATTGTGGTGCGGTTCCAGGGGGGCTCCAACGCGGGGCACACCATCATCAACGAATACGGGCGCTTTGCCCTGCACCAGCTGCCGTCGGGGGTATTCCGGCAGAACATTTTAAACATCATTGGCAACGGAGTTGCTTTTTCGGTAGAGAATTTTGTGGACGAGATGAAGTACATCCGGGACGGCGGCGTGCCGGAGCCCAAGATCGCCATCTCGGACCGGTGCCAGGTGCTCATGCCTTACCACAAGGAGCTGGACAGCCTAGAAGAAGCCCGGCTGGCCGATAAGGCTTTTGGTTCTACCAAATCGGGCATTGCGCCCTTCTATTCGGACAAATATGCCAAGATCGGGTTCCAGATCAGCGACTTGTTTGACAGCAAGGAGGCCCTTTACGAGCGCATTGACCATGTGCTGGGCCTGAAAAACGTGCTGTACACCCAGCTTTACCATCAAAAGCCCCTGGACCGGGACGAAATCTACAGCAAGCTGATGGAATATAAGGAAATTTTGGCCCCTTATGTAACCGACACGGTCACACTGCTGCACAACGCCGTAAAGGACGGCAAGACTGTCCTTCTAGAAGGGCAGCTGGGCTCTCTGCGGGACCCGGACATGGGCATTTACCCCATGACGACTTCCTCCTCGCCTTTGGCTGGCTACGGCGCAGTAGGCGCGGGGGGCATCCCGCCCTATGCCATTGAAAAGGTATACACGGTGGTGAAGGCCTATTCCAGCGCAGTAGGCGCGGGGGAATTTGTGGCGGAAATCTTTGGCGACGAGGCCGAGGAGCTGCGGCGCCATGGCGGCGACAAGGGCGAGTACGGCGCCACCACGGGCCGCCCCCGGCAAGTAGGCTGGCTGGACCTGGTGGCGGCCCGCTATGGCTGCATGGTACAGGGCGCTACCGACGTAGCCTTTACCGTGCTGGACGCCCTGGGCTACCTGGAAGAGATACCGGTATGCGTGGCCTATGAGCTTAACGGCAAGCGCATCGATTCTTTCCCGCCTACGGCCCAGCTAAAGCACTGCAAGCCTATTTTAGAGGTGCTGCCCGGCTGGCATTGCGACATCCGGGGCATCAAAAAGTATGAAGACCTGCCGGAGAACGCCCGCCGGTATGTGGAGTTCGCGGAAAAGCACATTGGGGTACCCTTCACTATGGTATCCAACGGCCCCTCCCGCGAAGACATCATGTACCGTAAGGCATAAGCTTTACCGGGCGGGGGAATGGCCTGCGTCCATGGCCGCCCCCGCCCCTCTTTATTTTGCAGCCCCCGGCTCGGAAGCCCCCTCCCCCCCTTCAACCGGCATAAAAACGCGGGAAGCGAAGTGCGGGATCCTTAAGGGGGCGGCCCCCTTAAGCCGCCGGAGGCAAAGCCCATGAAAGGAGAGATGCGTTATGTGTGGTATCGTAGGGTATGTAGGGGAGGAACAGGCCGCGCCGTTTCTGTTAAATGGCCTGCAAAAGCTGGAATACCGGGGCTATGACTCGGCCGGCGTAGCGGTTTATAACGGCACAGGGCTCCACGTAGTAAAATCAAAAGGGAGGCTCAGCGTGCTGGACGGCATCCTGGAAGGGGGCCGTACACTGCCTGGCGTGGTAGGCATTGGGCACACCCGGTGGGCTACCCATGGGGCGCCTTCCGACGTGAACTCCCACCCCCAGGTAAGCGACGGGGGCAAGTTTGCCGTGGTGCATAACGGCATTATCGAAAACTACCTGGAGCTGAAAAACCACCTGCTGCGCCGGGGGGTCGAATTTGTCTCAGACACCGACACCGAGGTGGTGGCCCAAATGCTGGAGTACTACTACCGGGGAGATGTGCTGGAAGCTATCGGCCGGGTCATACAGCGGGTGGAGGGCAGCTATGCCCTAGGCATCATCTGCGCGGACTGCCCGGAAAAGGTCTTTGCCGTGCGCAAGGACAGCCCCCTCATTATCGGGCTGGGGCAGGGGGAAAACTTCATTGCTTCGGATATCCCGGCTATCCTCTCGAAGACAAGGGATATCTGCCGCCTGCGGGACAAAGAAATCGCCGTGCTGGAAAAGGACGGGGTAAAATTTTGGGGCGAGGACATGGAGCCCCTGGAAAAGCCGGTGGAAACCGTGCAGTGGGACGTGGCCGCCGCCGAAAAAGGCGGGTATGAGCACTTTATGATGAAGGAAATCTGCGAACAGCCGGAAGCCCTGCGCAAGACGATCTCCCCACGCATACGGGAGGGAAAGATCGTGCTGGACGATATGAAGCTGACGGCGGAGCAAATCAAGCAGATAAACAAGGTGTTTATTGTGGCCTGCGGCACGTCTTACCACGTGGGCGTAGTGGCCAAATACGCCTTTGAAAAATTGTTAAAAGTTCCCATGGAGGTAGACGTGGCGTCGGAGTTCCGGTACCGGGAGCCGATTTTGGACGAAAACACGCTGGTCATTATCATCAGCCAAAGCGGTGAGACCGCCGATACCTTAGCCGCCCTGCGGGAAGCCAAAAAGAGGGGGGCCCGGGTGCTCTCCATTGTCAACGTGGTGGGCAGCACCATTGCCAATGAATCGGACGACGTGCTATACACCTGGGCCGGGCCGGAAATCGCGGTAGCTTCCACAAAGGCGTACAGCACCCAACTGGCGGTGATCTACCTGGTGGTGTTGTACATGGCCCAAGAACTTGGCCATACCCCGGCCGGGGAAATGGCCGCTTATCTGGAAGACCTGCAGCGGCTGCCCGACCTGGCGGCGGCGTGCCTGATGGATAAGGAAACCATACAATATTTTGCCTCTAAATATTTCAACGCCCGGGACATGTACTTTATCGGCCGGAACGTGGACTATGCCGCCTCGCTGGAAGCGTCGCTGAAATTGAAGGAAATCTCCTACATCCACTCAGAGGCGTACACGGGGGGCGAATTGAAGCACGGGCCCATTTCTTTGCTGGAAGACGGCACGTTGGTCATTGCCATTTGCACCTATGGGCGGCTGTTTGACAAGATGATGTCCAATGTACGAGAGGTAAAGGCCCGGGGCGCGGTGGTGTTGGGCATCACCACCCGAGACAAGGAAGAAACCCTGCGGCAGCAGACGGACTACCAATTCTGCATCCCAAAAATCACGGACTTTATGCTGCCATCGCTGTCCATCATACCGTTGCAGCTGTTCGCGTACTATGTGGCTTCTATGAAGGGGTGCGACATCGACAAGCCCCGGAATTTGGCGAAGTCGGTGACGGTGGAATAGCAGCGCCAGGCAGCATCCAAAACGCCTAAAGAGGGAAGCTATAAAAAAGCCATACGGAAACAAGGAGGCCACGATGAAAATACTTTTATTCTGCGCAAAAGGCTTTGAAACCATGGAGTTTGCCCCTTTTATTGACGTGATGGGCTGGGCCCAAAACGACTATGGGTACGACGTAGAGGTAGTGACCTGCGGCTATAGGGAGACGGTAGTGAGTGCCTTCGGGGTGCCTGTTACGGCAGATGTGCGCATTGACCAGGTGGACGCGGCGGACTATGACGCGCTGGCCGTGCCCGGGGGCTTTGAGGAATTCGGTTTTTACGAAGAAGCTTATGATGAGCGGTTCTTAAGCCTTGTACGGGATTTTGACCGGATGGGAAAGCCCATCGCCTCTATCTGCGTGGCAGCGCTGGCTCTGGGCAAAAGCGGCATCCTGCAAGGGCGCAAGGCCACGACCTACCATCTGCGGGGCGGGCACAGGCAAAAGCAGCTTGCAGAATTTGGCGTAGAGGTCGTAAAAGACCAGCGCATCGTGGTAGACGGAAACATCATCACCTCCTATTGCCCGGAGACAGCGGCGGACGTAGCCTTTGCCCTGCTGGAAATGCTCATAGGGGCTGAAAAGGCGGGGGCAGTCCGGCACGATATGGGATACTGACCGGCAGACAGGAAGGTTTTTGAAGGGTTCTTAGAGAAACTTTTTCCTAAAAAAGTTTCCCTAAGCGGAGTTTGAGGCAGAGCCTCAACAAAAGGAAGGATGGGTAAAGCATGAGCAAAACGCACGAAAAAGTGGTAGTGCTGGACTTTGGTGGGCAGTATGCCCAGTTGATTGCCCGGCGGGTGCGGGACCTGCGGGTGTACTGCGAGATACGCTCGTACAAAACAGACCCGGAAGAGCTGCGGGGCTATAAAGGCATCCTGTTCACCGGGGGCCCCAACAGCGTGTACGGGGAAGGGGCACCCCTGTGCCCGCCCCAAGTATTCCAGCTGGGGGTGCCGGTGCTGGGCATCTGCTATGGCGCCCAGGTCATGGCCCATGTGCTGGGGGGCAAGGTGCAGGCCAGTGCCGTCCATGAGTTTGGCAAGACCCAGACCGCTTTCTCGGGCACCTCCCCCCTATTTGCCGGGGTGCCTGAAAGCGTCTGCTGGATGAGCCACAACGACTATATCGCTGAGGCCCCAGAGGGGTTTGAGGCCTCGGCCCACAGCGCCCACTGCCCCTATGCCGCTATGGAAAACCTGGGGGAGAAGCTTTTTGCGGTGCAGTTCCACCCTGAGGTGGAGCACACAGAGTTTGGCAACAAAATCTTTGAAAACTTCCTCTATAGCGTGTGCGGCTGCAAGGGCGACTGGGAGATGGCCTCTTTTGCGGAGGAAACCGTGGAGGCGCTGAAAAAGCGGATTGGGGACAAAAAAGTGTTGTGCGGGCTTTCCGGCGGGGTGGATTCCTCGGTGGCGGCTATGCTGGTGCACAAGGCAATCGGGCAGAACTTGACCTGCATTTTTGTGGACCACGGCCTTCTGCGCAAGGGCGAGGGCGATCTGGTGGAGGAAGTCTTTAAAAAAGAATTTAACATGAATATCATCCGGGTCAACGCTGGGGAGCGCTTCCTTGCAAAGCTTCAGGGCGTTAGCGAGCCGGAACAGAAGCGCAAGACCATTGGCGAGGAGTTCATCCGGGTCTTTGAGGAGGAATCCCGCAAGCTGGGCAAAATGAATTTACTGTGCCAGGGCACCATCTACCCAGACGTGGTGGAAAGCGGTACGGGCGAAGCGGCGGTGATCAAGAGCCACCACAATGTGGGCGGGCTGCCGGACGATATGGAATTTGAAGGCCTGGTAGAGCCCCTGCGGGACTTGTTCAAAGACGAGGTACGCCGGGTAGGCATAGAGCTGGGCATCCCGGAAGCGCTGGTTTGGCGGCAGCCCTTCCCAGGGCCCGGACTGGCGGTGCGCATTATGGGGGAAATCACCCAGGAGAAGGTAGGGCTTCTGCAGGAAGCCGACGCCATCTTCCGGGAGGAAGTGGCAAACTTCGGCCTGGAACGGGACGTAAACCAGTATTTTGCCGTGCTTACCGCCAACCGTAGCGTAGGCGTTATGGGCGACGGCCGCACCTACGGCGTAACGGTGGCCCTGCGGGCTGTCACCACAACGGACTTTATGACGGCCGACTGGGCCCGCCTGCCGTATGAATTGCTGGGAAAGGTGTCAAACCGTATTATCAATGAGGTGGAGGGGGTCAATCGGGTTGTGTATGATGTGACTTCTAAGCCGCCGGCTACTATTGAGTTCGAGTGACCGTTAAAACGGCTCAAACCCGCATGAATACAGGGTTTTTGACCTGTCACTTTGCCTTGTGATACTGGATTGATACTATTCGTTTCAACCCGGCCACACAAGAGAATGATTGCAAAGGGCAAGCAAGCCGCCCTGCTGAACGACAAATTCAGCAGGGCGGCTTCGCTTGTCCTATTTTTCTTTTTTCCAGGGAACATAGTAGTCAAACCTTTTGCTGTCGTCACAGGTACATGGCCAGTTGAGTTTCCATTCAAAGTATTCGTCCCTGGTGATCTCCCCGGCGTGAAGCTCCTGCTGGCGCAAAAGCCACTCCCGCATGAACTCATCTACCAGCCCATAGTTGAAATAAATGCCCACAGGAGGTTGAGCGGGCCAGTCGTCCGTGTCGTTGTATCGGACGGCGGTATCATCGGAGGCCCCCGTCTTGCCGGGATTGCGGACAAGCTGAAACAAGCGGATGGAGCCGGGGCTGTCCTCGTCCAGCCAGAAGAATGTCCGCATGAAGTCCTCGGCGCAGCCAGGTTGAATGGTATAGAAATTCTGTCGGTCTACACGCAACGCTTGGGCAATCTTGTCCAGTAGTTCCCTTTTCGGAACACGGTAGTTTGTCTCATACTGGGCGATACGGTTATCCGCTCCCTTTTCCTCAAAGCCGATAGCCAAGCCTAATTCCTTTTGTGTCATACCCCGAAATGTGCGGATTTTCTTGATTTTATCCCCTATTGTCATATGTTACACCGCCTTTGAACATAGTATAGCGCAAATAAGCGAAATATGCAAGAGAAAAATTAACAAAATTGCGAAATAAGCTCTTGACATTAACAACTATGCGAATGTATAATAAGAGCGTGGGCATTAACAATTTTGCGAACCAGAAGCAAGGAGGTGAAAGCATGAGCAAGGAACTGTTTGTACGGGCCGAGGAAGTGGCCGGGGTGCTGGGTATATCCAAGCCCTACGCCTACAAGCTGGTGCGGGAGATGAACGAGGAACTGAAGCAGAAGGGTTTCCTCACCATCCCCGGGCGGGTGAGCAGGAACTACTTCGAGGAAAAGTTCTATGGACTGCGGGAAAATCAGTAAGGAGGGAACAAAATGCCAGCATACAAAGACAAGGCCAAAGGCACATGGTATGCGTCCTTTTACTTTGAGAACTGGACAGGGAAAAAGGAAAAGAAGATGAAACGGGGTTTCAAGACCAAGCGGGAGGCGCTGGAGTGGGAACGGACGTTCCTGCAACAGCAGACCGCCGACCTGGACATGACCTTTGAGAGTTTCGTGGCCCTCTACGCTGCGGACGTGAAAGGCCGTATCAAGGAGAACACCTGGGGGACGAAAGAGCATATCCTCTACAAGAAGCTGGTGCCTTATTTCGGCAAGCGGAAAATGAGCGAGATTGGCTCGAAAGAGGTCATGGCATGGCAAAGCGAAATGCTCAACTACCGGGACAAGAACGGCAAGCCCTACTCGCCTGTCTACTTGAAAACGCTCCACAATCAGTTGAGCGCCGTTTTCAACCATGCTGTCAGGCACTACAATCTGAAAGCCAACCCCGCCGCCCAGGTAGGCAATATGGGCAAGGCCAAGGGTCGGGAAATGCTGTTCTGGACGAAAGCGGAGTATCTGAAATTCGCTGACGCTATGATGGACAAGCCCCTCTCCTACTACGCCTTTGAAATGCTCTACTGGTGCGGTATCCGGGAGGGGGAATTGCTGGCCCTCACCCCTGGGGACTTTGACTTTGGAAAGCAGACGGTTTCCATCTCAAAATCCTATCAGCGTATCAAGGGCCAGGATGTAGTCACCGACCCCAAGACTGCCAAGAGCAACAGGGTCATTCAAATGCCCGCTTTCCTCTGTGAAGAAATGGAGGACTACATCAAGAGCCTGTATGCCGCAGAGCCGACAGACCGTATTTTCCCGGTGACGAAATCCTATCTTCACCGGGAGATGGACAGGGGAGCGAAAGCGGCGGGGGTCAAACGAATCAGGATTCATGACCTCCGGCACAGCCACATTTCCCTGTTGATTGACATGGGCTTTACGGCCCTGGCAATCGCTGACCGGGTGGGACACGAAAGTATCGACATCACCTACCGCTACGCTCACCTGTTCCCCACCCGGCAGGCGGAGATGGCGGACAAGCTGGACATGGAGCGAAAGGGGGCTTAAATCATGTCTGCGAAAAATCTTGACAACCACAACCGATGGAGGAACAAGACCATAGCGTTCCGGGTGTCCCCGGAGGAGAACGAACAGATTGAGATTGCCGTCCGCCTCTCCGGGCTGACCAAGCAGGACTACATCACCCGGCGGCTCTTAGACCGGGCCGTGGTGGTGCAGGGCAATCCCAGGGTCTACAAGGCCCTGCGTGACCAACTCGCCGCCGTTCTGAAGGAACTGCGGCGCATTGAGGCCAGGGGCGGCGTGGGGGATGAACTTCTCGCCACCATTGACCTTATCTCGGTGACGCTGGGCGGCATGAAGGAGGATTGATTGATGGATTCCAGAGAGACGAAAAGGACTGTCCCGGTTCCGTCTGTTGGCGCAGACGAGGAACAGCCCATTTCCAAAACAACTACCCAAAGTATAGCAGAGGAAACGGCTGAAAACAACCCCCAAGAGGAAAGTTTGGAAGAAATGCTCCGGGATATGCGGCGCATGAGCGACCCGGCCTACCTCCATACGGTTTCCATGAATGACCTTTACCAGAATGTGTATCTGAGCAGACCGCCTATTATTGACGGTCTGCTCTATCCGGGGACGTACCTCTTTGCGGGAGCGCCCAAGGTGGGCAAGTCGTTCCTGATGGCCCAGCTTGCCTACCATGTCAGCATGGGCCTCCCCCTGTGGGGCTACCCTGTCCACAAGGGGACTGTCCTCTATCTGGCGTTGGAGGACGACCACCGCCGCTTGCAGGGGCGGCTATACCGGATGTTCGGCACAGAGGGCACCGACAATCTGCTCTTTGCGGTCTACGCAAAGCAGCTTGGCGTTGGCCTGGAAGAACAGCTAAAGAAGTTCGTCCGGGAACACCCGGACACCAAGCTGATTATCATTGACACCCTCCAGAAGATACGGGAGGCTGGCGGGGATAAGTACAGCTACGCCAACGATTACGAGGTAGTGGGAAAGCTGAAACGCCTTGCCGATGATTGCGGCGTCTGCCTCCTGCTGGTACATCATACCCGCAAACAACAGGCCGATGATAAGTTCGATATGATTTCCGGCACCAACGGCCTGCTGGGGGCGGCAGACGGAGCCTTTCTTCTTCAAAAGGAGAAGCGGACAGACGGTAGCGCCATTCTGGACGTGGCTGGGCGTGACCAGCAGGACCAACGGTTTTATCTCACCAAGGACAGGGAACGGCTGACATGGACGCTGGAACGGACAGAAGCAGAGACATGGACAGAGCCGCCCGACCCGGTGCTGGAGGCCATAGCCGCCCTTGTGACGGTGGAGAAACCGTCCTGGGGCGGTACTGCCACGGAGTTGGCGGCGGCGCTCCAGACCGACATGAAGCCCAACGCCTTGGCGATGCGGCTGAATGTCCGGGCCGGGAAGTTGCTGACAGACTACCACATCCGCTATGAGAACAGCAGGAGCCACGCCGGGAGAAATATCAGCCTGACGCTGGAATCGCCCCAGGCGTGACGACCGTGACAGCCGTGACGGCCGTGACGGCTTTTTTGAGAGCGGGGGCGGTGTCTGAAACATCGTCACGGTTGTCACGGCCGTCACGGGGAGCGGGGTCAAAAGTCAAGGGGGCATACCTGCGGGTGGAGATTGCCGCAAGGCAATACAACCCGTACCCCTTGACTTTTGGCCCACGGAGAACACTTGCCGGGTGGTGGGAAAGGCTCTGCCTTTCCCACCTGCCCAACGGCGAGTGGCAAAGTTTAGGCGGGGTGCAGGGTGCCCTTTTCAAAGGGCGGCCCTGCTGGGGGAGCCGTCCGCAGACGGCGGGGGCAAAGCCCCCATTCCACCCCGTAGGGCGCAAAGGCACTTTTGATACGAAGTGTCAAAAGTGCTTTTACGTTACTTTCGCAGAAAGTAACAAAGGCCGCCGCTGGCGCGGCGAAAGGAGTGTTGATTTGAAAAGAACGATCAGCGCAATGGTGGGGCAAGGTTCGGTAAGCCACAACAGCAGGAAGTTCAACGCCAAGAACACCGACCCGGAACGCTCCCATTTGAATATAACCTACTGCCAGGAAAATATCAAGGCAGTTTTTCGTGAGATGTTTGACGAGGCCCTCAAGCGGTACAACGACAGGCAGACCAGGGCAGACCGCAGGATTGAGAACTACTATGAGAAGATACGTTCCAGCAAGCAGGAGAAGCCGTTCCATGAAATCATTCTGCAAGTGGGCAATAAGGACGACATGTGCGCCGACAGCGAGGACGGCCAGCTTGCGGCGACGGTGCTGGACGAGTATATGAGGGGCTTTCAAGAGCGCAACCCCCAGCTTCGGGTGTTCTCGGCTCATCTCCACATGGACGAGGCCACGCCCCATCTGCACATCGACTTTGTACCGTTCACCACCGGCAGCAAGCGGGGCCTGGATACCAGGGTATCACTCAAACAGGCGCTAGCGGCCCAGGGTTTCAAGGGAGGCACCAGAGGGGACACAGAGTGGAGCCAGTGGGTACGCTCTGAAAAGGAGCAGCTTGCCGCCGTGATGGAGCGTCACGGGATAGAGTGGGAGGACAAGGGCACCCACGACCAGCACTTGTCTGTGCTGGACTACAAAAAGGAGCAGAGGGCCAAGGAGATTGCCCAACTGGATAAGGTAAAGGCCAAGAAGCAAAAAGAGGTGGCGGGACAGGAACAGCGGTTGAAGGAATTGGCCCCGGCAGTAAAGAACATGGAGCGGTTGGCGGCGGAGTTTTCGGCAGACCCGGAGGAAGTCTTACCAGAGCCGGGGCCGCTGGAATCGGCCAGGGCCTACCGGGAGAAAAAGGCCAAGCCTTTATGGGCAAAGATCGTCAAGGTGCTGCGCTCGGTCTACCGGGCCTATCTCGACCTCAAATCCAAATTTGAGCGGCTACAAGCGGACTATGGCCGGGAGGTCAGCAAAAACAGTTCTTTGTCAGAAAGGATTTACGAGGTCTGCGCCGAGAGAGACAGTCTAAAGGGAAAGGTCAGGGACTACGAGCGGGTCAGGCGAGCCATTGGCCCGGAACAGGCGGACAGGATATTAGAGGCCGCTTACCAGCAGGAGCAGGCTGAAAAGGAACGGAAACGGGCCGCAAGGCAAAAAACAAGGGTAGGTGTGCGATAATCACCAAAAATGGAGGGTGTTCCAGTGAATGCCCTCCAGTTTTATTTGGGGAATCGGGTAAAATAATTTCTTGTTTTTTAGAGCGCACTATGATATACTGTTATTATCCTGATTTGAGGAGTCTACCAAATATGCGGCAAGGTATTCTTAAATAAAATTTGATAATGGGCGCAAAAATGCTTGCCCCTTGCAGGGGCTTGGTTTTTGTACCCAATTTAAGAATACTTTTGCCTTTTAAGCAAATATCGTGACGGACAGCAGCTTATGTAAGCCGTGTGTGTTTTTGTGTGTCCGAAGTCATGATCCCCAGCGGTAAAAGTATTAGCCGCTGGGGATTTTTGCGCCCATTTGGGCCTTGTATGGAGGATAGACATGAATATAATCAATATCGGGATTCTTGCCCATGTAGACGCCGGCAAGACGACACTGACTGAAAGCCTGCTGTATGCCAGCGGAGCCATTTCAGAACCGGGGAGCGTCGAAAAAGGGACAACGAGGACGGACACCATGCTGTTGGAGCGGCAGCGTGGGATTACCATTCAAGCGGCAGTCACTTCCTTCCTGTGGCGCAGATGTAAAGTCAACATAGTGGATACGCCCGGCCACATGGATTTTTTGGCGGAGGTGTACCGCTCTTTGGCCGTTTTAGATGGGGCTATCTTGGTGATCTCCGCTAAAGATGGTGTGCAGGCCCAGACCCGTATTCTGTTCTATGCCCTGCGGAAAATGAACATTCCCACCGTTATCTTTATCAACAAAATCGACCAGGCTGGCGTTGATTTGCAGGGTGTGTATCAGTCTGTTCGGGATAAGCTCTCCGCCGATATTATCATCAAGCAGACGGTGTCGCTGTCCCCGGAAATAGTCCTGGATGAAAATACCGACATAGAAGCATGGGATGCGGTCATCGAAAATAACGATGAATTATTGGAAAAATATATCGCAGGAGAACCAATCAGCCGGGAAGAACTTGCGCAGGAGGAACAGCGGCGGGTTCAAGACGCCTCCCTATTCCCGGTCTATCACGGCAGCGCCAAAAAGGGCCTTGGCATTCAACCGTTGATGGATGCGGTGACAGGGCTGTTCCAACCGATTGGGGAACAGGGGAGCGCCGCCCTATGCGGCAACGTTTTCAAGGTGGAGTATACAGATTGTGACCAGCGGCTTATCTATCTGCGGCTATACAGCGGAACGCTGCGCCTGCGGGATACGGTGGCCCTGGCCGGGAGAGAAAAGCTGAAAATCACAGAGATGCGTATTCCATCCAAAGGGGAGATTGTTCGGACAGACACCGCCCACAAGGGCGAAATTGTCATCCTTCCCAGCGACAGCGTGGGATTAAACGACGTATTAGGGGACAACACCCGGCTTCCTCGTGAAAGGTGGTGCGATGCCCCCCTCCCCATGCTGCGGACGACGATCACGCCGAAAACGGCAGCGCAAAGAGAACGGCTGCTGGACGCTCTTACGCAAATTGCGGATACTGACCCGCTTTTGCGCTACGAGGTGGATTCCATCACCCATGAGATCATTCTTTCTTTTTTGGGCCGGGTGCAGTTGGAGGTTGTTTCCGCTTTGCTGGCAGAAAAGTACAAGATTGAAACAGCGGTGAAGGAACCTACCGTCATTTATTTAGAGCGGCCGCTCAAAGCAGCCAGCCACACTATCCATATTGAGGTGCCGCCCAACCCATTTTGGGCATCCATCGGACTGTCTGTTACGCCGCTCCCGCTTGGCTCCGGTGTACAATACGAGAGCCGGGTTTCCCTGGGATACTTGAACCAGAGTTTTCAAAACGCTGTCATGGATGGTATCCGTTACGGGCTGGAACAAGGCTTGTGCGGCTGGAACGTAACGGACTGTAAGATTTGCTTTGAATACGGGCTTTATTATAGCCCGGTCAGCACGCCGGCGGATTTTCGCTCATTGGCCCCGATTGTATTGGAACAGGCATTGAAGAAATCAGGAACGCAGTTGCTGGAACCTTATCTCTCGTTCACCCTCTATGCGCCCCAGGAATACCTTTCCAGGGCTTATCACGATGCGCCAAAATACTGTGCCGCTATCGAAACGGCCCAGGTAAAAAAGGATGAAGTTGTCTTTACTGGCGAAATTCCCGCCCGCTATATACAGGCATACCGTACTGATCTGGCCTTTTACACCAACGGGCGGAGCGTATGTCTTACAGAACTGAAAGGGTATCAGGCCGCTGTCGGCGAGCCGGTCATCCAGCCCCGCCGTCCAAACAGCCGCCTGGACAAGGTGCGCCATATGTTCAGTAAGATTACTTGATACACCACAGCAAAGAAGGTTACAGAATTATGTAGAGCTCCACATAATTCTGTTGCATTTTCCAGCCTCTTGTGATACTATTTTGATACTAAGAAAATTGACAGCCGAAAATAGCAGGTAAAATATTAGCAAATTTGCGAATATTTTACCTGTAAATTCAAGAGAAATACTTCCTCATATACTTGAATTTGTCGAGTGGGAATAAACAAAAATGCTTAGTAAATCCAGTGTTTATGCGGGGTTGCGGGCTTTAGAAAGGTCTTTTGATAACAAATTGATAACAGTCGTTTGAGTGCGATTATTCTTGCTGTCAAGTGGTTTGTTGGTGGGGGAATGATTTGTAAGCGGTTTAGATGACTGGCATAAATCCATATTTAAAACGCCCTTAGCTGTGGGTAGGAACTCATGGCTAAGGGCGTTTTTTGTTGTGCTTGTTAATCAGTTTTTAGTTTGTCCTTGAACTGTTCAACCAAGGTATCACTCAATTCCTTAGAGGGAACTTTTGCCCAATGCTGCGTGGTGTCAAACTTCGGGTAATTGTACCGCCACTGGTCGTAATCTTCCCTGCTGATTTCCTCGGCAGAGAGTTTTACAGCCTGTTCCTGCCAAGCGGTAAGCATTTGCAGTAACTCGGCGGCATCCTTACTTTTGTCTTTGTTGACTTTCAAACAGACTTCTCCGTCTGCTTCACTGATAGTAAGTCCGTAAATGTCTTCAAGGGCAAATAAGGTGTGCATAAGCCCGATGTAGCTGTCAATGTCTGGTATGTCAAGAGCTTCTGGCATAACGTCCATAGCCTGTGCCAGAGCAGCCGTTAAGTCTGCCTTTGGTTTGCGTGAGCCAGTTTCGTACTGTGCCAGACGCACGTCTGCGCTCCGTTCGGGAAACCCGACAAGCATACCAAGATATTTCTGTGTCATGCCCCGCATAATGCGGAAAAAATGTATTCTTTCGCCAATTGCCATAGTATTTCACTCCTTGTTCGTATGTTTATAAGGAGTATAGCATATATGCTTAGAGAAAGTCAAGAATAAGTGAAACAAAAAAGTTTAATATTTTCTTGCAAACCTATTGACAGTAGCAAAAAAGTTTAGCATTATGGATTAAGCAAAAACGCTTAACAAGAAAGGAGAAGTTATATGGACAACAAATTTATCCGTGTGGACGAGATGGCGCAGGAGCTTTCCGTATCGAAGCCTTACGCCTATAAGCTCATCAAGAAATTAAATGACGAGCTGAAGGAGCAGGGGTTTATCACGATTGCAGGGAGAGTGAACCGCCAGTATTTTCAAGAAAGGTTTTACGGGGCAGAAGAAAAACAGGGAAAGGAGATGGAGTAAATGCCAGTATTTAAGAACGAGGGCAACGGCACTTGGTATGTGATGGCTCGGTATGTGAACTGGAAAGGTGAACGTAAGCAGAAGTGTAAGCGTGGGTTTGCTACAAAACGTGAAGCACAGGAGTGGGAGCGCAAGTTCCAGCTACAAAATTCCGCTGACCTTGACATGGATGTTGAAGCCTTTACAGAGCTTTATGCGAATGATGTCAAGAACCGACTGAAAGAGAACACTTGGCTGACAAAGGAGCATATCATTCGGACGAAGATTCTCCCGTTCTTTGGGAAAATGAAAATTAGTGAGATTGGCACAAAGGAAATCATCGCATGGCAGAATGAACTGCTTGCCTACCGTGACGAAAAGCGCAATCCCTATTCGCAGACGTATCTGAAAACCGTCCACAACCAGCTTTCCGCTATCTTCAACCATGCGGTGAGGTATTACGACCTCCGCTCCAACCCTGCGGCAAAGGCGGGGAACATGGGGAGCGAGGAACACAAGGAAATGCTGTTCTGGACGAAAGAGGAATATAAGAAGTTTGCGGATGAAATGATGGACAAGCCAGTTTCCTATTATGCGTTCCAGATGCTTTACTGGTGCGGAATCCGAGAGGGCGAATTATTAGCCCTGACCGCCGCTGATTTCAATTTTGATAAGGAAACAGTCACGATTAACAAATCCTATCAGCGTCTGCATGGCGAAGATGTGATTACTTCTCCGAAAACGAAAAAGAGCAACCGCACAATTAAAATGCCGAAGTTTCTCTGTGAGGAAATGCAGGAATATATCGGTATGTTGTACGGCTTAAAGAAGAAAGACCGCATTTTCACGGTAACAAAAAGCTATCTCCATCACGAGATGGACAGGGGCGCAAAAGCCGCAAGGGTGAAACGCATACGGATTCACGATTTACGCCACAGCCACATCAGCTTGCTGATTGACATGGGGTTCTCGGCGGTGGCGATTGCTGACCGTGTGGGGCATGAGAGCATTGAAATCACTTACCGCTATGCACATTTGTTTCCATCAAAGCAGACAGAGATGGCAGACAGGCTTGACGATTTAGGGAAGGGGGATTTTTGATATGTCGGCAAAGAATTTAGACAACTGCAACCGTTGGAGGAACAAGACCGTCGCCTTTCGGGTATCTCCTGAAGAAAATGAGCGGATTGACAAAGCGGTGCGGCTTTCGGGGCTTACCAAGCAGGACTATATCACAAGGCGGCTTTTGTGCCAAGATGTGGTCGTGCAGGGCAATCCGAGGGTGTATAAGGCTCTCCGCAACGAGCTTGCCGCTGTCCTTGCAGAATTACAGAGAATTGAAACAGGCGGCAGCGTTGACAACGAATTATTAGATACTATCGAATTGATTGCTATTATCCTCGGCGGTCTGAAAGGAGAGTGTGAAGATGGCGAATAAAAAAGAAACGGCTGTCCCGAATGTATCTGTTGGCGCAGATACGGGGCAACCGCTTAATGTAAACAATAACAGTATAACCAATTACCCGCCGAAAAACAATAGCAAAGTCCTTGAAATTGTTTCTATGGCAGAATTGTATGATTCTGTATATCCGAGCAAGCCGCCCTTGATTGACGGTCTGCTCTACCCTGGGACTTATCTATTCGTAGGTGCGCCGAAGCTTGGAAAGAGCTTCCTTATGGCGCAGATTGCCTACCATATCAGTATGGGTGTGCCGCTATGGGAATATCCCGCCCGAAAAGGAACGGTCTTGTACCTTGCCCTTGAAGATGATTACTGCCGCCTGCAGGAAAGGCTGTACCGTATGTTTGGAACGGACGGGGCAGACAGTTTATTCTTTTCTGTTTCGGCGGGTAATCTTGGAAACGGATTGGATGAACAGTTGCAGGAATTTATGAAACAGCATACCGATACAAAACTGATTATTATTGACACGCTCCAAAAGGTGCGGGAAGTCGGCGGGGACAATTACAGTTACGCAAACGACTATGAAATCATTACAAGGCTGAAACAGTTTGCAGACAGCTATGGTATCTGCCTCCTGCTTGTCCATCATACCAGAAAGCAGGGTTCTGATGATAAGTTTGACATGATTTCGGGGACTACTGGCTTGCTCGGTGCGGCTGACGGTGCGTTCCTGTTGCAGAAAGAAAAACGCATCGGCAATGCCGCCACGCTTGAAGTGTCGGGCAGAGACCAGCAAGAGCAGAAACTCTATCTCCTCCGCAATCCCGAAACATTGTTATGGGATTTTCAAAAGGCAGAAACAGAACTTTGGAAAGAGCCGCCAGAGCCTTTACTTGAGGAAATAGACAAAAGAATTACTGCCGGCTGCCCCTTGTGGCAGGGGACGGCGACGGAGCTTGCGGCTTGGCTGAAAACGGAGTTACAGCCGAACAGCCTTGCACGGAGATTGAATGTCCTGTCGGGACGTTTACTCAACGAATACGGCATTTTCTATAAGCGGGAGCGGTATCATGAGGGACGGATGATAAAACTGTACCGTGGGGAGCGTGACGGTATGTGACGGTGTGACGGTATTTTTAGGAGCGGGGTGCGGTACTGGAATAACCGTCACACCGACGCAAACCGTCGCGGATAAAGTTTTTGCGGGGTGCAGGGGGCTTTTTACAAAAAGCCGCCCTTGCCCCTCGGAGAGCGCAAAACCCGCTTGCGGGTTGCATTTTTGTTGGCGCAGCCGACAAAAGTGCTTTTGCGTTACTTTCGGGAAAGTAACAAAGCCTACCAGCCGAAAAGAAAGGGCGTGATTTTATAAGACGGACGATTAGCGCAATGGTGGGGAAAGGCTCGGTCAACCATAACAGCCGTAAATTCAAAGCGGAGAATGTTGACGGAGAACGGTCACATCTCAATGTAGATTACTGCAATGAGAATATAAAGAAAGTGTATCATAAGCTATTTGGTGAAGCGTTGCAAAGATATAATGAAAAACAGACGAGGGCAGACCGCCGCATTGCCGATTATTATGAGAAGATACGGAACTCAAAGCAGGAAAAGCCGTTCCATGAGCTGATTTTGCAGATTGGGGATAAGGAAAATATGGGCGCAGGAAGTGAAAACGGACAGCTTGCAAGGCAGATTTTGGATGAATATTATCATGGATTCCAAGAACGAAACCATAATCTCTATGTATTTTCCGCTCATATCCATATGGATGAGGCAACGCCACATCTTCATATTGATTTTGTCCCATTCACGACTGGCAGCAAGCGTGGACTTGATACGAGGGTATCTCTAAAACAGGCGTTAGCGGCGCAGGGATTCAAAGGCGGCTCCCGTGGCGATACGGAGTGGAGCCAGTGGGTACAGTCCGAAAAAGAGAACCTTGCCGCTGTGATGGGGCGGCATGGCATTGAATGGGAGCATAAAGGCACGCATGAAAAACATTTGTCTGTCCTTGATTATAAAAAGCAGGAGAGGGAAAAAGAGGTCGTTCAGCTTGAGGGGCAGATTTCGGAGAAAAAAGAGGAATTTCAAGCATTGTCGGACAGGGTGGAGAATTACGACAAAGGTATGGAAAATCTAAAAACTCTGGAACAGGCGCTTGACACTTCTCCAGAGTACCAGTTGCCAGAGCCGCAGGGGTTCATGTCTGCAAAATCATATAAAAATAAAGTGGCAGAGCCTTTGGTACAAAAGCTGAAATCGCTTGTTAAAACAGCTCTTATAAGGTGTTATGAAGCGTGGGACAGCTACTATCGGCTGAACGTCACAAACAGCAACCTCCACCGTGAAAATGAGGGGTTAAGGAAAACCAATGAGAAACTGGCAGGGGAAAATGAATACCTCCGTGCGGAAAACAAAGGTTATAAGCTGCTCCGCAAGGCATTTGGAAGTAAGCAGATAGACAATCTTTTAGAGCAGGCAAAAGTAGCACAAAAATCAAAACAGCGTGGGAATCACTTTAAAAACAACAAAGAGGAAAGGTAGGAAACACTATGGAAAACAGGATTTATGACGAAAATAACGGTCTTTGGTATGCAAAGCAAGGCGACTATTACCTCCCAGAGCTTGCATTACCTCCCGAAGAAGAAAAGCCGATTGGCATATGGGGGCAACATCATTTGCAGTACCTTAAAGAGCATAAACAGTTCGTTTATCTCAATCTGTTGACGAGCGGCAGGCTGAATGAATACCTTGCAAGCGTAGATGAACAGGCAGAGGATATGTTTTTTCGGCTGGTAAAGGAATATGCCAACAGGCAGGGAGTGACGGAAAGGTTAAAAGAGGAAAATCAGCTTTTATGGGTTCAAAATATGAATAATATTCATGCTTGTGTGCGAGAGATTGTGAAAAATGAGATAATTTATAGTTTTTAAAGACGGAATAGATTTATTTTTGCATTGACAAAAGCGACATTAGTGTCTATAATACAAAAAAGACAATGATGTCGCTTTTGAAAGGAGAAATTAATAATGAAAGAGTTTAAGTTAAGGGCATGGAAAACAGAGGATGCAAAATCATTAGCGCAATCTGCTAATAATCTGAATATTGCTAAAAATTTGCGGAATGCATTTCCTAATCCATACACATTAGAATCTGCAATTTGGTATATTAATGATAGTATTGCCAATGTAGGAAAGAAACAAATCAATTATGCCATTGTGGTTGGTGTACAGGCTGTTGGCAGTATTGGAATATTTGTAAAAGACGATGTATATGAAAAGTCTGCGGAACTTGGCTATTGGCTTTCAGAGGATTATTGGCGTAAAGGTATCATGTCAAAAGCAGTTCAGATAATTTGTAAAGAGGCGTTTGAAAGGTTTGATATTATCCGTATATTTGCTGAGCCATTTGCTGACAATGCTGGTTCAAGGAGGGTTTTGGAAAAAGTGGGATTTATCTGTGAGGGTACAATGCGGAACGGTGTTTATAAAAATGGAGAAATTCATTCCTACTGTATGTATTCCATTTTGCGGGAGGAATTTACTGTCTGATATGGGAAAAAAAGGAGCAAAAACAAAAGAAGCAATCCGTCGGCAGGCATACCGATTATTTGCAGAAAAAGGTTTCAAAGCAGTAACAATGACTGATATTTGTGAAAAAACAGGGTTAAGCAGAGGTGGACTTTATAGATATTATTCTGGGACAGAAGAGATTTTTTCGGAAATTCTTTCAGAGGAATATGTGATAGCAGACCGTATTGAAAAAAAGGAAAAGGCAAGCGCAATATTAGAAGATATGCTTGAGGCAATAAAGGCTGAAATTATGGATAAGGAGTTATCTTTAAGCCTTGCGATTTATGAATATGCTAATCTGGGAAATGAGAATTTTTTTGCCAATATCAATGACAGAGCCAAAAAACGATGGATGAGTCTGTTGGAGTATGGGATGGAAACAAAAGAGTTTAAGGCAGTTGATACCGAACAGATTTCTGATTTGATTTTGTATTATTATCAGGGGCTGAGAATGTGGTCGAGAGTTATTTTGTTTGACGAGCAAGTAGCGGAGCATTATGTAAGAACTGTGAAACAACTGCTGTTAAAGGAATAAAATCATAAATTTTTCAAACTGTCTCATTGCATATATTTTTTCATTGCATTATGCTTTCATGCAGGAGGTGCTTATTTATGGCTGATGAAAATAAAAAAGACTTTAATGCGATGCTGAACGATAGTAAGGATATGCCTAAGTTTCAGACCATTACAGATGAAAAAAGTATTGAGAAATATGGTGGGGACAGAATGTATTTTGCTCCGCCGATTGAGTATGACAAAGTAATGCGGCTTGTGCCATTTGGGGAGTTGCTTACAGTAGGTACAATAAGAGAATATTTTGCAAAGCAAAGTGGAGCCGATTTTACAGAGCCGATAACAGCAGGAATATTTGTTTCAATTGTTGCATGGGCGAGTTATCAGCGAGCGGATAATAAAACGCCATTTTGGAGAACGCTAAAAGCAAATGGCGAATTAAATGCAAAGTATCCTGGAGGTATTGAAGAACAGAGGAAAATGCTTGAGAAAGAAGGACACACAATTATTCGGAAAGGAAGGAAGAATATTAGATATTATGTGAAGAATTATGAAGACGCATTATTTTCATTGTAAGTTAATGGAGGATGAGGGAAAATGAGAGTTGAATGGTTATATTGTCCTATTTGTGGTAATAAAACCCGCAATAGAATAAGAGAAGATACTGTTTTGAAAAATTACCCTCTTTGCTGTCCGAAATGCAAGCAGGAAACTTTAGTTGAGATTAAGGACTTGGCAGTGATGCCTATAAAGATGTTGTCGAAAAATTAAAGAATACATCTTGATTCTCTAAGCAGAATCGCTTATAATCTAAATCACAACATATTGCTATTATCCGCAGTTGCAGAGCAAGTGTTATCAACAGCGATAACAAAATGATAACATTAGCTCATATAGGCAGGATAATATGGATATATCAAATAATCAAAAGATTTACATACTCGACAGAAAATAATTACTAAACAAAAACAGTTAGGAAAAGTCGAGTTCGAATAGTCGGAGCTAAGCCGCAAAGCCCGTAAACACTAGGGTTTGGCGGCTTTTTCTCTTTCTCATTGCATTACGATTGCATTTTTCTATTCAACCTCTCTGTGATAGATTGCGGTGTGCTGATTGCTTGTGTAATCTGCAATGCTGTGTGAAGCGGGTGTGTATGTCAGCACGCCCGTTAATCTATTGGCAACTTCAAGATTGCTGTTAGGGTACAAATGCCCGTATGTTCCTAAAGTGGTCTGTATCTTCTCATGCCCTAGACGCTCTTTAATCAAAAGCGGGTTTTCTCCCATGCTGATTAAGAGGGAAGCGTGGGAATGCCGTTACGGTATAATAACGACAAACGGAAAAAGCCTTTATTTTCAAGGGGTTTGAGCGTTTGCCGTCATTTATTCAATTGTATCACTAAAATGACAAAATGCGTAAGATTCTTACGGGGTTTGTCATGCTTTCCGAGCCTTTTAAGGGACGAAACTTTTGTAAAAACTAAGCGAGGGTAGCCCGTGCAAAGTGGGGGAACGCTTAGAGTGCAAAAGTGCCCGAAAACCTAGTGTTTTCAAGGCCCGTGCATAGTTTTGTAGCCCGTGCAAAAAATGCACGGGCTAATTTCTCTTAAAAGCAAAAAGCAAGCCCTTTAAGCGGCGTTTGGGCGCGTTCACTTAAAGGGCTGCTGTTATTTTCTTAAAATCCGCTTAAACCGCGCCAATGCTGGATTTGTGCGGTTTCTTAAAAGGTTTCTTGTGTGTCCTTAAACGCTCC
>QZEE01000021.1 GCA_009917445.1 bacterium D16-76 | reverse complement strand
TGGCTTACTCAGTACCAGTTCTGAACTTGGCAGTCAGCTTTGCTTTTGTGGGGGAATTGTGCGGGGTTGCCTTTATAATACCGCATCTGCTTTTCAGTATCATATCCTTGCTCTATTACTTCTTCAACTGCATTTATTTTTGATGGGATTTTTATCTCAATATCAGAATCCAATTTAATAAAATTTCGAATTTTCTTTTTTGCTGCTGTAACAGCTTGTTTTGAAATTTCAAATGTCCCTTCAAATTTAGAATTTAAATCATTCTCTTGCACATATGATTTAAATGCTTTGCAATGGTCTTCATTCTCACAAGTATTATCTATAAAATCATCAACTTCAAAATTATCATGAGTTTCAAAATATTGTACAGATTTATTCAAAAAAGAAACCTTACTTGTTTTTTCTAAATCTGGTTGCTTACTTATGAATTTTTTACACATATTAAGAACCTTAGAAGTGTTCGTATATGCATCTTCTATTTCTATAACTCTCAAAAAGTCATTCTTCCAATACAACGCATCGTTTCGGCTTGTATCAACAATATATATTTTTTGGGGAATTTTTTTTTCAAAATCAAAAATCAAACATCCTTTATCCAATTTTTTAGTATTAATACCCTTCTTACAAGAAACACTAAATGACTGCTTTAATTGCTTTATATCAATATAAAAATCCTTTGTTTCAGATTTAAATATACCAACTGCGTTAGTCTTATATCCATCAATGATGCAATCTTTTATATAAGCAATATATAGTTCTCCTTTCTTTATGTTTGGATGTGTTGAAACCGCATAAAGATGTTTTGCTATATTTATTGACTGCTCAACTAACAAATTAGGTGATTGAAATATTGTAGAAGAGTATATATATATTTCATTTAATTTCACACTAGTCTCATGAGTAAATTGATATGATAATTCAAAATTAAACGATGAAAAAAATATTCTTTTATATATTGTTCAGTAGCATCATCAACAATCGCAGAACTTGTTTCAGTAAGTATAATTTCTTCATCTTTACTTTTGTTACCAACTATATGTACAGCTAAATCCAAAACTTTTGCATTTGAAAAATCTACCATTTTAATACACCGACTTTCTTTCTCTTATTTTATCTATAAACTTTCCATTTATCATAAACATGTTTCTATTTACTTCCGCTCTTTCTCATTCGCTATTGCATCAAATATTTTCTTTTCTCTCACAAATACCACCAGCCTCTCTTGGTTTCATTACACAAGAAAGTAACGATGACACACAAAGGGTGAACAAAAGAGAAAATATCCCACCATTTCTATGAGCCTATCAAATCATCCGAAAATATTCCAACGCTTCCCTTATAGCCACTTCTTTCTCTGGCGGGCATTTCGGCTGTCTGGAATTTTCCGATTTCGGCAGATTATAATTCACCCTCTCAATTATACCACACTTCTGCTTTATTTGTGCAATATAAAGATTACTTACCTTTAGTCCACTATGCTCCAACACATAATCCTTGATTTCCTCATAGGTGGCTTTGCTCTCCGCCGCCGTCAAATCAAGCTCGTCCATCTGAAGCTCCACCTCGATATGTTGGTCTGAATGAAGTTTGGACAATAAACATACCGTCTCCACATGCTGCGTGTGGGGGAACATGTCCACCGGCTGGATGGCTTGGGGGCGGTAGTGGGGGCGCAGCAGTTTAAGGTCCCGGGCTAAAGTTTCGGGATTGCAGGAGATATACACCACCCGCTGGGGGCCTAGGGCGCACAGGGCCTGCAGGAAGGCGGGGCTGGCGCCGGCGCGGGGAGGGTCCAGGAAGGCGACGTCGCAGGGCTCGCCTTCGGCGGCCATTTCTTTCATGTAGTCCCCGGCATCGGCACAGGTGAAGTAGATGTTTCTTACCTGGTTTTCTTTTGCGTTGACAATGGCGTCCCGCACGGCGTCACGGTTTAGCTCTACCCCCAGCACCTGGCCGGCCCCGTTTTTCGCCGCGATAAGGCCGATGGTGCCGATACCGCAGTAGGCGTCCAGCACCTTTTCGCGGCCGGTGAGGGCTGCAAAGTCTATGGCCTGGCGGTAGAGGGTTTCGGTCTGCAGGGGGTTTACCTGGTAAAAGGATTTGGCAGAAATACGGAAGCGGCAGCCGCAGAGGGAATCTGTAATATAGCCGGGGCCGTAGAGCACCTTTTCTTGCTGGCCCAGCACCAGGGAGGTGCGCTTGTCGTTTATGTTCTGGATTATGGTGGTGATTTGGGGGTGCCTTCGCAGCAGCTCAGCCAGGAAAGGCTTTTTCACCGGGAAAATGGGCGTGCCTGTTACCAGCACCACCATGACCTCCCCAGTGCCAAAGCCGCGCTTTACCAGCACATGGCGCAAAAAGCCCCGGCCGGTGTTTTCGTCGTAGACGGTGAGCTTGAAGGGCTTTAGCATCTCCCGTATAGTGACGATGATCTCGTCGGCCTGTTCGTCCTCGATCTGGCAGGAATCTACCGGCACGACCCGGTGGGTGCTGGACTGGTATACCCCGGATAGGGCCCGGCTCCGGCGCTTGTCCCAGGTAAAGGCGGCCTGAACCTTGTTGCGGTAATGCCAAGGGTGCTCCATGCCTAAGATGGGCCGCACCTTGCCAAAGGCCCCCAGTAGCTTTTGGCAGCGGGCCTGCTTCCATTGTAGTTGGCGGTCATAGGGGAGGTTTTGCAGCTGGCAGCCGCCGCATTTTTTATAGACGGGACAGGGTTCCATGGGGGATTCCTCCTTCTGTCGGCTGGAGTTATGAGGTGCTATTTTTGACAGACGGCCTGGGGGCGCAGCTTTACCAGCAGCGGCGGCATGGACCGGGCTATGGCCGCTAGGCCTCCCGCACCCAATATATATAGGGCGGGCTGCAGGCTGTACACATACCGGGGCTGCACTTCAATGAGCAGGTAGGCTGCAAAGCCTGCGAACACCATAAAGGCGGGCAACAGGCAGGCGGGCCGGGGCTTTTTCCCGGCGTAGGCGGAAACAAACCCCAGCATGGCCAGCAAAAGGCTTCCCTGTGCGCAAAAGTAGTCGTATTTCTCGGCGCAGTCGTAGAGATAGGGGTGGTAAGGGGACAGGTGCCCCAGCGCCCATTCCAGTCCGCGGCCTTTCCATAGTATCCCCAGTTTTTGGTCGAACAGGTCTAGAAGGTCCCGAATGGGGGCCTGTAATTCCTCCAGGAGCAAGGCCCGCTGAGCTTCGGTGCGGCTGAGGCCTTGCTCCATAAAGCCGATTACTTTCCAGTCAGAATCGTAGCTGTACATCCCGCCGGAAGAAGCGTCCAGACCGAAGACCAGCTTTGCCAAGGAGTCGCCTGTGGCAAGGCCTTTTTCATTGACCCCGCAGGCGGCTACCATCCCAGAGGCCCCATGGAACAGGAGCAGGTATGCGGCCCAGAAAAGCAGGAGCCCCAGGCCGTATTGGCGCAGGCCCGCAAGCCCCGGGCGCCGGGCCAGGCCGAAAACGCAATATACGCTTATGGCGGTGAGAAGGATAAGGGCGTCTGGCCGGGCGATATTGGCTAAGGCCGCGCAGAGGCCGGCCAGGGGGAATTTTACCATGTCCCGGTGCAGCCAGGTGCGCAGCCGCCCGGGATTTTCTGGCAGGGGGGCTAGGAGGACGTATAAGGCCAGATAGGTGAAGAAGCCTGCGGTAATCTGGTTTGTCAACACGGCGGTAAGGGTAAGGGGGAAAACAGCCAGGGTGTGCAGCAGGGCGGCTGCGCAGCCGGCCCGGGGTCCAAACAGGGCGCGCCCGCACAGGTAGATGAGCAGGTCGGTGCCGGCCCCGGCTAGGCAGTTTACCAGCTTGAGGAAAAGGGTGTTGTCCCACAGGCGCAAAAGCAGGCCCTGGTAGATGACCTGGCCGGTCTGGCCTGCCCAGTGCTGGTAGTAGTCTGTGTATTGGAAGCTGTAGTCCCCGGCGGCAAACTGCCGGGATGTGCGCAGAAGGCCGTCAAAGTCTGAGACTGGGGGAGGGTCGATGGCGGCTACCACGGCCAGCCGCAGTATAAGGGAAAAAAGGAATATGCCGGTACCCAGCAGGGCATAGCGGCTGGGTATGGGGAGGCGCTTGCCCAGGCAGGCCCATCCGATTACGGCCCAGCTCAGCAGGGCCAGGACGCTTATATAATTCCCCAGGATGATCCAGAGGAAGGCCCCCAGCATGGCAAAGAGGAAGAGGGTTTCCAATATATTGGCAGGTTGGGACAGGCTCTTTTTCATGTAGATCCACCTTTTGCGCCTTACGGCTAGTAGTTTAAAAATTCTATCATACAGGGCCGCTTCTGTCAAGGCGTCCGGCTGTCTGCCTCTTGACAAAAGGCCTGGGCTCTGCTATAATGAGGCAATTTTATCAAGAGGGAGGAAGGAATATGCTTTGTGGCGAATTTGACCCCAACCCGGTGGCTATTATCAATCCGGATACGGCCCATGAGCCTATAGCGGGCTTCCCGGAGATATGCGTGGGGATTTTCTCGAAGGTCATTGTGGATGAGCTGGTGGAGAAGTACGGCGGGGAAGTGATTCACTATGGGAAATTCTGTACGGGCCCTGTGCCCATTTATCGGGTGGAAGCCTTTGGCGTTGAGGCGGCCCTTTTCCTGCCCCACGTAGGCGCCCCGGCTGCGGCTGGGTTTATGGAGGATATCTGGGCTTATGGCGGCAGGCATTTTGTTTACTGCGGGGCCGCGGGGGCGCTGCGCCGGGATATCGCCCACGGGCATTTGATTGTTCCGACCGCAGCGATACGGGACGAGGGGTTCTCTTACCATTATTTGCCCCCAGCTGATGAAATCGGGCTGAAGCCCCTCTGTGTGCAGGCGGCGCGGGATGCCATGGAAAGCTTGCACTACCCCTACATAGAGGGCAAGACCTGGACGACGGACGCCTTTTTCCGGGAGGGAGACGGAGAAGAAGGCCCAGCGCCGCCGGGAACAGGGCTGCGTTTGCGTGGAGATGGAATGCGCGGGGCTTGCGGCGGTGGCGGAGTTCCGGGGCGTGGGGTTTGCGGAGTTTTTCTACATTACGGATACCTTGGACGGCCCGGAGTGGGACGAGGGGATTTTGAGCCAGGGCGGCGCGGGGCTTGCGGACATCTGCTTTAGCGCCGCTGTAGAGACGGGCAAGCGTATGGCGGCCCGGGGATAAATCGGACAGACAAAACATGTGGACAGGGAGGAAGGGTTTTATGGAGCTGGCAACATTTTACGACCATGTGAAGGACATTGCCCGCCAGGAGCGTGTGAGCATGACGGAAGCCTTACAGCGGGTGAGGTCTTTGGGGATTACCTATGTGGAGGTTTCCCAGAACAACGCTTTGGGGCAGGAGGACGTGTTGGGCCACGAGCTCAGCTACGTGGGGCTGGGTATTTCCTCTATGCCGGCCTATTTTGATTTCGGCCGGGACGGGGATATAGAGAAGCAAAGCGGCCCTACTTTGGAGGCGGCACGCTTTTTGGGGGTGAAAAAGCTGCTGGTGATCCCGGGGTTTTGGGGGGAGGGGGACTCCCCCCAAGAGCGGGAACGGCAGAGGGAACGCATGGCCGGCGGCGTGAACCGTCTGGCGGAATTGGCCGGGGGATATGGGGTTAGCCTGGTAATGGAGGAATATGACAGCCCCTTGGCGCCTTTTTCTAATACAGAAGGGGTACGGTACTTTTTGGACCGCTGCCCGGGGCTGGGCTGCTGCTTTGATACGGGAAATTTCCGGGTGGTGGCCGAGGATGAGTTGGCGGCTTATGAGGGGTTTAAGGATCGGATAGGCCATGTGCACTTAAAGGACAGGGGCTACACCCCGGCCTGGGGCGCCCACACTACCGCTGCGGCGGACGGCCAGACCCTTTACCCGGTGCCAGTGGGCAAAGGGGAACTGAGGATGGGAGAGCTGCTGGCCCGGCTGGGGCGGGACGGCTACGAGGGCGTGTGCACCATTGAGCACTATGGCGTGGAAAATATGTGGACGGCTTTGCAGGCTTCTGTGGAGTGGCTGCGTGCTCAGCCCGCTTTTGCGGAGCCCACGCCATAAGTATAGAGCCATAAGTATAGAAAAAAGGGCCGGCGTCCTGTGGATGTCGGCCCTTTTCTGTGCTTGCCCCTTTTGGGTACAAGGGGCCTTTAGCTGCGTACGCTTTCCCGGTAGCCGTCGTCTTGGCTGCGGAAAACCAGCGCCAGGCACCACAGGGCACAGATGGCTATCAACGTGAAGATTACCCGGGCCAGCACGGCGGTCTGCCCGCCGCACAGCCAGGCCACCAGGTCAAAACGGAAAATACCCACCAGGCCCCAGTTTATGCCGCCCACTACGGTAAGGGTCAAAGCGATTCGGTCCAGCATACTCATGTTCGTACCCCCTCTTGCGGTTTTGCGGGCGTGTTTACGCCCGATGTTAGTGTGCCCGGTTCGGGAGGGAAATCACTTTCCTTTTTCTGTTTTTGCTGGGAAAAGCTCCCGCCAGCCTACAAACAGGAGGAGTACGCCGAAGAAGCGGCGCAAAAGCTCGGTCTGCATGCCAGCGGCCAGAAACGCGGCACCGACGCAGGCGGGCACACCAAAAAGGGCAGCCCACAAGGCGGCCTTTTTTTCAATAAGATGGTTTTTGGCGTGGCCTATAAGGGCGGGCAGGGCGCAGCACACAAAGTAGGCCAGGTTTATGCCGCCAGCCCGCAGTTGGTCAAGGCCGGCGGCCAGGGTGAGCCAAAGCACCAGCAGGGTGCCGCCCCCAATGCCAAAGCCGGAAAGCACCCCTGTGGCCGTGCCGATGAGCAAAGGGAAAAGCCAGTTCACAGCGCCAGCACCGCCCTTATCCCGCCGTACAGGATGAAAGCCCCAAAGGCCCGGCGCAAAAAGCCCAGGGGCACTTTTTTAAAGATGGAGCCGGAGATCAGCCCGCCTAAAAATCCACCGGCCAGATAGGGCCAGCAGGTGGAAAAGTCTAGGGCACCCTTAAAAAAGTAGATGGCCGCGGAGGCCAGGGACAGGGGCAGCACCACCGCCACCGAGGTGGCAAAGGCGCTGCGCTGCTCCATGTGGGCCCAGCGGGTAAGCAGCGGCACTAAAAACAACCCGCCCCCTGTGCCAAAAAAGCCGTTGGCAAAACCGGCCAGGGCCCCGGTCACGGCGTATTTACCCGATTGCTTCATGGTGGTGCCTGCCTTTCGCATAAAAGTCTTAAAAAAAGCTTTCCCGGGGATATCTTGGATATACCTTGTATTTCTTGGCTCTTTGCGGCGAAGACTAGGGTAAGAAAAAACGCGCGGGAGGGCAATTTAGATGGCGAGACGCAGGGCGTATATAGTGTTCTTTTTGTTGATGGCTATGCTGGCCGCGGCGGGGTATTCTATCACCCAGGTCTCCGGCGGGGCGGAATATGTGGACGCTGCGGGCCGCCAGGGTGTGTATAAGCTGGAAGTGGCCAAGGCCAGGGGCGTTATTTATGACTGCCGTTTACAGCCCCTTACCAGCTCGTACCATCGGCAGGTGGCGGCGATTGCCCCGGGCATTGAGGCAATTGGCGCCTTGGAAAAGGCTACCCAAGGCCGTTACCGAGACCGCCTTGCCCTGGCCTTAGAGGACGGCAAACCTTTTTCTATGGTGCTGCCCCAGACGGTGCAGCATGAGTGCGTGGATCTATTTACCGTGCCGGTGCGCTACAGCAAAAACCAGCTGGCCCCTCATGTAGTCGGGTATTTGGACAGCATGGGCAGGGGGGCCGCAGGGATAGAGCTGGCTATGGATGACATGCTGTCGGCTTATAGCGGGGAGATATCGGTGTATTACCACGTGGACGCGTTGGGGCGGGTGATTGCCGGGGATGAGCGGCTGGTTGTGGATACGATGGAAGAGGCCAAGGGCGGTGTGGCCCTTACCCTGGACAGTGCTTTGCAGGAACGCGTGCAGGAGGCGGCCCAGCAGCTGGGGCAGGGGGCTGTGGTGGTGACGGAGTCGCCAAACTGCGAGATTCGGGCCCTGGCAAGTGTGCCGGATTATTCCCCGGAAAATATGGCCCAGGCGGCGGGGGCCGAAGGTTCGCCCCTTTTGAACCGGGCCTTTTGCGCTTATGCGCCGGGGTCGGTGTTTAAGGTGGTGACGGCTTCGGCGGGGCTGGAAGGGGGTGGATTGCCCCAAAGCTTTACCTGCACAGGGGCCTTGAATACGGGGGGGCTTTTGTTCCATTGCATTGACGGCACGGCCCACGGGCAGCTGGGGCTGCGGGGGGCGTTGGAAAAGTCGTGCAACTGCTATTTTATCAACGCGGCCAGGGCTATGGGCGGGCAGCAGGTGCTTAGTATGGCGCACAACATGGGGTTTGGCACGGCACAGGAATTTGGCCGGGGCCTGCGGACCCAGCCCGGGGTGCTGCCAAAGGGGGAGAGCCTGGAAAACGTGCGGGCGTTGGGGAACTTTGCTTTTGGGCAAGGGGAATTGACTACGACGCCTTTGCAGCTTTGCGCCATGATGAACTGCGTGGCAAGCGATGGGGTGTACAGTACGCCTAAGCTCATTTTGGGGCAGGTGGATGGCGGGGGCGTTTTAACCCCCCTGGTGCCTGCTACGGATTACTCCGTAGAGGTGTTGGACCCGGCGGTGGCCCGACAGCTGCAAGGGCATTTGAAAAGCGCCGCAAAGAATGGGACGGGGCGTCCTGGCGCGGGGCGGGGGCTTACCGTGGGGATTAAGACGGGGACGGCCCAGACTGGGATTATAGAAGAGGGGGAAGAACTGCTGCATTTTTGGTACAGCGGATTTTTGTGTGATGAAAATGGGCCGCGGTATTGTATTACAGTGCTGCGGGAGGCTGCGCCCGATGATGGAGGAGCGGCGGCAAAGGTCTTTAAAGAGGTGACAGAGGATATTGCGGAGCTTTATTTTGCCCAGCAGGCAGAATGAAAAAGGGGAAGTAAAGTGCGGGGCTTTAAGGGGCTGTTGTGTCCTGGGGGCGCTAAAAAGTGTTGGCGGGGTGTTCGGGGCATAGTCCCTAAGGTCTTTTAGAGTCTGTTTCAAAACCGGAGAAATGCCAGGATTTTTGACGCAGAAGCCGTCCGTTTTAGACGTAAAGACGGCGTTTCGGAGTTATAAAACAGACTCTAGTAACAAAAGAAAAAATGAAGGGAAAGATTTTGGGGGGTGAAGCCGTCAAGGTCTTATCATTGTGAAAGAAAAAGATTGACACAAGCCAGGGAAGCGGCTATAATAGGGTAGAAAATAAAGGATGTGTGGGGAAGATGCCTCTCACCGGCGTACAGAGAGACGGCTGGCTGGTGCAAAGCCGTAGGATGGTGCAGGCAGGCCGCTCTGTTTCATACGCGCAAATGCGTATGCACACTGCCGCGAGGAGCGGCGGCGTCGCCTCTGGCGTTAACGGGGTAAAAGCGGCAAAACGGTTGGCTTTTTGGCTGGCGTTTTGCAATTTGGGTGGTACCGCGGGCTTGCCCGTCCCTTGTGGACTGGCAGGCCCTATTTTTGTGTAGGAGGGATAGATAAACGATGAAAAGAGCAGTTATCGGCGGGTTTCTTACGCTTATCGGCACGATTTGGTGCATGGGCGGGCTGGTGGGCTCTGCCGCAAACGTGTACAACGTCTCGTCTTGGTTTACCCCGCCAGGGCGCTTTGGCACCGCTATGCTGGAAAGCGGCATGGTGTGGCCAGTGGTCTTGGGTGGGCTGCTACTGGTTGCAGGGCTTGTTGTGTTGGGGGTGGAGTATTTTCGGAAGGGGGAATAGGGTTTAAGACCTTAGGGGCTTTGCCCCACACCCCACCTAGGGCGCTGCCCTAAGAACCCGCTAAAGGGCCGTGGGGTCTCGCCTGCCGGCTCGGTCGGTTGCTGTGTGCCACTGGTACGCAGCAACCCCGCTGGGCACCCTTTTGTTTGCCAGTCTATTTTAACTTGCTATTATTTTTTAGAAAGGTTGCGATAACAATGCAGTGGACAGGATTAAATGAATTACGTGAGAAGTTTTTGGATTTCTTCGAATCAAAAGAGCATCTCCGCCTACCCAGTTTCTCCCTTATACCGCAGGGGGACAACAGCCTTTTACTTATTGGCGCAGGCATGGCCCCTATGAAAAAGTATTTCACCGGCGAGGTGGAGCCTCCCCGCCGCCGGGTGACCACTTGCCAGAAGTGCATCCGCACCCCGGACATTGACAGTGTGGGCATTACCGACCGCCACGGCACCTTCTTTGAGATGCTGGGCAACTTCTCCTTTGGGGATTATTTCAAGCGGGAGGCGATTTCGTGGGCTTGGGAGTTTTTTACCCAGATAGTGGAAATCCCTGAGGAAAAGCTTTATGTTACAGTTTTTGAGACCGATGACGAGGCCTGGGACATCTGGACAAAGGAAATCGGTGTGCCGGAAAGCCATATGAAGCGCATGGGCAAAGAGGACAATTTCTGGGAACACGGCAGCGGCCCCTGCGGGCCTTGCTCGGAAATTTACTTTGACCGGGGGGAAGAGCATGGCTGCGGCAAGCCGGCCTGCGGCGTGGGCTGTGAGTGTGACCGCTATGTTGAGATTTGGAACCTGGTGTTCTCCCAGTTTGACAGCGATGGGGAGGGCAATTATGCTGAGCTGATCCAGAAGAACATTGACACCGGTATGGGCTTGGAGCGCCTGGCCTGTGTGATGCAGGGGGTAGACAACCTGTTCCTGGTGGACACGGTGCAGAACATTATGAAGCATATGAGCTCGATTTCCGGCGTGGCTTATGGGGCAAGCCCGAAAAGCGACATTTCCCTGCGTGTTATCACCGACCATATCCGCTCTACGGTGTTTATGATTGGCGACGGTGTGCTGCCCTCGAATGAGGGACGGGGTTATGTGCTGCGCAGGCTTTTGCGCCGGGCTGCCCGCCATGGCAAGCTTTTGGGGGTGAACGGTGTTTTCCTGGCTGATTTGGCGGACACGGTTATTCAGGAGAATGAAAAGGCCTACCCGGAGCTTCGGGAAAAGCGGGAGACCATCCGCAAGGTTATCAGCTTTGAGGAGGAAAGCTTCCTGCGCACCATTGACCAGGGCTTGGCGTTGCTTAACAGCTTTATTGATAAGGCGGATTCTAAAGTGTTTTCTGGTGAGCACGCCTTTACCTTGAACGATACCTATGGCTTCCCCTTGGATTTGACCCGGGAGATTTTGTCCGAGCGCGGCATGGATGTGGACGAAGAGCGCTTTAAGGAGCTGATGAAGGAGCAGAAGGAGCGCGCCCGCAGCGCCCGTAAGGATGCCGGGGCCGATGCCTGGAAGGGCGAGGGCACGGCGGCGGCGGGTCTGGCGGACACGGAATTTACCGGCTATGGCCAGCTGGTGGCTGGGGCCGAAGTCATAGCTATTATTCAGGGCGGTAAGCTTGTGGAATCGGCTGGGAAAGGGGCGGAAATCAGCGTAGTGCTGAATAAGACCCCCTTCTATGGCGAAAGCGGCGGACAGGTCGGCGACAGCGGTGAGATCAAGGCCCAGGGGCTTTTGGTAGATGTGGTGGACACTACCCGCAGCCAAGGGGTGTTCCTGCACCGGGCTGTAGTGGCCGAGGGCTCCTTGACCGTTGGCGCGGCGGTTACAGCCCAGGTAGACGGAAAGCGCCGTGAGCAGATCATGCGCAACCATACCGGCGCCCATCTGCTGCAGGCGGCCTTGCGCAAGGTGCTGGGCGGCCATGTGGAGCAGGCGGGGCAGCTGGTAAACGAACGCCAGGTGCGTTTTGACTTTACCCATTTCTCCGCTATGACACCGGATGAATTGGTGGCGGTAGAGACTCTTGTCAATGAAGAGATTTTGAAGGCTGTGCCGGTGGAAGTAAAAGAAATGCCCATTGAGGAAGCCCGCAAGAGCGGGGCCATGGCCCTCTTTGGCGAGAAGTACGGCGACGTGGTGCGGGTGGCCTCGGTAACCGACGGGTTCTCCCGGGAGTTCTGCGGCGGCACCCACATGGACAACACGGCTAAGCTGGGGCTCTTTAAAATCGTTTCGGAGTCCTCGGTGGCTTCGGGCGTGCGGCGCATTGAGGCGGTTACCGGCGCGGGGGTGCTGGGGCTTATTACGGCCCAGAACGCTACCCTGCTGGAAACCGCGCAGGCCTTGAAGACCCCGAACCCGGCAGAGCTGCCCATCCGGGCCAAGCAGCTGATGGGGGAGATCAAGGAGAAGGACAAGCAGATTGAGGCCCTGAACCAGCAGGTGGCCAAGGCGAACCTGCAGGGCGTGTTCCAGAACGCCCAGGAGGTGGAGGGCGTCAAGGTGGTGTTTGCCCTGCTTTCTGGCACCGCGCCGGACGCCCTGCGGGCTTTGTGCGACAAGGCTAAGGAATATGAGGAGCCCTTGGCGGCGGTGTTCGCGGGCATTGCGGGGGGCAAGGCGTCTTTGGCGGCGGCCTGCAATAAAGCGGCCCAGGATAAGGGCCTGAAAGCTGGGCAGCTTGTAAAAGAGGTGGCCATGCTCACCGGCGGCAACGGCGGCGGGCGGCCAGACTTTGCCATGGCAGGCGCTAAGGATCAGACCAAGCTGGACGAAGCTTTGGCGGCGGTGCCGGGGCTGGTGAAGAAGCAGCTGGGCTAAGGGAAGGCCGTGGGGACGCCGGTCGTGCCTGCCGGCCCGGTGGGTTTGCAGCTTGTAAACGTTTCGCGAAGCGATACGTTTTGCTACATGGCAGACGCTCACCCCACACCCCTGCAAGCCCTTTTGGGAAAGGGCTTGAGCTGAAAACCGATTTATTTGATTGGGAAGGGATGGTTGATTATGGCAGATTGCATTTTTTGTAAGATTGCGGCGGGGGAGATCCCCTCTAACAAGGTTTACGAGGATAGACAGGTGGTGGCTTTTTATGACCTGGATCCTCAGGCGCCGGTGCATGTGCTGGTGATCCCGAAGGAGCATATTGCCTCGGCTCAGGAGATCGGCCCGGAAAACAGCGGGGTGGTGGCGCATATTTTTGAGGTTATTGCGGAGCTGTCCCGGGAGTTGGGGTTGGAAAAGGGCTTCCGGGTTGTCAACAACTGCGGCGAGGATGGCATGCAGAGCGTGCAGCATTTGCATTTCCATCTGCTGGGCAAGCGGAAGATGGGCTGGCCGCCCTTTCCACCGGAGAGGTGACAGGATGAGGAGGTATATTCTCAAGGCCCTGTTGCGGTTTGGGGTAGGCGTGCTGGCGGCGGGGCTGCTCTCTTGGGGGGCGCTTGCCAGCAGCGCCATTGACCCCTTTGCAGATTGGACGGTGGATGAATTTTGTGAGGCCAACGCTTGGTTCGATACGGACGATTCCCCCATGCGGCTGAAGGAGATATCCCTATTCAAGAAAGAAGATGGCCGCTCTTTCGTGGATACCCCTGAGTCGCCGCTAGTGAAAATTGTTGTGGAGATTACCGGGCCACAGTATTTCAATGCCTCTTATTTCGTCGGCCGTTACCGGCGGGGGGAATGGTATGTTGCGTATTGTCCCAGAGTAACCCCGGCGTATGGGGCGCATCTTGACTCGGGTGCAACGCTTCCCCTTGGCTATACGGTGCCTCTGCAGACGCTGATGGGCCCTGGGCCCTTCCGTTTGTACGCCGATGCTTTAGGCTACATTGACATCCCCAGTCTGCGGGACGCCCAGTGGGAAGATGGAGCTGTTGTGCTGGATTATTAGAGAAAAGCAAGAAAGGCCCAGCTGCTGGCGGCTGCCAGCGGCTGGGCTCTTTTGCTGGGGCTGGGCTTTTATTTCAACGACTGGTATTTTTTCTTGGTAGCCATACCGCCCCGTATGTGCCGCTGGGCTTTGTTGACCGCCAGTACATTTTTTACGTCCCGGTACAGGCCCCTGTCAATATATTGCAGGCGTTGGGATACATCTTTATGTATGGTTGTCATGAATCAAAACGGTTTCGGGCAGCCCTAACTCCCCCAGCAGCCGTAGGTAGATATCTACGTTGCCGTCCTTGTCCACCTCAATTTTTTGGATGACCCGCTTGAGCTGGGCGTTGGTCATGGCGCGCACATCAGTGATGTCCTCTATGGTCTTGAAGGTGTTTTGCAGGATGCTCTCCAGTTGGTCACCCTTGGTGATGTTGTATCCCACGATTTTCAGTTCGTTTTCGATACGCTCGATTTCCTTCTTGGAGCCGCCTATCTTCTCGTTGAGCTCCTCCCGGCTGATAAGGTCGTCGGTGTACATGTCCATGTATTTCTGGCGGGTCTTTTGCAGCTTTTGAAGCTGGGCGGTGAGTTCTTTCTCATATCCCTGGTTGTCATCTTTAGCCCGGTAGACCCGTTGGAACTCCCTGACCACATAGGGAATGATATTTTTCTTCTGCCGTAATATGTCGGCGAAGTATTTTTGCAGGGTGTTTATCAATTCATCCTCGTCAACGGTAGTGCCGTTGGGGCAGCTGTCCGCGCCCCGGCCCGTGTGCCCGGAGCAGACCCACCGCACGTAAGTGTTTTTATAGGTGCGTACCGTCCGATAAAATGACCAGCCGCACTCCTTGCACTTGATGAGGGTGGAAAACAGGTGCTTGTTGCTCTGGCGCTGGTGGTCAGTGTGGAAGGTCTTGTGGCGGGAATCCAGTATCTCCTGGGCTCGCTGGAAGGTCTCGGGGGAGATGATTTGCAGTTCGGGCCTGTCCACCACGATCCAGTCGTCCTCCGGCTTGTCCGCCCGCTGGCCCGTGAGAAAGTCTGCCACCTCCTGCTTGCCGTTGATGATTTTGCCGGTGTACAGTTCGTTGGTCAAAATACGGCAGATGGCGTTCTGGCTCCAGGAGCAGTTACGTTTGGTGCGCAGGCCCCGCTGGTTGAGGGTGTTGGCGATTTTTGCCGCGCCCGCGCCTTCCTCGGTGTACATATGGAAGATTTGGCGGACAATTTCCGCCTCCGGCTGGTTGATAGCCAGGTTAAAGTAGTCGCCCACCGTCTTGTCATAGCCGTAGACGATGTTGGGCACCCGGCCTTTCTCGGCGTTCATCTTCTTGCCGAACTTCACCCGCTTGGAGGTGTTGGCGCTCTCCTCCTGGGCAATGGCCCCGAACATGGTCAGCAACAGCTCGCTGTTGCCCATGTTGGTCATGCTGGCGGTGAGGAACTGGGTCTCGATGCCCAGCGAGCGAAGCCTGCGGACACTTTGGAGCAGGTCAACGGTGTTTCGGGAGAAACGGCTGATATCCTTGACCACTACCATGTCGAACAGGTGGTGCTCGGCATCGGCCATCATCCGCAGGAACTCCTTCCGGTTCTTTATCTTTGTGCCGGAGATGCCCTCATCGGCGTACAGGCGCACCAGCACGTCCCCGGTGCGCTGGGTATATTCGGAGAAAAATTCTTTCTGGGCTTCCAGACTGTTGAGCTGGTCCTCCTTGTCGGTGGAGACTCGGCAATAGGCGGCGATGTTCATGGACGCACCTCACTAATAAAATTTAAACGATTTGTTACCACGGAGTATACCACGTCTGGCTGGAAAAAGCAATAAAAAATTGGCGGAGCCGTTTCTAAAGCGGCCCCGCCATATTTAAGCGTTTGTTTCAATAATAGACTTTAATTCTTTGTGGAGCATGGGAATGTCCACCGATACAGTATCCCACACGATCTGCATGTTGACCCCGGAATAGCCGTGGACAATGCGGTTGCGCATGCCGTATATCTGCTGCCAGGGAATGCTTGTGATTTGCACTTTTATTTCATCACTCAAAGATTCTTTGGCCAGTTCGCCGATCTGCATGAGGTTAAACACAGTGGCTTCCAAACGCATGGAGTCAGCCGAAAAATCCCCCAGGGAATGGCAGTCTTTGCAATACGTCATGATGCTTTCAATGTGCCGGAGGATTTTTTTCAGCACGGCCTTGTCTTTACTGCCCATATATTTCCACCCCGGTTTTCTGTATTTCTCTTTCAATTTGCGAACCATTCTCAACTTGGGTCACATCTATCAAGTCGACGGGAACATGCAGCGTAGAGGTGACGCTTTCCAATAAGCCGAAGAAAGCTAAACCACGCAGGCCGCTGTCGACTAAAATATCCACATCGCTGCGAGGCGTAGCCATCCCCTTGGCATAAGAGCCGAACAGGACGGCTCGCCGCACGCCGTGGCTGGCAAAGACGGGGTGAAGCACATCTTCAATTTCGTTGACCGAATAAACTTTACTCATTGTATCTCTGCCCCTTTCATTTTTAGAAATGCATCCACGGCGTCATGAAAATCAGCTATCAAGTCGGGAATGGTTGCCCCCTCATAGGAAACCAGGGCGCGCACATTTTCGACCTTCCCATAGAAAAGCCCGTCCGGTTCAGAAAAATCCACGCTTCCCACATAGCCCTTGTACTCTATCGTATCCATCTTGTACTCCTTGCAGTTTCATCTCTTTTATCATATCACAGGCCGCCCAAATTAGCAACCGCGTTCTCTTTGGCTGTACCAAAAAAAGAGGCGTGCAATCCACACGCCCCCTCTTTCACATAGCCATCCCGCCCATGCCTTCGTCCTCCTGCGCCGGCTCCAGCGCTGCCTGTTGGACGGCCTGCTCCACCTTATCCATGTCCACTTCCATGAAAGTCTTTAATATGTAATTCGCCGCCACGCCCTCCGGGTTGGGGTCGTGGAAGCGGTAATTCAGCTTTTGTTTCTTCAAAACAGAGCCCCCTTTGCTTGTCCCTATACCATATATATGCAGTCAATACTCTTGCCAACACAAAAGCCAACGTGAAAATAAAAATCATATTTTGATTCTCCCTTCACTATTTCAATTCGCTCAGCAACCCTGCAGCCATCCCAAGGGCCGTCCCGATGGCTTCTCCATTCTCCTGCGCTTCTATGCGCTTACGGCGTTCTTCCGGGTCCTCCTCGTCCTCGCTCAGAGCAGCCAGCGCATACACAGCAGAACGGACAGCGCCGCCCCCCATGCCGATGCCAGCACGGATACCACGATGATGAGGATCCGCGTTTTCCAACTCCGGCGTTTTGCGGCCTGGGCGATGGCTGCCTCCAACTGCGAGCCCCTTTCCAAGGAATCGCTCAAACTCTTTTCGAGATTTCTCCCAGCCTGTTGCGCGAGGTTCTCCATCCGCGATGTCGATTCCTGCACCTGGCTCACCAGCGACTGGGAAATCGTCTGCTCCTGTTCCAGATACTGATTGAGTAGATCGGCCATCTGCTCGGGAGTCGCCCGCTGCCTCACCAGCGAATACACTCTCGGCTGGAAGTCCACCGCGCTCTCCAGCAAGCCCACCATGGTATCCCAATCCTTCTCCTGTATCGGTACCATCACCGGCATGCTCGAACCGCGCATACTGTTGATGCCGCCTGCATTTCTTGCCACCAATTCGTCCATAGTACGCTTCTCTGTACTGCAACTCATACTCTAAATTCTCCTTCCTGAATTTGTCCTCATGTAATTTGCTGTCCCGGCACTTCATGCCATTAGGGCAAGTAAACGTGATATATTTGCGCTCATCCGCCCACCTGACTTGATAGCCGCGCCGCTTCATCTCGCGTTTGAATTCCTCACGGCTGCCGCTGCGGTTCATGGCAGCGCAGATGTCCGCCATCAATTTGAACTTCCAGCTTTCCCCTTTTACGGCGGCGCGGTACTCCCGGGCGGAAAGGTCCCTGCCGGAATTTTCATACACAGGCAGCACGGACAGGCCATGCGCTTCGCAAATTTCATCACTCAACCGCCGCAACGACTGCAATGTGCTTGGGCCTTGCCGCAGCTTCCTGCCGTCCTCAAAGCTGACGGAGTTGACAACAAAATGAGAATGCAGGTGCCCTGCATCGCAATGCGTTGCCACCAGAATCTCATGCCCAGGCCAAGCCCGTTCCGCAAACTCTTTGGCAACGGCGTGAACCTCCTGCGGAGTGGTGTTTTCCTCCGGGGAAAAAGACTGCACATAGTGGTAAAAGGTTGTGCCGTTTGTCTTCTGATAAACGGCCTTAGTTGCCATAAATTCCACGAATGCATTCTCCCCGTCACAATGAATGCCACTGACCATACGCTGGCCAGTGGCATCATCCAAAAGCTTCTTTTCTTGTAGGCAATACACGATAACGCCCTTCATGGCGCTTACCGCCTGCCGGGCCTCCTTAATATATGTAACGGTTGCCATCAGCTTTTCCCCGCTATGCGCAGAAGCTGCTCGTAAAGTAAACGCTGACCATGAATAACTTCGCCAAAATCAGCGGATGAAAATGCTCCCGCGTTGATTTTCATGGTAATTTGATTGATGTTGTTGCCGATCCTTTTCAACTCAATCAACATGGGTTTAATGTCCTCGGCGACGTGGATTTCTGTCCGCAAGGACGCAGAAACCAGAAAATCAGTGACGCTTAATTTGGCTTTCCGGGCCTTATTTTGAATCAAAGTTTTCTCCTTCTCTGTCAGGCGAATTGTTAATGTTCTATTCCGTTTTCTGGTATTTTGCATACTTTTCTCCTTCCTGAAGTGGGTCCGGGCTTCTGCCCGGTTCTCTTATGTGCGGGGCGGACAGCCACGCGCTCTGCTTGCCCCAGCCCGGTGGGCTGGGAACCTGCTCCAACAGCACTACCGCAAAGCGGGGCCACATTTGCCCCGAAACGGCCTTGTGCGGCCTGGGGGGTGGACTTCCACGGCCTCAGCTGAAAACTGCCAACACGGGCCTGCTGTGGCCTCACAGGGGCGCAAGGGCCGCAGGCTGCTGATTATGCCGGGTGGGCGTTTTCCCTAGAGATTACAAGGCTTTCGGCGTCGGCAGGGTCGCAAGGAACGCAGGATTTTGTGCCACAAGCTGATACGTCACTTGCGGCACTGCCTGGCAGGGCAGGAGAATAAGAAACCGTCACGAGCCGCTGTCCATTGCTCCGACGGCTGCAAAAGAACACCCCCCGCTCCTCTAAAGCATAGCGCCAGCGGTTCATCATCTGCTTGAGGGCCCTGGGCTGAATTTCCTTACCCGCCGCCTTACTGACCTCAAAGGCAAGCTGCGTATTGCCGCCGTCAAATGTCTTGCTAGTTCGTATAAACTTAATTAACGCAGCCAGCTCTTCCGGCGTTTCCAGCGCACGGGTCTCCAAGCTATCCTGCACCCGTTCCCAAGCGCAGTCTGATTTTGAGAAGCGCAACTCTATCTGCCGGGTCTCAATATCCCGGCCCGTACAGAGCATGGTTGACGTATTGCCACTGCGCTGGCTTCTGTCCAGGATAAAGAGCGCGTCCATGGCCCCGCTGATGCCCGTGGTGCCCGACAGCTTATTGACCGGGTCGCTGGCTCCTTGCTTACGCAAATGATGCACCAGCAGCAAAGCAATGTCTGTCTCATCCGCCAAGGCTTTCAGTTTACGCACTTCCTCATAATCGTTGGCGTAGGAAACGTCTTGGCTGCCTGCGCGCACAATTTGGAAGGTGTCGATGGCTACCAGCACTGTGTCAGGGTGCTCCCGGACGAAATCTTGAATCTGTTCGCACAGACCGCCGCCAAGCTTTTCGGCAGCAGTAGCGAAGAAAGCGTTGGGCGGGGCTTCGTCCGTCAACTGACACAGCCGTTCCTGTACCCGGCGCAGCGGGTCTTCCAGGCAGAGGTAGAGCGTGGTGCCTTGCTTTGTTCTGAATCCCCACACGGGTTCGCCCTTTGCAATGCGGACGCACCAGTCCAGCACCAGCCAGGACTTCCCGGTTTTTGGCGCGCCGCCCAGCATAGAGATCCCCTGTGGCAGGAGGGTGTCGATACAAAATTTGCTGGGTGGGAGCCTCATTTCCAAGAGGGTTTCGCCGTCCACAACGGCGAGTTTTTCGGTAGTTTTACTCATATAACCAGTCCTTTCAGCGCTCCCGATTTGAAAAAGTGGGAGCAGTGTTCATATTTGCAAAGTAAGGTAAGAACTGGTATAATCTCTGCAGGAGGTGATATCTGTGCCACAAATTCGTTACCGGATCTATACGCTGTCTGCAAGCGCCTTGCTGGGCTACGCCAAGGAGGCGGGCGATGGCGGTTATGCGTTTTTCCTAAACGCCGGGGCAACGGAGAAATGCAAGGTGCGCGCCGCTCTCCACGAGCAGCAGGACTGCGCCCTTTTCTTCCAGGCCATGTGCGTCCTGCACGGCAATAACTATCGGCATCCCGGTGAAGATGCCCTGCTGAACGACTTGGCGGAGGTCATTTGCTACGTGGATTTCAGCAATATCTTCGACCGCAACGCCGCGCAAACCCGCCATGCTGTTCGGCAGAAAAAGGCCGAGAGCATGTTCCGTCCAGAGGGCATCACCCTTGATTTCGGCACTGGCCCCCACCGATACCTAGCATTCGAGCGCTCCAGCAGCATGAGCCGCAAGGCCCAGCTCTCTTTCATCCGGGAGGATTTTTACGATCCCTTGCGCAAGCATATTATGATGGACATGAAAATAGGCGATTGCCAGTTGAGCAAGTTATATGCCTATAACGGTTTGATGCTATCTGGTGGTATGCGGATTGACAATATAAATATTGACAGGCTGCACCGCGTGATTGTAATCGATAACCCAACAGTTACCGTACCGTATGTGCCTGTTATCACTGTGGAGGATGACGGCAGCGCTGGAAGCGTCCGAAAATATCGCCGGGTAGAACGCCATGAGGACATTCAGGTTACCCTGTTCGATGGCGAAGGCTTGATTTCCAAAGCGTACGCCAAGGTGGTGGACAAGGCATTCTGTGGCGGGCACATTCACACTTCTTTCCAGATTCGGCTGCCCTATATAAAGGGGATGCTCCATCAGGTTGACTTCAAAGATTTCCTCATCAGCGGCGGAACGGAGACCATCACTGACCTGTGGGACGTGAAACACGAGGTACGCGACGTGGATATTATTTTGACGAAATCCATGTTTAAAGGGTATGGTTGGCTGACAGAAAATGGCATGAGTTGGGAGGATTATTGGAACGCATTCCGTCGCTACCGTCATGCCCTTTATATTACGAACGTCAGTAAGGAGAAACCCGAAAAGGTTACTACGCTAAACTATCAGTTCTTGAACACGGTTTCCATGACGGCTGACGAGTTTCGGCCTGGCGACCTGCCCTTGGGACGGAAGGAATCTCCCGCGAACGACGAGCGGAATTGGCTCACAAAAGAAACGGAATCCGCCTATTACAATTACTGTGCAGATGAGGATTTCCGCAAGCAATATTTTCTTTCGGCATTGGATCGCAGGCAGTTTTTCAAAAAAAGCAAGGCGTACCGTATGGCGGAAATTCTGAAAAAGAATTCGCTGTTTATCAACGAACCGGTGTATACCAAAGAGCTGAACGCAAAGGCGGAACAGATTTTGAACCAGTACGCTGTCGGACAGCTTATTGTCGCGGGCGATAATCGGTTTTTGTCCGGCGATTTGATGGAGCTTCTCACGCTTTTATTGGATGGAAGCAAGCTTAAAAATGCCGCGCAAAAGCGTTTTTATGCCGCTGCCATGAGCAATCGTTTTGCGGAAAATTCTTATTATGCGCCGCAAGCCGCTTATGGGCATGGCACGGAATCCACCATTTTGCGCAACCCACATATCGCGCGGAATGAAGAGATTCAGCTGATGTATTACGCCGAAGTCGAACAGATGCGCAGGCACTATTTAGGCCATCTTTCCGATGTTGTGATGGTCGATTCGCATATGCTGGCAGCGGAGCGTTTAGGTGGGGCCGATTTCGACGGCGACATGATTAAAACCATTGCAGACCCAATTTTGAATGCTTGCGTGAAGCGAAATTATGAAGTGGACTCACTGGATAATTTCAGCAATTTGCCTCTCTTGAAAATCCCGGCAGCCGAGCCGCAAATCCGCAATGCAGGCGATTGGAGAGCCAGATTTGAGACGGTGCGCAACACCTTTTCATCTCGCGTGGGGCAGATTTCAAATGCTGCTTTGGATAGAAGCATCATCGCTTATAATGAGAATTCCGATTCGGAATTGCGTCAGCAATGCCGGGAAGAAACAGAGGTTTTAGCAATCCTTACCGGCCTGGAAATCGACTCAGCCAAGAGCGGTGTGAAACCGGATTTATCCGAATATCTGAATAAAAAGACTGTGAACCGAAGCTTGTTTTTGCAGTACAAAAAGCTGCTGGAATCGGCAGAGGTTCGCGGCAAATGGTACGAGCCTACCTTCCGGCAGAAGCGCAAAGCTTTCTTTGAAAAAACCGATTGGGAGCAAGTGGATTCCAACCTGGAGCGATTGCCCTATCTGGCATATCAGCTGCAAAAGAATACGCCCAAAATCAAGCCAAAGCCTGCCAAAGACAGTGAACTGTTTTTCTTTGCGCAAGGGAATTGGCAGGACTCTCTTGCCCCTGAAATCCTTTCTGCCGCCTCTGATTTGCTGCACGATTACGAAGCCTGCCTGTCCCGCATCCGGGCCTGCCGCGCGCCCATCAAAGAAAAGCCGCGAAAAAATGATATCGAGCGAATTCTGTTCCGCCAGGGGCAAGAGGATGACTATGATGCCGACGAGTTGTATGCTGCCTTTCAGGACGTTTTGCCGGAACGGATTGCTGATGCAAGGACTGCTATTGTCGACAAAAAATGGCATTTTCTGGATCCCGCTTCCAGAGACAAATTCCTGACGGAGAATTTGCCAGAACTTGCAGAGTATCACGATTTGTTTGCGGGTTTTCGCCATGGCGGTTACCGGATTTTGGGCGACATTGTTTGCGATATTGACGATGAAAACCAGGCAACAGACAGGAAGAAATACCTGCGGGATACGGATTCAACGGCTTTCCGACAGATGATGAAAACTTATTTGGAGCAACCTTTGCGCCATGATTACCGGGAGGTTGTTTCACAAAAGTGCAGGGAGTTGTTGGACAACATAGTGAACCCCCGCCTTGCTGTGCGGTACGTGGTGGCCCTGGGCAAACGGAATCTCTTATGGGACTTGCTGCTCGACCACATCGAGGAGAATGTTCGCAAGGAGGTGCCCCATGCTGAATGAGTGGGAAGAATTTCTAGCTTATACGGAACAGCCAATTTATAAGGCGGTCACAAAACGCGACACCCTTTATATGGGCAGGTTTACCATGGGTATGCTTTTGGACTTTGAGGGCCTGGCCCGTGTTCTGACGATCATAGCGCGAGGCTACCTTTTTCACGGGTGTGATGGTTCTTTGGTGGAATCATCACGCAACAGAATCGAATACGCACGGCGTGCATTATGCGCATGGTGCAGCGTCCCGGACAAAGAAAAAGCCAGCCCTAAAGAGGGCTGGCAATATGAAGCGGATTTCAGGGACTTAAGCAGCGAGTTTCCCGAATTAGTAGACGAGCATGGGACTGGCTGGTTTTGCCGCCATGCGCACAGTATAGCGCGTTTTTTGAAAGAGAATCCTGAGAAAGTAACCAAGTCGGCCTATGATAAAGCTGATACCATCGAGAGAAAATTTGATGGCGCTTGGAGAAAGAAAGTGGTGCAGTTTCAAGTGCCGCTCTTCTCGCCTGGTACAAATGGTGCGTGGATTCTGCGGTTTGATGATGTGCTGGCGGATGCCCTGGAGTTGGGGCCGCTGCGCAGCCATGAAACTGCTTTGCCGGAAGCTGTACTGGAACAGATTGACAAGCTTAAGCCTGACAAAGTGCCAGGGAAGGCCGTCTGCACGCTGATTGCCTACTATCTTGATAACAAGCCTGGCGATTCCGATTGGGTCGTGCTGCCCGTCACGAATTTCGACGCTTACTTTGGCAGTACGATGTTCAGTAAGAAGTGGCTGCCTGCCATCCCGGAGACACTGATCGTGCGGGAGAGGGAGCGGATAGGGGTGGCAAGATACCGATGTGGGGCAGGCATAGCGGGGCGCTAAGTCAAAAGAGGGGTGTCCGGTGAAGAGGAAACCGCGTTGATGCGGGTCGTGAAACAAACAGCGGGAGAACGGCAGGAACCGCGGGAGAGAAATGTGAAAATATATATAACTTTAAGGACATGGGAGCGCGCCCATGCCCTTTTTGTTTTTGGCAGGGTTCGGTACAATAACGGGGAAACGAAGGGAGTGGATTGTTTTGAAAACATATGGCTATGTACGGGTTTCCAGCATGGAGCAGAACGAGGACAGGCAGATGATTGCTATGGACAGGCTGTCCGTGCCACGGGAGAACATTTTTATGGACAAGCAGTCCGGGAAGAACTTTGTACGCCCAAACTATCTGAAAATGGTAAAAAAACTGCGCCGGGACGACTTGCTATACGTAAAAAGCATCGACCGCCTGGGCCGCAATTATCAAGAAGTGCAGGAACAATGGCGCATCCTTACCAAAGAAAAAGGGGTAGACATCTGCGTGATTGATATGCCCCTGCTAGATACTCGAATTTCAAAAGACCTGATGGGCACATTTATTGCAGACTTAGTGCTGCAAATTTTATCCTTCGTGGCGGAGAGCGAACGGGACAACATCCGCCAGCGGCAGGCAGAGGGCATTGCAGCCGCCAAGGCAAGAGGGGTACGGTTCGGCAGGCCGCCCCGACCTCTGCCGGAGAACTTCTGGGCCATCCGACACGCCTGGAAGCGGAAGGAACTCACCCTACACCAGGCGGCACAGGCTTGCGGAATGCCGGATACGACCTTTTACGATACGGTGAAGAGACACGACAGAAGCGGAAACAATGAGGAAAAATAAATAAAAAAGGCACTTCGGAAATGTACGGATTTACGAAGTGAGGCTTTTTTGAAATTTAGCCTTATCTTTTTCGCAAATATGCCGATACTCAGGGTGTAAGACACAAAATAGGGCATAGGAAAAGTACGTCGGTTATTCGTAAGTTTACGTTGTCAGGGGGTGGAATGGCCTGTGTCAGACTTCTATTTGAACTCGATTGACAGCGAGGGGAATGCCCCGTCTGTGGAAGAAAACGAGAAGAAAATGCGGCAGCGCCTCCACGGTCTGGTGGACGAAATCATTACAGAATTGATTGATTGCGCCCCGGATAACAGGCAGGAACTCTTGAGCGGCTTTGTTTCCGAGCTTTTTATGTCGGCTGCAAAGCAGTCCATCCGGGAGGAGCGCTACAAAAAGCAGACGGAGGGCATCGCCAAGGCAAAGGCTAAGGGCGTGAGTTTTGGCCGGAAGTCAAACCCCCTGCCGGAGAAATTTGAAGAGGCCCGGCAGCTGTGGATGAACCGGGAGCTGCCGCTGAAAGAGGCGGCGAAATACTGCGGGATGCCGGACAGCACTTTTTACGATACTGTGCGGCGTTTGAACGGTTCCACTGTTGGTCACCGGAAGCCGCTGCCGGAAAATTTTGAAGAATCCCGGCTGCTGTGGCGCAGTCACAAGCTAAAGATGAAGGAAGCCGCGGCACGCTGCGGCATGGCGACCACGACTTTCTATGACGCGGTTAAGCGGGTGGAAAGCGCGGAGGCCCGCGAGTAAAAAGAAAATTACGGGAGGGAACCCGATATGCTGACTTTGAGGATCAAGGCAGGCGAGTGCATCACCATCGGCGAGGATATTTCCATCCACGTGTACCGCTGGCGGGGCGACTCGGTGGAACTGGCGGTGAACGCGCCCAGGGAAGTCGCGGTGCGGCGGAAACGGGCGGAGGAAGTGCCGGAGGTTTCGCTTTTGAAAAAATAATTTCGGTTTCCGCCAGTCCGCGGGCTGGTTGAAATATATAACACCTTTGAGCCGGAACCGATCACTCCGGTTTAAGGCGAAAACCCGGCGAGGGATAGCCGGGGGTACAAACGCAAAAATAATTTTGAAGGAGAAAAATTATGCGTATTCAACACAACATTCTCGCGATGAACGCTTATCGCAACTACAACACCAACACTTCCGCTCTGGCGAAGAACCTGGAAAAGCTGAGTTCCGGCTACAAGATCAACCGCGCTGGCGACGACGCTGCCGGTCTGGCTATTTCTGAGAAGATGCGCGCCCAGATCACCGGCCTGAACGCTGCCCAGAAGAACGTAAAGGACGGCATCAGCTTGGTAAAGACCGCTGAAGGCGCCATGCAGGAGATCCAGGACATGCTCAACCGCATGGATTACTTGGCCACCCAGTCTGCCAACGGCACTTATGATAACGAAGTTGACCGCGCCAACCTGCAGAAGGAAGTGGACCAGCTCAAGGCGGAAATTAACCGTATTGCTGACAGCGCCAACTTCAACGGCATCAAGCTGCTGGACGGCAGCCGCGAGGCTGGCGGCGCAGCCGCTGCCTCTAAAACCGATATTTCCTTCCTTACCTCTGACGCTACCGGGAACAACACTAGCGTACAGCTCCACAAGGTAGGCGTGGATGGGAAGGACGCAGGCTTTACAATTGACTCTAACCAGATTTTAAGCAATTTGAAAGCAACTGCTTCTATGAGCGCTAGCGCTACCTTTACATTCAAGATTAATGTTGGCGGTGCCACAATTGCCCTAAATGTGACCGTTGCTTCTGCAGTCGCAACCGGCGGAGCCATTGATCTTAGCAAATTGACCGTTACGTGCTCTCAAACCAGTGTATCAATGACAGACGCGGCAGGCAATTCCTATGATTTCAAAATTGGTACGGGCGGTGGAAAGGTACTGACCTTTACAAAAGCCTCCAGCCAGGCCCAGGTAGACTTTGACGCGAATCTGCAAGTCACCTATGACTTTGATGGTTCTGATGTAGAGACAGACAAAACAGCGGTTGAAAACTGCTATACGCAGAAGGTGACGCTGGGCGTAGCCAAGAAAAATGATCAGTTGGCCCACGCGGACTTCAAGCTGACAGACTCCATGGTGAACAGCCTGCTTAACGGCGGCAAGTTGCATATTGGCGACGCAGCCATTTCCTTTAACAAAGACAGCAAAGACACGGCCGCCAACAGCGTTGGCGTGAAAGATTTGCTGAATTCTAAGGGCAAGCTGGATACCAGCGACGAAAATGTTATGAAGCAGTTGGTCGCGCGTATCTCGGTTGCAGCCGGCGGTAGCAATGCGTTTACCGTTGGCGCTGGCGACGACGCCACTACGATTTCTTTGCAGGAGAAGGCTGACTACTATGGCGGTGATGCTTCCAAGCTGCTGGATACCGAGGAGAAAATCCATAATATCGTATACCTGGAAGGTGGTGCGGACAGCTCGGCCGGCCCCCTGACCCTGCAGATCGGCGATACTTTTGACAGCTACAACCAGCTGAAGGTTTCTATCGGCGATATGCATTGCAAGGCCCTGGGCATCGACAAGTTGGATATCAGCAATCCCACCAGCGCTAGTGCCGCCATCCAGACCATCCGCGATGCCATCAACAGCGTGTCCTCTGTCCGCGGCGACTTGGGCGCAACCCAGAACCGTCTGGAGCACACCGCTAACAACTTGAGCGTCATGGCTGAGAACATTCAGGACGCTGAGTCCACCATCCGCGACACCGATGTGGCCGAAGAGATGATGGCTTACACCAAGAACAACATCCTGATCCAGTCCGCACAGGCTATGCTGGCCCAGGCCAACGCTGTGCCTCAGGGTGTGCTGCAGCTCCTCGGCTAATTCCGTTAGCCCATAAGCTGAAGGTTTGTTGTTCGAAAAGTAAATCCCATGCACGAAACGAGGGGGCGGGTATGTGCCCGTCCCCTTTTTGTGTGGGGATGCTGAAAGGGTTTCAAGGATGAAAGCGATTGAGATAGCGCAGCGCTTGGCGCAGTTAAATGAAACAGAAAGCGCCTTGCAGGCGTACAAGCTGGCCTTACAGGGAGAGACAGACTCCACAACAAAGATGGAAGCCGCCGCATATATCCTGCAATTTGGCAGGGATGATGACTATAAGATTTCCTATACCATGTTCCATGATTTATATAACCAGGGGATATTTAAGGAAAACATTTTGGAAATCATGGACGAGGCGTTTTACGCGCCTAATGTAAAGATGATGAAGGCGCATTATAAGAAGAACTGTGCCCTTTTGGAAAAATACCCCTACATATTCCGGAAAGATTTTTTGAAATTTGAAGATTTGCCCATTAAATTTTATCCCTATGACGATACAAGCTATACGCCTTATTATCCTGTCCAGGAGCGTTTTGGGGCGTATATTGACTTTAAAGATACAGTTATCAAGCACTATTTTTTTAAGGACTTGGAGAACCCCATCTTAGCAACAGATATTTACTCCCAGTACGAGCTGGAATACCTGCGGGACAACGTGCGCCGCAGCGAGGACGTGGCGAAGGAGAACCATATCTATTTGCATTACACCAGTTGGGCAGAGTTCTGCGCTTATCTGCCCTGCCTAAACATGAAGCCCCTGCTGGAAGAGAAGAAGATTGTTTTCCTCTTTGAAGATGAGATAAACCAGTATCCTATCGACTTTAAAGAGCGTTTTAATATTGACTACAGCAAGTTTACATTGCAGCCCGTCCGTGTGCAAGAAGTCAACAAGATGATTTGGCACACCCAGCTTTCCAGCCACAATGGCGGCGACTTTTTCAATGAAGTTTTTGATTTCCACCCGAATCTGTTGACAATGCCCTCGATTATGATGGATAACATAGAAAACCAGATTGGGATCGTCCGTGACACGTTGACAAAAATCCCAACTTTGCAAAAAGCATTTGAGGTTTTTGGAGCAAATAAGGGATGGTCCCATCAGATAATAGAAGAGTTATATCATATGAAAGGGAGAACGGATAAGGACATTTTGGTAGCGATGTTTTTAAGTGATACCAGGGCCTGCGCAGGACTGGATGCTTCCTCCAGGATTGCACCGACACTGTTCTTTCAGCCTCACTTTTCTAACATAGTCTATGAGTTAGGAGTGGACTCCGCCAATCGGGCGGTCTTGAATGCAAAGCATTCCGAAAAAATACACAATTCTCCTATTTTTCAGAAGTTCAAGTACATAAAGACTTTTACTCCCATGCGCCGGTTTACTACAAGTCATGGCGCCACAGTCCGATTTATGTATAATCGCGCTGTGTGGAGCAACGAGCATGATGAAACCGCAAAATCGATTGTCAGTGATGCTATATCTGAACGTGTACTAAACCGCAGTTTTATGATAGACCCGGCGGACAGGCTCTATCACGACAGTATTCTGGTGCGTTTCGAGGACGGGAAGCTGAATCCAAAAGCCACTTTTACTGCATTGGCAGAATTTGTGGATTTACCTTTTGCAGACAGCTTTTCCTATTGTTCTGAATTTGGGAAAATAAATCCGACATATAACTACGCTATTGGGTTCGACACGTCATCCGTTTTTAAAACTTATGATGAGTATGTAAATAATGATGAAAAGAAATACATTGAGTTTCTTTTGCGGGATGCCTATGAATATTATGGCTATGACTTTCAGGCATACAATGGAGAACTGGTGTCAGAGGATACCATGCAGAAGTGGGTTGGCAATTTCACTACGGTAGACAAATATATTCGAGAAACCTGGGAGGCAGTTTTTGGCGCGGTAAAGCTGACTGATGCAGCTGGGGATGTTGAAGAAATTGTTGAGAAGGCTGCGCAAAAAATTATGGTTGAAGATGTCCTTAACCGCTTTTACTTAAACAGGCTGGAAAATGGAAAAAAATTGTTAGGTGGGTTGGAATTTATAAATGAGGAAGGCCAACTTTTGCGTATGATGCCCAAGCTGGAATTAGACCCGGCGCTGCTGGAGCAGACTTTGTACCACTGAGGAGGTAAACGGAAATGAAAAAAGGGACGGTTTACTTCTTTACAGGTTTGGCAGGGGCCGGGAAGACCACTATCGGCGGATTGTTTTATCAGCGGTTACAGGCAATTAAACCTGATGCTGTCCTCATTGACGGGGACAAAAACCGGGATAAATCCAATGCCAGAGCGCCACGGGACTATTCTACGGAAGCCCGGCGGGCTGGCGCTAAGAATGTGCTAAGAAGGTGCATGGAGTATGCGGATCAGGGAATGGACGCAGTTTATTGCGGCATCGGCATGTATGCGGACGTGCGGGCCTGGTGCCGGGAAAACATTGAAAACTATCGGGAAATCTACATAAAAGTGTCCATGGAGACGCTCCGCAGGCGCAACCAAAAGGGGCTTTACTCACCGGGCGTGAAGCAAGTCGTTGGCGTGGATTTGCCTTGGGACGAGCCGGATTCCTCGGATGTGGTGATTGAGAATGACCGGGAAGAGGATCCGGAGATTATTGTGGACAGGCTTTTTAAGGAGTTCGGGTTATGAACATTGCGTTGATCATTGCGGGCGGAAAAGGCCAGCGGATGCACCAGGAAATACCCAAGCAGTTTTTGAATGTGAATGATAAGCCGGTGATTATTTATACGTTAGAGGCTTTTCAATCCCACCCGGATATTGACAAAATCGGCGTGGTTTGTGTGGATGGTTGGCACGACATTTTGCGTGCTTATGCCCGGCAATACAAAATTGACAAGCTGGATTGGGTGATTTCAGGCGGCGATTGTGGGCAGGCTTCTATACGAAACGGCGTATTTCGTGCGGAGAAATTATATGGGGAACAGGACGTGATTTTAGTGCACGACGCTATCCGTCCTATGGTCTCCCATGAGATCATTTCGGACTGCATTGTGCAGTGCAAGAAGCATGGTTCGGCGGTTTCTATTGTGCCTTGCAACACGGTGGCTTTGCGGCGGACAACCGAGCAGGTCTCGTCCGAAGTGGTGCCACGCGACAAGCTGGCATTGACCCAAACGCCCCAGGCGTTTCCGCTTAAGAAGTTGGCGGATGCCCATAGAAAAGCTCTTGAAATGGGCATTATGAACTCTATTGCCAGCTGCACGCTGATGGTGGAGTTGGGGGAATCTGTCCACTTTTCCATTGGGGCAGAGACAAATATTAAGCTGACTACACCGGATGATTTGAAGATTTTCAAGGCGCTGCTGGCGTTGAGGGAGTAGCCATGGATTTGTTGGAAAACCAGGAATACATAAATTCCCTAAAAGAAATACAAGGATTAGGCTTCCTTAACGGGAAAACCGTCCTTATTTCAGGTGCTACCGGTATGTTTGGAAGCTGTTTGGTGGACGCGATCATGGTGTGGAACCAGCAGCAGAAGGAACCTTGCAAGGTGGTTGCAGTTGGGAGGAATTTTGAAAAAGCACGCAAAAGATTTGCAAGCTATTGGGATAACTACAATTTTATATTTATGCAGCAAGATGTATGCAAGCCTTTTGAAAACTTTTCGGAAACTGTTGATTTTATTATCCATGCAGCCAGCAATGCAGATCCGGTGAATATGGCGAAATATCCGGTGGATACACTACTGGCAAATGTGCTGGGGACAAAGAATTTGATGGAATATGGGATTGCTCATGGGATGAAACGGTTTCTGTTTGTTTCCTCCGGGGAAGTTTATGGGCAGCCTAATGAGAATCAGGATGATTTTATAGAATCCTATTGCGGGCCTTTGGATTTGTCCAACCCGCGTTCCTGCTATCCGGAGGGCAAGCGTGCTGCCGAGGTGCTTTGCCAAAGTTACTGGAGCCAGTTTGGGGTGGATGTGGTGATTGTGCGGCCTTGCCATTTGTTTGGGCCTACTATGTCGCGGCAGGATAGCCGGGCGGTGGCGGAGTTTCTTTGGAGAGCGGCAGAAGGCAGGGACATTGTGCTGAAGAGCGATGGACTTAAGGAGCGCTCTCATTGTTATGTGGTGGATGCTGTGCAAGGGTTACTGGTTGCGCTGGAAAAAGGGAAGTCCGGACAGGCGTATAATATTGCAGATAAACGGTATCAGATGGCGATTCGGGAGTTTGCGGAGCAAGCGGCGAAAGCCGGAGGCTGTAAGGTGATTTTTGAACAGCCTAGTGAGATAGAGCGTAAAGGCTATTCTAAAATTTCCAGGCAGATTTTGAATGCGGATAAGCCGAAAAAATTGGGATGTGGGACACTCTATTCTACAAGAAATGGAATAGAGATAACTATCCAAATTTTAAGAGATAAGATGATTGTTTCTTAATTGCAACACCGACATTATGTAAGGTGATTGGAAGGGCTTTGTTGTATATGCTGAAAAAAGTAATCCTATCAGGTGCGTCGGGCTTTATCGGGCAAGCCCTACTCTCTGCACTCATCAAGAGTGGAGTGGAGGTATATGGACTCTGTGCTCATCCCGATAAGCTGGGTGAGCCTGACGCAGTCGCAGATTCCCACATTATAAAAGCCGAATTTTCCGATTACAAAATGCTTCCACAGATCATCACAGATAACGGCTTTGATGTGTTCATACACTTAGCTTGGCAAGGATATGGGGCGGCTAAAAATGATCCCGCAGTTCAATTTTCAAATGTACCATTTGCCTGCGATGCCGTGCAGGCAGCTATCTCCTGTAAATGTAAAAGATTCGTTTTTATTAGTTCGATCCATGAATTCCAAAAAAGTCGAGATGCCAATGGGATAGCTGGCCTCTGTAGTGTATATGGCACCGCGAAACAAGCGGCAAGAAATGCCTGTCAAATAACGGCTCACAATGGCGGCATAGAATTTATCGGTATATGGTTGGATCATGTTTTTGGCCCAGGTGTAGCTTCTCCGCGTGCGTCAAACAAATTGATAAAAACCATGCTGACAGAAGGCAGAGTTCCTTTGACAGAAGGGAAAAACCTATGCAACTGGATTTACATTTCCGACTGCGTTTCAGGAATCATGTCTGCTTCAGAAAGAGGAAAGCCTGGTGTGACCTACTATCTTGGCGGTGGACGGATTCGCCCCTTTGCCGATCTAATACAGGAGGTGCGGGATATTGTGGCACCAAAGGCTGTGCTCGAATTTGGGAAATACCCAGAATACTCATTTATTGACTATTGTGAGATTGACACAGATGCTTTGCATCGACATACAGGGTATGGACCAGTATGTGAGTTTCGTGCGAGCGTCATAAAAACAGCAGAATGGATCCAGCGTGAGATGTTGGATCCATAGGACTAAAGGTCGGGAGGGGCATGAAATGAAAGGAATCATTTTGGCAGGAGGGACGGGCACAAGGCTGTTCCCCATCACCAGATCCGTCTCGAAACAATTATTGCCGATCTATGATAAGCCCATGATTTACTATCCCCTGTCTACCTTGATGCTGGCAGGGATTCGAGAAATCCTAATCATCTCCACTCGCAGGGATTTGCCTGCTTTTCAGGCATTACTGAAGGACGGGCATGATTATGGACTGGAGATTTCCTATGAAGTACAAGATCAACCAAATGGGTTGGCGGAGGCGTTTTTGTTAGGTGAAAAGTTCATTGGCTCTGAAAAGGTCTGTCTAATCCTGGGGGACAATGTCTTTTACGGCAGACACTTGAGTGAAACACTGCAAAGGGCTTCTACGCTAGAGCATGGAGCCTGGATTTTTGGGTATCATGTGCCTGACCCGGAGAAATCTGGAGTGGTGGAATTTGACAAGTCGGGGAAAGCCGTTTCTATCGAAGAAAAGCCCCAGCACCCTAAATCAAATTATGCCATCCCTGGTCTGTATTTTTATGATGAGCAGGTGGTCTCCATTGCAAAAAATGTAAAGCCTTCGGCACGGGGAGAGTTAGAGATCACATCTATCAATAATGTTTACCTGAAAAAGGGCGAACTGCAAGTCTCTGTTTTGGGCAGGGGATTAGCCTGGATGGATACTGGCACATATGAGGGCCTTTTAGAGACTGCAAATTTTGTATCTATTGTTCAGAAAAGACAAGGGCTGTATATATCCTGTATCGAAGAGATTGCGTATCGAAAAGGATATATCACCCGAGAAGGGCTGCTGAAACTGGCAAAGCCTATGGCCCAAACAGACTATGGACGATATTTACAGCGTATTGCGGAGGGAATCGCATGGGAAACATGCTTGTAACGGGCGGAGCCGGATTTATTGGCTCGAATTTCACATTTTATTGGCTTGAACATCACCCAGATGATAAGATCATTTGTCTGGATAAATTGACCTATGCGGGGAATTTGTCCACCTTAAGATTGGTGATGGATAAGCCAAATTTCAAATTTGTAAAAGGCGATATTTGTGATAGAGGCCGTGTCTTTGATTTGTTCCAAGCTGAACGTCCTGAGGTCGTGGTAAATTTCGCGGCAGAAACCCATGTGGACCGTTCTATTGATGGACCCAATGTGTTTTTGCAGACTAATCTTATTGGAACAGCCACTCTTTTGGACGCCTGTAGAGAGTTCGGAGTAGAGCGATATCATCAGGTATCGACAGATGAGGTCTATGGCGATCTGCCTTTGGATAGGCCCGATCTACTCTTCACGGAAAGCACCCCTTTGCACACCAGCTCACCCTATAGTGCCAGCAAAGCTGGGGCTGATTTGATAGTACAGGCGTACCACAAAACCTTTGGTGTGCCAGTTACTATTTCACGGTGCTCCAACAATTACGGTCCGTACCAGTTCCCAGAAAAGCTGATTCCATTGATGGTGCTGAATGCGCTACAGGATAAACCGCTGCCAGTGTATGGAGAAGGAGTAAATGTACGGGATTGGCTCTACGTAGAGGATCATTGCCGGGCTATCGACTTGATCCTGCAAAGGGGCAGGCCGGGCGAGGTATACAATGTAGGCGGTCATAACGAGCGGCGGAACGCCGACGTGGTGAAGCTGATTTGCAAAGAATTGGGCAAGCCGGAAGACTTGATCACGTATGTGACTGACCGCAAAGGCCATGACAGGAGGTATGCCATTGATCCGGAGAAAATCCATAGTGAGCTAGGCTGGCTGCCGGAGACGAAGTTCGAGACTGGTATGAAGCAGACAGTCCAGTGGTATGTGGAGAACCGGGAGTGGTGGAAAGACATTATATCAGGGGAATACCAACAATACTACAAAACGATGTATAACAATCTTGTGGGAGCCTAGGATACGGGAGCGAACAGAATGGACACAGGGCAAAAGAATATAGACGTCAGCGTGGTTGTGCCCACGTATTGCCAAGAAAGGTTTGTAGCGCAAGCATTAGATAGTATATTAGAGCAACAAACAGACCTTCAATATGAAGTTTTGATCGGTGATGATGCGTCCACAGACAAAACGCCGGAGATTCTTGTGCAGTATGCGCAGGAGCATCCCAGCCGCATCACCCTCATCTTACGAGAAAAAAACGTGGGAATCACAAAAAATGTTTGGGATCTATACCGGAAGGCCAAGGGAAAATATATTTCAATCTTGCAGGGAGATGACTATTGGATAGATGCTAATAAGCTGCAAAAACAATGGGAGCTTTTAGAGGCGCATCCGGAATATATAGGATGCGGTGGAAAAAGCTTGGTGGTAAATGAGGATAATGTGCCAGACTATACACAGAGTCCACATTTTACGTTGCCAAAGAGGGTGTTCACGTTGGAAGATTTTTTAGATACTTGGCAGTTACCAGCACAGCAAGGAACATGGATGTTCAGAAACATTTTCTCGGGTGATGGCGCGCAAAGGTATTCCATCCTCTATCAGGCACACCGTCATTTGGACGACAAGACGATGGCTTTGCTGTTGCTTTCCAAAGGAAGCTTCTATTGCAGCTATGAGCCTCTTTCCGCTTACCGCTTTGTAGACAAAAGCGGAGAACACAACTGGTTCTCTATTCACCACACCAACCCTTACCGCAATTATGATATGTTTATGTATCCCTGCAAGTTAGAGACGTGGGCGCGAAAGAACATAGACCTGCCACGAACTGCACATTTGGGCAAGCGTAATCCCTATCGTTTTGCTCGTTTTGTGGAGGAGTGCGTGAAGAGACCGGAGCTTAAACGGTTTCGGTATTTGCTGGAGATGATCGTCCATAGCCACCAGCCTATGAGATATAGCTGGTATGTGCTGAAAGCCCTGATAGAAATGGAGTGATAGCATGAAAAGATCAAATATATTCGCTCTATTTTTCGGTGTAGCTGTAGGCGCTGTAGCGGGCGGGACCCTGGTTAAAAAACTGTGGCTTGATAAGTATTGCAAGCAAAAAGATGAATTGAAAGTGGTTAATCACGAGCGGGAACTACTATATCAGCTGTTGAAATTAAAGAAAAACAATATGCCGTTTAGCGAGTATTTCCAGGCCTATGATTTGCATTCCGTAGCCATTCTGGGGATGGGCTTTATGGGTAGGTATCTTTTAGATGTTTTGACTGAGGAGGGAAGCGTTACTGTAGCATATGGGGTTGAATTTGATGTCCTAGGCGCAGTACATAAGACTTTGCCAGTCTATCGACTTGGTCAAGACGACCTTCCGGCAGTCGACTCTCTCCTTGTATGCGATCTTTATTGGAACAGTAAAAGTCCAGCCGTGCTGCAAGAGGAAATTTCAGCGAGAATCGTTACCATAACACAGTTGTTAGAATGGCTTAAGAAGCACGCCGTTTAATTTGGACAAACATACCGATTTGGAGGGCATAACATGAAATTTTGTGAAAGACCTTTTAATAGCACCTATATGGCACCTAATGGAGAAGTGTGGCCCTGTAGTTGGATGCATTGCACGATTGGAAATCTATATAAACAGAATCTGGATGAAATCTGGACCAGTGAAGAAGCACAGCAAGCGAGGGATAGCATTTTGAATGGCTCGTTTGCGTTTTGCAGAAAAACTGCATGTCCGTTTTTAGAGCGGGATGATCTGCCGGATCTTTCAAGAGAAGAATTTGAAAAAAGGGCTGTTGTCAGCGAGACCCCGGAGTTTATGAATATCGCTAATGACCGCATCTGCAATATCGCCTGTACCACTTGCCGCGATTCCATCTTTTGTCCAGAAAAAGGAGAGCGCGAAAAGATAGATGATGCCTTAGCGCGCTTGGTGCCATTTGCAAAAAAGGCAAAAAGGATAAACCTGAATGGGCAAGGAGAATTTTTGGCAAATCCAAGTTTCTTAAAGTTTTTGGAAGAGCTGCACCCGGAGCGCAAGGAATTTCGACTTATCTTTGAAACAAACGGGATTCTTTTCGATGAAGAGCGTTGGAATAGATTTGCACATTTATCTGAGTTTGAGATAGAAATAAATCTTACATTAAACAGTTTGCGGCGGGAAGTTTTCCGATATTTGACCGGCGGCTTCGATAAGTTGGATCAAGTAATAAATAACCTGGAATTTCTTAGTCGGTTAAGACGGGAGAACAAAGTCAATGCCCTAAATGTTGTTATGGTGGTGCAGGAGTGCAATTTCTGGGAGATTCCCGAATATGTGCGTACATTTACAAAGTCAGATCGATTTGAGATCGACAAGATCACTTTAAGGCCGGTGTATCGATGGTTTGGCATGAAGGATGAGACCTACTGGTTTAAAAACATTCTGAACCCCTTGCATCCCTACCACAAAGAGTACCTCAAGATTCTGGCTAATGACTGCTGGAAAGACCCCAAGGTGTACGACTGGGGTTGCCACAATCTCCGGGAGGCACTGCCGCATCCGTTGAAGCAGGAAGAGATCTACAGGAAGATCTCGTCTAATCTCTATAACAATGAAGAAGGCGTCTCGCCTGTTGAGTATCTCAAGAAACATGTGGACAAACTGGGCGCAAAGCGTATTGGCTTCTTCGGAAAGAATGAGTTTTCTTTGGAGTTTGCGAGGCTGTTGAAGGAAACCGGGGTAGATGTTTTCCAGCTTACTTGGGTGTCGGAGGACTGCGAAGGGGAGTTTCATAAGGTGGCAAAGCAGGAGTTTAGGCCGGATATGGCGGATGTCATGATTATCATTGACTTCTTCAAGGGCGGATATTGGTTCAAAGATTTGCGGGCTTTGGGATTTGAAGGCGATATTTTGACAATAGAAGATTTTATGGAAAGAAATGTATGATGGCAGAAAAGAGAAACAGGCCAGCTGCGGCAGTTGAAAAGTACATATTTTTATAAGAGTGAGGAATATATATGAAGCTGTTACTGGTAATACCGCCGTATAATGTTTTGAAGCGAAGAGATAAAAGCTATTCTTTTCCGATAGGCATCGCATATGTCAATGCAGCTTTGCGGGAAGCGGGTTTTGACATTAAGGGCCTCAATATGAACCATATCGATGTGGAAGACCGGTACGCATATTTGGCTGACTATATCCGCTCAGAAAAAATTGACTGCGTTCTTTCTGGCGGCCTGTGCCCGGAATGGAGGGTTATTAAGAAAATATTTGATACCGCAAAATCTGTCCGCTCAGACATCATTACAATTTGCGGCGGTGGGATGATTACTTCGGAACCCCTCCCATCGGCAGAACTGCTTCAAGTAGACTATGCAGTGGTGGGGCAGGGGGAAATTACAGATGTGGAGTTAGTGCAAACCCTTATAGACCATGGCGATGCTGCCAATGTGAAGGGCGTTGTGTATAGAACCCCGGACGGGGAATATAGGCAAACCCCACCCCGGGAAGAAATCTGCGACCTGGATGCAGTCAGCTTTCCGAATTATGATGGGCTGGATATGGACAAACATCTGGACGAACAAAAAGCATCCGATCAATTAGGTTTTTCTTGTTCTTATGATAGGCCGAGGACCATGTCGATGGTTTTGGGCCGGTCATGCCCATATCAGTGTAAATTTTGTTTCCATCCTTCCGGAACCAAGTATCGACAGAGAAGTTTAGACAACTTCTTTGAGGAACTAGATGACGTCATGCAAAAGTATCATCCCAAATGTATTAGTATCATGGATGAGCTTTTCAGCGCCGACCCAGACCAGGTTTATGAATTTTGTAAAAGGATTAAGCCGTATGGGCTTACTTGGGTCGTACAAATGAGGGTAGATATGCCTGGGCTGTCCCTGGAATTATTAAAGTGTATGCGGGAGGCCGGATGCTGTTGTATATCATATGGCCTGGAGAGCTACAGCCCTAAAGTACTTAAGAATATGCGGAAGCATATAACGGTTGGGCAAATGGAGCGCACGTTGAAAATGACGTATGACGCATCTATCAATATAGTAGGGAATTTTATTTTAGGCGATGAGGTTGAAGATGAATCTACAATTTATGAAACCTTGCGTTTCTGGTTCGACCACCCAGAATATGGAATAAACCTTTCGGTGATTGAAACTTATCCAGGCAGTGAGTATTATAAGGAGCTTGTCAAGAATGGGAAGATTACAGATAAACTTGCGTTCTTGAAACGGGATGACTGGCGCATTAACTTGACACAAATGTCGGATGAAACATACTGGAAATATGTTGTCTTAGTACAGCTTTTGTCCTTCTATTACCATCCCCAGTCTACGCTTGGGATAATTGAACACATCTATGTAAATGAAAATGACGAATGGGTTTTGGAGACAAAATGTCCGCATTGTGGCGCTAAAAATATCTACAGCAATGTACGAGAGTCTATGCTACGACAGGCCTATTTTAGGCTCTTGTGCCAGGAATGTAATCATAGTGCGGCCTTTTGGTGTGAAAAGGATCGTCTCCCCAATTATGACAAATTAGAGTATCTGTGCAGAATGGTTGCCGAGGCGAGGGATGAACAGGATTTTAAAGAAGCTGTAGATGCGCTTTATAAGGTCTATCTGGAGGTCCGAGATCCTCAAAGCCCATATCCGAGAATATTTGAAGGGGTTTCTCGGGCGGAAAAGTAAAGGAAGTTCTTTTTGGCGCAAAACATGATAAGCAAGGAGTTACAAAATGTATGTAGCTTTGTGTATCCCAACGTATGAAAACCCAAAGGTTGTGGAGGACTTTTTGATAAACTGCGCCCCGTATTACATGGAATGCGGGATCGATATCTATTTCTATGATTCAAGCCGCAGTGATAAAACAAAAAGGCTCATTCAAAAGTTTATGGCAAGTAGGAGTATCTACTATATTCCAATTCCGCCAAATGTTGGGCCAGATGAAAAAACTTTTATGATTTTTCAACGTTATGGTCTAATTGGCGAATACGATTTTATCTGGTTAAGCGGGGACGGAGTGCAATATCCCAGGGAAGGCGTGTCATTCATTTTAAGCCAGTTGGAAACAAAGTACGATTTGGTTACATTGAACTCAAGAGACCGCAACGGCGTGATTCAGCCGGAAATTATTTGTGATGCAAATAATTATTTTCAAGCATGTGCAGTGCAGTTAACATTATATGGGGCGGCTATCCTGAACACGCACACCCTACTACATAGTGTTGACTGGGACTCCTATAGAGGTGTATGTTTAAAGACTTCCATAGGAGGATTTACACATATTTCTTTCCTTTTTCACCGAATTATAGAGCTGGAACAATTTTGCGGCTTAAATTTGAAGCTGGGCAAGTATCGGTATGGTTTTTCTCCAGAAAAGAAAACCTCATCATGGTATCAGAATTGTTTTTCGACATGGGTGTTTAAATGGACAGAAGTTATTGAATCCTTGCCCGACTACTATGAAAACAAAACAGCCGTAGTAATGGCCCAAGGAGGAAGCCTTTTTGGGGATATCGATAGCTTTAAGAGATTAAAAGTCGATGGAGTATACTCCTTTAAAGAATTTATCTGTTATATAAAATATTGGGGAAAAGTGACGAAAATTCCCTTGTTTAAGCTCTTCTTAACATCAATAGCGCCTAAGTTTTTTGTTCGCGCGGTCGGCAAAATGAGATTGTCTACTACTACAAAAAAACTGAAAAAATTCTGTCGTACGCATAGAGAGATATACATTTTAGGTGCGGGCCGGATTGGAGAAATATACGGAGAATATTTTATAAAAAACTCTATACCGTTTCAAGGATTTTTCATCTTACCCGGAAAATCTGCAAATGACAAGGTATTAGGGCATCCCACCTTTGAATTTGAAAAAAGCCATCACCTCCTGCGAAATGCAGGCATCGTATTAGCATTGGGGCCGGATGACACAAAAATGGGCTTAAAAACATTGAGCAGATTGGGTTATGCAAAGAACATTTTCAATGCACCTTCTATGCGCCGTGATATTGCGTTTGCTTCTGGCTATAAAGCGCTAAATATTTAGAACATTTTTCTTCATGGCAGCATCTACATGGCAGCAACTGGAAGAGAACATAACGACAATCTGGTTGGATATCAGGGTCAGAACTTTTTAGCAAGATAGGAACTCTGTAAAGCACATGTCATCCAAGTATTTGTTTGCATGATTCCATACCTGGCCTGTTCTTGTCTGACAGTAGTATGTTTATTCGTTCCATTCTTATTAATTTAAGGAAGAAACTAAATGAAAACTCTTATCCTCGCCGGCGGCTACGGCACCCGAATTTCCGAAGAAAGCCAATTCAAGCCCAAACCCATGGTGGAGTTGGGCGGCATGCCCATCCTATGGCACATTATGAAACTGTTTGGTCACTACGGCTTCAACGAATTCATCATCTGCGCAGGCTACAAACAGCACGTCATCAAGAAATTTTTCGGAGATTATTTTCTGCACACCTCCGATGTTACTTTTGATTTTACTTGCGGCAAAGAGGACATGATTGTACACAAAAACGCCTCTGAACCCTGGAAAGTCACCATTGTAGATACAGGCCTAAATACCATGACAGGCGGGCGGGTGAAGCGTGTGCGGGACTATGTGGGCAACGAATCTTTCCTGCTGACCTACGGCGACGGTGTTTCCGATGTGAACATCCTGGAACTGGTCAAATTCCACCGGTCTCACGGCAAGATGGTAACGATTTCCGCCTACAACGCTGGCCAGCGCTTTGGTGTGCTGGACGTTGACAAAGAGGGGCAAATCCATGAATTCCGCGAGAAGACCCAAGGTGACGGCAGCCTAATCAACATCGGCTTCATGGTCTGTCAGCCAGAGTTTTTTGACATGATTGACGGTGATGACACGGTTTTGGAGAAATCCCCTTTAGAAACTGCTGCGAAAATGGGTCAGTTGATGGCGTATAAACATACAGGATTCTGGCAGTGTATGGACACCGTGCGGGAAAAGGAATTGCTGGAAAAGCTGTGGACAGAGGGCCGAGCCCCTTGGAAGGTGTGGTAAAATGACAAGGTTTTCTTTGGATTTCCTCCGTGGGAGGCGAGTGCTTGTCACGGGGCATACAGGCTTTAAGGGCAGCTGGCTGTGCAGGATTTTGATAAATGCTGGGGCTGTAGTGACAGGTTACTCCCTGCCGCCTCCCACTGAGCCAAACTTGTTTTCCATATCTGGATTGGAACAAAATATGACATCCATCATCGGCGATATCCGGGATAGGGATAAGTTGATGCAGGCGTTCCGTGATGCTCAGCCGGAGATGGTTTTCCATCTGGCAGCGCAGCCTATTGTTCGTGATAGTTATAAAGATCCTGTCGGTACATATGAGACGAATGTGATGGGCACAGTGAATCTTTTGGAGTGCATCCGCGCCTTACAGGTACCTGTAAAGTCAGTGGTGATTATCACCACTGATAAAGTCTATGAGAACAAAAACTGGGCCTGGGGATACCGGGAAAATGACCCCTTGGATGGCCGGGATCCCTACTCCAATTCCAAGTCTTGCGCGGAATTGGTGACCCATAGCTATGTGCAGAGTTTCTTTGCGGATTCGCCTGTGGCAGTCTCCACTGTGCGGGCAGGCAACGTAATTGGCGGCGGCGACTTCGCCCACGACCGCATTGTTCCAGACTGCGTGCGGGCGGCTCAAGCAGGAAAACCCATTGCTGTCCGCAATCCCTACTCCATCCGCCCATACCAGCATGTGCTGGAAGCCTTGTTCGCATATTTGCTAGTGGCACGGCGTCAATGTGAAGATAAAAAGCTGGCAGGTTGGTATAATATCGGGCCGGATGACAGCGACTGTGTTACCACAGGCGAGTTGGTGGACATGTTCTGTAAGGCGTGGGGAGACAGCATAACTTGGGAGAACAGGGCCGAACCGAACGCACCCCATGAGGACAATTTCTTGAAATTAGACTGCTCTAAGATGAAAACTACTTTTGGCTGGAAACCATCGTGGGATGTACAGACTGCCATTGAAAAAACAGTGGAGTGGACGAGAGCATGGCTGGAACAAGAAGATGTCTCCTGTGTAATGGGCAAGCAAATTATGAAATATTTGGATAAAATATGAGGAATAAAAATGCGTACAAAAGATGAAATCAAGCAGGAAATATACTCGCTGGTGAGGGAGTACCGCCAGGTGGAGGATGCAGCGAAAAAGCCCTTCAGTCCAGGTGACCGTATCCCATACTGCTCCCGAGTCTACAATGCAGAGGAGCAAATAAACTTGGTAGACTCTGCGCTGGAATTCTGGCTGACCGCTGGACGGTACTGCCAGGAATTTGAACGTGGGCTGGGTGAATTTCTGGGCGTGAAGCATGTAGCGGCGGTAAACTCCGGGTCATCCGCAAACCTGCTGGCTTTTATGACGCTGACCTCGCCGCTCTTGAAAGAGCGCGCTATCCAGCGGGGGGACGAGGTAATCTGTGTGGCGGCGGCATTCCCCACCAGCGTCACGCCTGTTTTACAATTCGGAGCGGTGCCCGTGTTTGTGGACGTGAAGCTGGGCACCTATAACATCGACGTTTCCATGCTAGAGGAAGCGCTTTCCGAGAAAACCAAGTGTGTCTTTCTGGCGCACACATTGGGCAACCCCTTCAACTTGCAGGCCGTCAAGGAGTTTTGCGACAAGCATAATCTGTGGCTAATTGAGGACAACTGCGACGCCTTGGGCGCGGCTTATGACATGGGCTGCGGATACCGGAAAACCGGCACTATTGGCGATTTAGGCACCTCTAGCTTCTACCCGGCCCACCATCTTACCACAGGTGAGGGCGGAGCCGTCTACACAAAAAATGACATGCTGGGCCGCATTATGCTCTCCATGCGGGACTGGGGCCGGGACTGCGTGTGTCCTTCCGGCGTGGACGATACCTGCGGGCACCGCTTTGACGGGCAGTACGGCGAATTGCCCAAGGGGTACGACCACAAATATGTGTACTCCCACTTTGGCTACAATTTGAAAATGACGGATATGCAGGCAGCAATCGGCTGCGCACAATTGAAAAAGCTGGACGGTTTTATCCGGCGGCGAAACGAAAATTGGCGGACATTGCGGGAGGGCTTGTCCCGGGCAGAGGACAAGCTGCTTTTGCCTTACCACGAGGAAAATGCCCGGCCCAGTTGGTTCGGCTTTCTGCTGACTGTCCGGAAGGGAATTGACCGGGAAAAGGTCGTGCGGTACATAGAGCAAAAAGGCGTGCAGACACGTATGCTGTTTTCCGGCAACCTGTTGCGGCACCCCTGCTTTGACGAACTGGGGAAAGCGGGAAAGGGTTACCGCGTGGTGGGCGATTTAGCGAATACGGACAGGATTGTGCGTGATACGTTTTGGGTGGGATTGTACCCAGGGATTACAAACGACATGCTGGAGTATATGGTGCAGGTGATTTTAGAAAGCCTTGAACAATAATGGAGGGTTCTCTCTGACCTATGAAAGTTTCTGACTATATTGTCGAGTTTTTAATCAAACATAATATACGGGATGTTTTCGGATATCCTGGTGGCATGGTTACACATTTAATGGATTCCCTGGATAAGTATCGCGAACACATTTCTGTCCATCTCAATTACCATGAACAAGCTTGTGCTATGGCAGCCTGTGCGTGGGCAGAAATAACAGGTCTGCCAGGTGTTGCCTACGCAACAAGTGGACCAGGGGCGACCAATCTTCTTACAGGAATTGCTTGCGCCTATTTTGACTCTATTCCTTGCATTTTTATAACTGGACAAGTAAACACATATGAGCAAAAAAAAGATATGCCAGTCCGGCAAAAAGGGTTTCAAGAAACTGATATTGTGTCGATGGCTAAACCTATCACCAAGACTGCCTATATGGTAGAATCCGTGGAGGATATGCCAGCAGCCTTGGATAAAGCCTACTATACGTCTCTCGAGGGACGACCTGGGCCGGTTTTGCTGGATGTGCCCATGAATATTTTTCGCGGAAATATAGATGAACGATTCCTGCCTGATACATCACAGACGATTTCAAGTAAAATCACTGAAGGAACAGATATGGAGCCTACGGTTTCCGAAATTTTATGCGAATTGCAAGCGGCTCACTCACCCGTCATATTGGCTGGACATGGTATTGCGCTATCTAAGACTATAGGCGTTTTTAGAAAGTTTGTAGATCAGACTGGTATTCCAACAGTAACGAGCATGACGGGTGTTGATGTGCTCCAGACAGAAAATTTGTATACATATGGCATGATTGGCGCATACGGTTCCCGTTGGGCAAATTACATCCTTGACCATAGCGATTGTATCTTAACCTTGGGCAGTAGATTAGATTGCCGTCAAACAGGTGTGGATAAAGCTTTATTTGCCCCACGAGCCCAAATACTTCGTGTAGATATAGACGCTGATGAGATGGAAAATCGGATAAACAAAAAAGAAAGGCATTATTGCATTTCTCTGGAAGAGCTTATGCCAGCACTTGCAGAAAAGGCTTCTGGTTTTGATTGGGATTTCCATCTTTGGAACCGTTGTTGTAAGGCGATACGCGAAGAACTGGAACTGGCCGATCAACCGCAGCCAGGGAATCAAATCATAAGGCAGGTAAGCTCCCTTTTGCCAGAGGGGGTTATCGTTACAACAGACGTAGGACAGAACCAAGTATGGGTAGCTCAAAGCTGGGATGTAAAGAAAGAACAACGTATCCTTTTTTCAGGAGGACATGGTGCCATGGGGTACGGACTCCCCGCTGCCATTGGTGCAGCTATAGCAGTGAAGCGTCCTGTCATTTGCGTAGCAGGAGATGGCGGTTTCCAAATGAATATACAAGAATTACAGACTGTCATGCGAGAACGCATTCCCATAAAAATCATCCTTCTCAATAATCACACCTTAGGGATGATTCATCATTTTCAGGAAATATACTTTCAAAGCAATTTTGTGCAGACTCAAGGCGATCGGGGGTTTACAGTTCCCAATTTCAAGGCGATTGCAAGAGCATATGGAATGCGAGTGATAGACAACCCTGCATTGGAAATCCTCCCCCCCATCTTATTGGATATGGATCCTGCCTTTATAGAAATCCCTCTCCCACAGAATACATACATTTTTCCCAAACTGGGTCTTAATAAACCTATTCATGAGCAGGAACCAACTGTACGGCCAGAAATTAGCCGAAAGGTAAAAGCAGTCTATGATGCATTTCTCAATGAAAACCGTAGCCATAAGTGGAGCCACTAGCAGTATAGGAGTAGCCTTAGTGAACGAGTGTTTAGAACACGGGTGCTTTGTATATGCTTTTGTGCGCACAAATTCAGAACATACAAATAGACTTCCGCAATCAAATCGCTTGCAGATGGTGGACTTTGATTTAGCGGATATGAAAAATAGAATTTCTTTAAATCATGGCTGTGATGCTTTTTTTCATCTGGCATGGTGCGGTACAGATAAGGTAAGTAGAGTAAACCCGAATTTGCAACAGGCAAATATAGGATATATGTTAAATGCGCTGTACCTTGCCAAGAGTTTAGGATGCAAAAAGTTTATCGGTACTGGCTCACAGGCTGAGTATGGGCCACATAAGCATGCTTTGCTTTCTCCAGAGGATACGGTTTGCCCAAACACAGCGTATGGTATCAGTAAATATGCCGCTGGTCAATTGGGTTTCACGCTGGCAGAGCAGTTGGGAGTAGATTTTTTTTGGATACGGCTTTTTAGCGTGTACGGAAGATATGACAGACCGGAAACCATGTTGCGTTCCACAGCCTCTCGAATGAAAAAGGGAGAAAAATGTCTGTTCACAGAGGGGACGCAGGTATGGGACTACTTGCATTGCGATGATGCTGCAAGAGCCCTTTTTCTCGTAGGGAAAAAGGCAACAGGGAATAAAACATACTGTTTAGGGTGTGGGCAGAAAAGAAAGTTAAAAGAATATGTTATTGAAATGAGGAATGCCATAAACCCTCAATTGGATTTGGGGTTTGGAGAAATCCCATTTAAGCCTGGAGAAGAAGTGGGGGTTTATGCAGATATTTCATCTTTGCATGATGATACTGGGTGGAAGCCAGAGGTTAGTTTTGCTTGCGGGATAAGGAATATTTTACCATATTTGTAAGTTTGAGAATGAAGCATCAACTCATTTTGGGGATAATTTTAAAATGTGTCTCGGAGTATTCTATAGGTAGAGCGTCTACAATACGCACTATGGAATGATGTATAAGTGCGGAGAAGTGTTCACTGTTTTTTGAAGTGAACTTGGCGAAATCTTTTCCCTGTTTAGTGACGCAAAATTTGGCTCTGTCCCAGATACTGTGTAAACTCCAAAGTGCGGTGTAAATAGGTCGTGTTGACAAACTATCCTCTGCCACCCCAATATGCTATAATGATGTGGAAGCAGGGAGGACGATAAAATGCAGCTGAACCTGACAGAGCTTTCCGCGTGACTCTTGTCCTGTGGCTTGCGCACTCTTGCCGGAACGATTGCTGTGCCGCCGTAGTGTTCTGCCAGTTCTTGGTAGCTGCGGTTTAAAACCGTATCATACCTGGTGTTGGTAACGGTTGCAGTTTTGCAGTTATCCGGGATCAGCAGTCGCGTCACGCCGCCAAAGTGGTTGTAGGCGTGGACGTGACACAACGGCCAGTTCTCTGTTTTCATGTCCAAGCATGGCTCCGCATAGACCATGCAGCTGCATGGCAGGACGGCTATGAACAGATACGCCGTATCTTCCTCCCCTGTCACAGGGTCGAATACCGGGATGGTGTCGCCTGCCCAGTCAACTTCCATGGCATCTCCGGGTTTGTGCTGTATTCTCAATGTTGCCTTGGTCACCCGTGCCCAGCGCCGGTATTTCTCTCCGAACTGCGTGGACTGGTATGGTGTCTGGCCGTTCTCGTAACATCTTGCGCGATACTCTTCCCACAGCAGCGTCATTGTTACGCCTGGCTTTGCCAGTTCCTTGTGGATGGCAGCGTAATCCGGTTCTGCGTAGTTCCCAACACTCTGACATTTGTCTGGGAATAGCATCTCTCCTAACTCCTCGTTTCTGACCTCACTTCCCAACGGCCATGTAACTCCTTTTTCTGCGGCAGTATCCAGCACTGCCTTTACCGTGTGATGGGAACTGCGGACGCTGGCCGCTATCCTGGCTCGGCTATACCCCATCGCCTCCAGCCCCAGCATCTCCCAATAGTCTACCTTACTCATTTTGTAGACCTCCTATGTTTTGCAGTCACGCTCTGCGTGCTACTCTACATTATACCTACTGCGGCTCTCATCCGGCAACCCGCAGCTTTTTCCCCGGTGAACCGCGGCTCCACCTCCGTGCACCTGCGGCTCCCGCTCCGGTATTTACAGTTTTTGATAAGCATACTGTAAAAGAACCAGAGCAGCATCAGGCTGAGGACCAGCTGCCAAGCGCGTTCCCCCAGCCAATGTAGCCTTGATGAACAGGCCTGCCGATGATCCCACACACAATAAAAACACAGCATACCGGGCTGCCTAAATGCCCCACGGTATGCTGTATTCCTTACTAGTTCACAGCCCAAACAAACCTCTCTGTTTTGTTACTTCCATATGTACCGTACTCTTGCTAACCCCAAACTGCTTCGCCGCCCGGCGGACGGTGGCCTTGTTTTCTACGATAAATTCCCCTAACTTGGTCGCGCGTTCGTCAATTACATTCATATAGGGCACCTCTTTTCGGTGTTCTATATGTATGCGGGGGATGGGGGGAGTATGTAGGGGAATATGGCCCTGCGGCACTAAAAAGCAGGATTTGCCCGGCAGCTTGGCGGGAAACCGGATGAGTTGTACCCTCCCCTTGCCTTTTGCTGGGGTTTACAAAGGATTGCCTTTTAGCTGTCGTTGGAGGTAAAAATTGGCCTTGCCCGGTGTCTGTACGCGGGCAAGGCCTTAGGTTTTTTCGGGCAGGTAGAGCAACGCTGTGGCGCGGAATACGCCGCCCTGCTCTTCAAAGGTGCAGGCCCCGCCGGAATGTTCGGCTACAAGCCGGGCCGATTGGGTGCCTGTGCCATAGCCTGGGCGCTTGGTGGAGAGGAAACGCTCACCCCTGCGTCGAATGGGGACAGAGAAGCTGTTTTCTACCAGCAGGGAAAGAGCGTTGTGCCGCAGCATGGCTTGGCAGGAGACGAAGGGGGTTTCACAGCCAGGGTGCCGGGCTGCTTCGTAGGCGTTTTCTAAAAGGTTGCCGAAGAGGATGGACAAGTCTACGTCGGGGATGGGCAGGTCGGGGGGCAGGGCGGCGGAAGCGGAAAAGGCGATGCCGTCCTGCTGGCACAGCCCCTGGTAATAGCGCAGCATGCTGTCTATGATGAGGTTGCGGCAGAGTACCGTGGGGGCCCCGGGGCCAGCTGCTTGGGCCAAGCCTTCCAGGTACTCGCCCAGGCGGTCAAAGTCTCCGGCGGCAAATAGGCTGTGCAGGGCCTGCATATGGTGGCGTCCGTCGTGGCGCATGCGGATGGTGTTTTCGATTTTACTGGTAAGGGCCAGGTAGTGGGCTTTTTGGATGGCTACCTGCCGGGTGAGGAAGCGTTTCTCTTGATCAAAGGCCAGCTTGAAGCGGTAGCCTTCGGAAAGGTCGCGCCATAGCACAAAGCCAATGCCCAGCAGTAAGAGCAGGCAGCCGTATGCCAGCGGCCAGCCTCCTAAGATGGGCTCCCAGTTAGGGCACAGGCGGTCCCACAGGACGGAAATGCCAAAGGCTGTTGTGCAGAATAACAATAGGCGGCTGTTGGGGCGGCCCAGCAGACAAGTGCGCATCGAACAGTATAACAGATAGGCCGCTGTAAAAAGCTTAGTCCCTGTGGCGCCTATGCCGAACAGCCGCACCAGCCACACCGGGTAGCCGGGCAGCAGGGCGTAGAGTACGGCGGTCCCTGTGAAGGCGGCTAGGAACCAGGCGGAGAGTTTGCGGCATAGGGGATGGGGGGAGGCTAAGTCGTTTTGCACCATGGCGGCAAAGAGGTAGCTGCCGTAAATGCCAAAAAGCTCGATGGAGTACCAGGGTTTGGGGGCTACTGCCGCGTACTGGAAGAGGACGGGATACAAAAAGGTAACGGCCATACAAAGGGACGCTAAAAGGAACACGATCAGCCGGCGTTCCCGCCTGCCGTGGAAGGCCGCGATTAAGTAAAGGGACAGCAGGGCGCAAGCCAAAGCAAAGGCCAGCGGCAAGGAGCCCAGCAGCAGGCGCAGGCTTTCCTGCCGGGCAACGGCTTCGGGCAGGCCGAAAAGGGGCGGGTAGGTCATGCCGTCGTAAAAATGGGAGCGGTTGGACACAGCCAGCAAAAGCTCTGCCTGCCCGCTGGCGCAGAAGGTGACAGAGCGCCGGGCAACCTGCTCGGTGAAGCCGGCGTTTTCGGGCACGCCTACAGAAAGGGCTTGCCCGCCGTTTATGTACAGGCGGTAGGCTGAATAGATTTCCGGCAGCACCAGGGTGTAGGACTGCTCCTTTTCGGGCAGGGCGATCACCATGTGATAGCTGGCGCTGCTCCCGGCAGAGCCCTTTAATCCAAAGCGGCCCTCTTTGCCGATGGTGATGGTTTGCATATAGGCTTGGGGGGCTTTGCCGTTATAAAAATCTCCAGGGGAGAGAAGGACCCCTGGGTAAGATAGAAAACCTGCTCCTGCTCTAAGGTGGGGGCGTCCAGCACCAGCAGGCCCGAGATGGCTTGGGAGCCGGGGTGGGTGTATTTGTTGTCGCGCCCATAAAGCCACCCCAACAGCAGGGAGAATACCACTACCGCCCCGAAAAGGGGGAGGGAGGTCCGGGCAATAGGCTTCCATTTCATGGGCGGCGTTTCCTCCACCAAAGCCAGCCGGCACAGGCTAAGCCCAGCAAAAGGGCTGCGGCGGCTGGTAAGTAGCTTTTTAGGGCTGGCTGCACCCAGGACTCTTTGGGCCCGTTTTCTGGGGCAGAGGCGGGTGGGGGCAGGGTATCTTCTGGGGCCTCGTTTTCAAAAAGGGCGTAATGCCCGGTCTGGGTGATGGGGAACACAGCGCAGCCCTGCTCATAGGTTACGGTTGTGTTTAGCGTTTCCCCGTCCAGGGTAAGGGCGTACCCCTCTAGAGGCTCTGGCGCGGGCAGGCGTACCAGGGCTTCTTCTAGTTCTGTTATTTCTTTCCCTTTTGCGGTGAGGGCAATGGTAAAGGCCAAGTCTTCTTCTTGGGTGAGGGACAGGGTGAGCATGTCGCTGTCCTCGAGCCTTAACCCTCTTAAAAAGGCGGCGGGCAATTGGAGGGAAACACCGTTCCAACCAAAGGGGACGGTTTCCGGGTTTTGCTCAAGTAGCCATAGGAGCCTGGCGCCGCTGATCGTAAGGGCGTCGCCTTCTACCCGCTCTAAGCCCGGGGCAGGGCCGGAGGCCGGATCTGGCTGGGGGGATGGGGTGGGCTCTGCCTCGCCTACAGGCAGCACCAGGGGGCCGTCTGGCGGGGATTGGCTGCCGGCGCTTCCATGGCCTGGGGCTGGGGGCGGGGTCTGCACCAGGGGCGGGTCTATGCCGGGCTCTTCGGCGTCGTCGCCGTCCCGGTTGCCGCCGGTGCTGGGTAGGGGGCTGCTTTGCAGGGTAGCGGGGTTTAGCCGCATGATATCTGAAGACAGGTTCTCTCCCCGAAGCTGGAAAAGGTAGTCCCAGTTTTCATCCAGGGACGCGCGCAGCACCCGCACAGCTGAAGGCATGCCCAGGTAAAAATCCTCCGGCACACCTTGCATCCAGGTAAGGCTTGCCGTGTCCACTTCTTGGGCATCCCGGGGGATTTCCACATACCACAGGGCGGGCCAGCTTTCCTCTGGGCTGGCGTAGTTGTATTGGATAAATCCTTCGCAGCATCTCCCATAGGCCATGGTTAAGCTGCCTTTAGCGGCCACGGTCACCTGGAAGCGCAGGGTGCGCACTTCCTCGGATATAAAATAGTCCTGGGTATACTCCTCCGACAGCCTTAGCTTTGCTGTGACGAGGTAGGCGCCCGGCGTGTAAACATCGACGGTGTGTTCCAGGGATTCCAGCTCTAAGTCTGCTGCGTACTGCTGGTCGGCGGTTACGCCTACAGCTATATTGAGAAGCTGGCTCCTGTCTTCCAATTCAGTTTCCAGGGACAGGGCGTCCCCTTCTGTCACCAGGATATTATCGGTCAGGAACACCTGGTTAAAAAGTAGGGTGATCTCCCTAGGGGCCGGCGGCTCGGAAGCCGGGCCGTCTGCGGCCCCCAAGGCGCAGACAGGCAGCATAAGCCCCCAAAGCAGCACCAAAAGCGCTGCTGCCCCCCGCAGCTTTTTCAATGGCAACGCCCCCTTTCAACCCATTTCAAATTGGAACCGGACCAGCGCCGCCGACACCGCCCCGCGCTTCCGGCGGCTGATGGGGAGCCTGTCCCCGTTGGCCATGGCCACGCAGTCATCATCGACCTTTTCTACATGTTGTAGGTTTACAACAACCCCCTTGCCCACGGAAACGAACCGGCTGTCTTGCAGCAGGGGAGCGGTAAGGGCTGTGAAGGTCACGTGGGAGTTGGTGGTGATGCAGGCTTCCCGCCCGTGGATTTCGACGGCGCGGTTGGCGGTGGAAACATAATAGATTTTAGAAAAGGGCAGGCTGATTTCCTGCCCCCGCACGCTTATTTCCAGCCGGCGGCTGAAAAAGCTTATGTATTTTGCAGTTTCAGACATGGTTTCGCAAAGTCCTTCCCGGCTTACCGGCTTGAGAAGGTACCGCCAGGCCCGCAGGCGGTACCCCTCGGCCATGTAGTCCGGCGAGCAGGTCAAAAACACCAGCAGGCATTCAGGGTCTATGCTGCGCAGCCGCTGGGCTGCTTCCATGCCGCTGATGCCGGGCAGGAAAATATCCATAAAGCATATGTCAAACCGTTCCGGCTCTACGGCCCGCAGGAAGTCTTCACCGTTGGAAAAGAACTCGGTTTGCAGGGCCAGGCCCCGGCTTTCCCCATATTCTGACAAAAGCCCTTGCAGCCACTGGCTGTCCTGGGCGGCGTCCTCCACAATGGCGATATTCATGGCGCCCCTCCCAAACAATAAAATTCCAATAATAATTATACCACGAAATGGCGCGGGGGCAAGGACCGTTTTCTCACAAATTTGACCGTTTGTGTACTTTTCCCTGGAAAACCGATGAAGGGGAAAGGGCGGCAGGCAGAAGCCGGATGAGGGGCGTTATAAAACCGCTGGGACGAGGGGTTTATTGCAGTTTGGGGAACAGCTCTTTACAGGCCGGGTAAATAGCGCGGAACTGCTGGTACCGCTCTTCATAGAGGGCGGTGAGGGTGGGGCCGGGCTGTACGGTGTCCTGTACCTGCACCAGCTTTTGGCAGGCGTCCTCTACGCTGGCAAACTGCCCGCAGGCCACCATGCTCAGCAAGGCCCCACCGTAGCCCGGGCCTTGCTCGGTGGCCACAATGTCCAGGGGGATACCCAGGACGTTAGCTAAAATCTCCCGCCACAGGGCTGATTTTGAACCCCCGCCGCAAATGGTAGACCGGGAGATGGGCAGGCCCAGGCCTTTTGCCACCTCAAAGGAATCCCGGATGGCAAAGGCCACCCCTTCCAGTACGGCCAAGGTCATGCTGGCTCGGGAGGTATCCATACCCATACCCAAGAAAGCGCCCCGGGCCCGGGTGTCGTTGATGGGGCTGCGCTCCCCCATCAGGTAGGGCAGGAAATATACGGGGTTGCGGCCCAGCATGTCCGGCGTAATGGCGGCCTGCTCCGCTGCGTAGTCGGTTGTACCGAGGATGTCTTCCTCCCACCACTTGTTGCAGGAAGCGGCGGAGAGCATGCAGCCCATCAGGTGCCATTTGCCGTCTGCATGGGCAAAGGCGTGCAGGCCGTTGGATTCATCTACACCGAACCTTTCCGCCGGGATGAAAACCGTCCCGGAGGTGCCCAGGGAGATGTTGCACTTGCCAGCCCCCACCGTGCCGGTGCCCACCGCAGCGGCGGCGTTGTCCCCGGCCCCGGCGCAGACGGTCACCCTTTCTGGGAGGCCCAGGGCCTGGGCCGTTTCAGGCAGCAGCGTTCCAATGGGGGCGCTGCTCTCGTAGAGGGTGGGCATCTGGCTCTCCTTTAAACCGCAGAGCTCGAGCATTTCCTGGTTCCAGCGTTTGTGCTCCACATCCAGCAGCAGCATGCCGCTGGCATCGGAATAGTCGGTGCTGTGAACCCCGGTTAGGCGGTAGTTGATATAGTCCTTGGGCAGCATGATTTTATGGATGCGGCGGAAAAGCTCGGGCTCGTTTTGCCGCATCCACAGCAGCTTGGGGGCGGTAAAACCGGCAAAGGCAATGTTGCCGGTGCGGCTGCTGAGCACCTTGCGGCCTATTTTTTCGTTGAGGTAGTCCACTTCTTTCCACGTCCGGCCGTCGTTCCACAAGATGGCTGGGCGCAGGATGTTGTCCTGCCCATCCAGGGCTACCAGGCCGTGCATCTGGCCCCCCGCGCCGATGCCGGCTACTTGCTCTGGGGGGAAGCCCTGTAGAAGTTCGGGGATTCCTGTAAGGCATGCGTCCCACCAGGCGGCGGGGTCTTGTTCGCTCCAACCAGGCTGGGGGAAGGAGAGGGGGTACTCGCGGCTGACGGTGTTGAGAACCGTACCAGCTGCGTCTGTCAAAAGGAATTTGCAGGCAGAAGTGCCTAGGTCGATACCAATGTACAGCATGTTCCATGTCCTTTCTATTTGTGCTTGCTGGAATACATTATACCACGAAAGCCCCAGCCATACAAGGGTGCTGGCTGGGGCGGGTTCTTAGGGGGCTATTTGCCGTAATGGAATTTTTTCTTCTTCGCAGCCAGGAAAATACCTGTTACCACAGCGGCCATAACCTCGGCCGCGACGATAGAAAACCAGATGCCGTTAAGGCCCCAAATCAAGGGGAACACCAGAACCGCCGACACCTGGAAAACCAAGGTGTGCAGGAAGGCGATTAAGGCTGAGGTTAGGCCGTCGTTAAGGGCGGTGAAGAAAGACGAGCCAAAAATGGACAGCCCGGAAAAAAGGAAGGAGAAGGAGTAGATGTAGAAGGCACCCACCGTCATGGAGAAGAGGCCGGGGTCATAGCCTACAAAAATGTTGGAAAGGGGCTTTGCCAGAAGCTCGCCCAAAACCAGCATGGCGGCTGAGGAAGACAGGATAATGGCAAGGCTTTTGCGGTACAGGCCCCGCAGCTCTTTGTGGTTGCCGGCGCCGTAATGGAACCCGATTACGGGGGCGGCGCCTGTGGAATAGCCAATTGTTCGGCGTGCTGCTGGGCTACACCCTGGCCACTTATGTGACGGCAATCCCGGCTATGGTCTATTTCCTTTCCGGCGTTTGGAAAAAGCGCAAGCTGCTGGTGTAAGGGGGCGGGGATTCTTTAATCAGGGCTGTGGGTGCTTCCTCTTTCCTTTTTTCGACAGCTGTGGTACAATAGCAGCATACCAAAAGAGAAAAGGGGAGGGGCCCATGGATATTAAACTGATTGCTTTTGATTTGGACGGCACGGCCATTACGGACCACAAATTTTTATCAGAAGGCAACCGCAGGGCGCTGTGGGAGGCGGCTGGGAGAGGCGTCCATTTGCTGCCGGCTTCTGGGCGTATGCGGGATTTTTTGCCTCAGGCTGTTACAGAACTGCCTGGCGTACGGTACGCGGTTACTGCTAACGGCGCGGCGGTGTATGACCTGCAAACCGGGGAAGCCGTGTACAGCCGCTGCATCCCCAATGAAAAAGCGCGGCAGGTGCAGCGTATTTTGGCAGATTACGATTTTTACATAGAGTATTACCAAAACGGCAGCGCCATCACCCAAATGGGCTACCCGGAGATGGCACGTACCCATTTTGCTTTTCCTCCCAGCAAGTGGCACTTTGTAGATGCTAAGCGGTACCGGCTGGTGGAAAGCTTTGATAGGCTGATGGAGGAAGGCGTTGTGCCGGAAAAGATTAACCTGCCCTTTTTGTCCCCAGAGGCCCGGGCAGAGATTTGGCAGAGGTTGGACGATTTAGGCGGTTTGCGGGTGACTTCCTCTATTCCGGACAATCTGGAAATAAACGCCGGAGATGCGGACAAGGGCAGCGCTGTACTGGCTGTGGCGGCCAGGTTGGGCCTTGCCCGTGAAAACGTGCTGGCCCTGGGAGACAACGGGAATGATGTGACGATGCTGCAAGCGGCGGGGGTGTCCGTTGCTATGGGGGATGGGTCACAGGAAGCTATAGCGGCGGCAGGCTATGTCACCACAGCCCCCCATCATCAGGATGGCGTGGCGGAGGCTATAAACCGTTTTGTCCTTTCGTCTGGCGCAGAAGGGGAATCGGCAAGGGGCTGAATATGGCCATTAGTGATAGCGTGTTTTGGGCGGCAGTAAGTCGGTGGCAACTGCCCGGAAAGAGACAAAGAAAGAGAGGGGACGCAAGGCGCGTCCCCTCTCTTATTTCACATATTTTTTTAGCTTGCGGGCTACAGCCTGTATATCAATAGGCTTGGCCAGATGGTCGTCCATGCCGTAGGATAGGCATTTCTGGATATCCTCTGAAAAGGCATCGGCTGTCATGGCGATGATGGGGATATCCGCGTCCTTGCGGTTGAGACCGCGGATGGCGGCGGTGGCTTCGTAGCCGTCCATAAGGGGCATGCGCACGTCCATAAGGATGGCGTCGTAATACCCTACAGGGGATTTTTCAAATTTTGCCACGCAAACCTGGCCGTTTTCTGCCCAATCCAATTCCATTTCCAGCACAGAAAGCAGTTCGCTGGCTACTTCCCAGTTCAGCTCGTTATCCTCTGCCAGTAAGATCCGCTTCCCGCAAAGGGAACGGTCGTCGGCCTTTTCGGCGCCGTCCTTTTCGTCTGAGGCAGCGCCGGCAAGGGCTTTCAAGGCTTCCAGCAGGGAGGACTGGAACAGGGGCCGGGGGACAAACCCGGAAATGCCCGCTTCCCTGGCTTCTTCTTCGGCTGCGCTTCCTTCACAGGCCGACAGCAGCAAGACCGGGCTTTCCTCTCCATAGCGCTGCCGGATGGCCCGGGCCGCTTGGACGCCGTTCATGCCGGGCGGGTTCCAGCCCAAAAGGACGATGTGGTAACCCTTGTGCTGCTGGCGGCGCCGGGCAATCTGGCTTATGGCCTGTTCCTCGCTCAAGCACCATTCCGCGTGTAGACCCATGGATTCAAAAGCGTGGGCCGCGTAGGAGCACAGTCGCTGGTCGCTGTCAACTACCAGGATGTTCCAGTCGGGAAGGGCTGTGTCAGTTTCCGGCCCTGGCGCTTTTTCCAGGTCCAGGGTAACCTGGAATTCGCTGCCCTTGCCCGGCTCGCTTTGGACGGAAATGGTGCCGTCCATGGCGTCTACGATGCATTTGGTAATGGCCATCCCCAGCCCAGAGCCCTCTGTTTTTTGTACGCGGGTGTTGTCCTCCCGGCTGAAGGATTCAAATATGACCTTTTGGTACTCTTTGGACATACCGATGCCGGTGTCGCGCACCAGGAAATGGGTGCGGACGCAGGAATCGTTCCCCGGCAGGGGTTCTTGGAAGACAGACACTTGGACAGAGCCTTTCTCCGGCGTGAACTTAACGGCGTTGCCCAGCAGGTTGATTAAGACCTGGTTTAGCCGCACACCGTCGCAGTACACGTTCTCGGAAAGGATATCGTAAGCGGCTGCGTCGAAGTGCTGGCTTTTTACCTTGACCTGGGGCTGTATGATATTGACGATGCTGTCCATGGCATCCCGCAAAGACATGGGTTCTACGTTCAGCGTCATTTTGCCGCTTTCGATTTTGGATATATCCAGTACATCGTTAATAAGCCCCAGCAGGTGCTTGCTGGACAGGTCGATTTTATGCAGGTAGTCCTGTACCTGCGCGGGGTTGTGTGCAGCGGCTTTGGCCAGGGCTGTCATGCCGATTATGGCGTTCATGGGGGTGCGGATGTCGTGGCTCATGCTGGAAAGAAACTCCTGCTTGGCTGTATTGGCTTGCTCCGCTTCTTTGCGGGCTTGCTCGGCAGCTTTCCGTGCTGTGTCCATTTCTATGTTCATGCGTCTTAGCTCCGTTACCTGTTTGCGGGATTGCCGGATATAGTAGCTGAATATGTAGAAGAGCATGGCAATGACTGCAAAAGAAGCGATATAGACCATGGTAAGCCATTGGCGGCCCATGCCGGAAATGGCGTGGTCAAGCCCGTCAAAGGGGAGAACGGTTATGAGGTACCAATCGCAGTAGGGGAGGTCGGTACAATACAGGTGGTGGCGGGACCCGCCTTTTTTCAGGATAACAGAGTAATCCTCGCCGGTGTCCATGGCGGCGGACAGCTCTTGGATATAGGAATCGGCTTCCCCGCTTTCGTCCTCAAAAATACTGGAAAGGCGTTCAAAATAGTTTTCGTGGGCGTCGCCTTCGTTGCCCACTACGTAGCTGCCATCCTGCCGGATGACAAAAGAGTAACTTAGGGAACTGTCTGAATCCAGGAAAAGGACCTGGCCCATATATTTTGTGGAGAGCCCGACTACTATGGCCAGGCTGTTGCTTCCATCGGACATAGGGTAGGCGCAAGGTACGCCAAACAGGATGACCCCGTCCCCGTTATCGTCTACGGCAGAGGCTGCTTTGCGTTTCCCGTCCTGCATGTCCTTTAAAAACGCGTCAGGGTGGTTAAGGTCTACGGGGTCGCCGAAGAGCATTTCTATTTTGCCGTCCGGCGAATAAAGGCCGGCGCACAGGAAATGCCGGGCCTTTGCACCGTATATGATCTCTTCCCGCGGGCCGTAGCCGCTTTCCCCTTCTGCGGCGGCGATGTGGGCAATGGATTCCGCCATAGTCAGGCGGAGCTCGATAATGGTTTCAAAGTGTAAGGAAACCTGCTCGTTCATGCCGTCCATATACGAGGTGCCGATGTCTTCAATGGTGTTTTCGCTCATGCTGTGGATGGACAGCCCCAGGAAGGAAAACACAAAAATCGTAAGGCAGAGGGTTACGGCGATGTTGATTTTTATGGACTGCGGCAAAGCCTTATTTTTCATACTTTTCTATCTCCAGATGTTTTACATTTATGTTGTCAGGTGGTTGGGCCTTCGGTTTCGTGGTTTGCGCGGCGCCTTAGCCGGCTCATGGTTTGCAGCATTTTACGCATATCCACAGGCTTTGCCAGGTGCTCGTCCATCCCAGCGTCTTTTGCCAGTGTAATGTCCTCTTCAAAGGCGTTTGCTGATAGGGCGATAATCGGCACAGTCCTCGCGTCTGGGCGGTCCAGGCCGCGGATGACCCGGGCGGCTTCATAGCCGCTCATGACCGGCATCATCAGGTCCATGAGTATGCAGTCAAAGGCCCCTGGAGAAGAGGAACAGAAGGCATCTACGGCGGCTTTCCCATCGTGGGCGGTCACTACCTGGGCGCCGGCCTCCCCCAGAATATACTCTACGATCTCACAGTTGATCTCGTTGTCCTCTACCAGAAGGACGCGCATGCCGGCGACGTCGCTGGGTATAGACTGATCCTTTTTGACGGGCGGCCCGTTCCAGGATTCATCGACCCGGATGGGCAGGTTGATTTGGACTATGCTGCCCTTGCCTACCTGGCTGCCGATCTCAACGGTCCCTTTCATCTGGTCTACCAGCTTTTTGACAATGGACATGCCCAGCCCGACGCCGCTGTAATGGGTCCGGGCATCCTGGTGCTCTTGAGTAAAGGGCTCGAAAATGTGCTTCTTAAAGTCCTCGCCAATGCCGATGCCTGTGTCTTCTACGGTGAAACAGAACCGGACCGCCCCGTCCTGCAAGGCAGTCTCTTGAGCCCGCACGAAAACAGAGCCGTGGGGCCGGTTGTATTTTAGGGCGTTGTCGATAACGTTCATTAAAATCTGCTTTACGTGCAGCGGGTTGCCGATGACCCGGTTATGGCGCAGGCCGGAGCGTTCCAGCTGCAAACCGATCCCCTGCTCTTCTGCCTGGGGGGACAGGATGGTAAGGCAGTCTTCCAGCGCAGCGCACAGGTCAAAGGGCTCTTCTACAGCTGCCGGCATGCCGCTTTCCAGTTTGCTTACCAAAAGCACGTCGTTTACCAGGGACAGCAGGTGCTCGGCTGACACGCGGATTTTCCGGTGGCACTCTTCCTGCCGCCCTGGGTCGCCCTGGCTTTTTTCCAGAATGGCCAGCATGCCTAAAATCCCGTTGATGGGTGTGCGCAGGTCGTGGGACATGTGGGAAAGGAACTCGCTTTTGGCTGAATTGGCCCGCCGCACCCGTTCCAGGAGCTCCATAATAGACTGCTCCTGCTTCCTCCTGGTGGTCATAGTCTCGGTGATATCCTGGTGGTACCCGTTCAGGCATGCGCCGGGCTTTTTAAAGGTTTTATCCGGCACGCCGCCGCAGCGGACATAGATTTTCCCCAACGTGGGGTGCCTCCAGGGGTAGATCACCTCGGCGCGCCCTGTATCCAGGATTTCTTTTACGGATTCCTGCACCATTTCTACATAGTCCGGCTGGATATGTTCAAACCAGTGCTGGTAACATTCTTCCGGCCCGATTTTGTCCGGTACGCCCAGCAGGATGCGCATGGTCCGGTCTGCGTACATCCTGGGCGGGCAGCCCTCTTCCAGCTCGATTGTCCAAATGCCGGTCCTGGCCCCTTCCAGGATGTCTTCCAGGCTCCGGCGGGCTTCCAGCTTATATTTTTCTTCCTGCTCTACTACGGCGTTGACGTCCCGCTGGGCAAAGATGGCGCAGTTTTCCGGCTCGGTTTTTTCTGTGGCAGAAAAATGGATTTCCAGGTACTTGAGCCCAGAGGGGCTGTCCTTTACCTGGTACCGGACAGAAAGCTTTTTCTTGGCCCTAAGCTGGGCAAGCACATAGCCTTTTTCTGTCACAGCCCGCAGCCGTTCCTGGTCTTGCGGGGCTACGTACTGGGAGATGTACCGCTCCATAGCGGCCTGGTAGCCGTCTTGGAAACCGGCGACCCAGTCCATGCCCATATGTTCGCTGCTTCGGTACACCTCACATTCCCCGGTGTCCAGGTTCACCTGATAAATGCCCAGATAGTCTACACTGAGGGCGTGGAGCACATTATAGCTCCGCTTTTGGAGCTCGCGGAACAGGTTGCGCCGCTTTAGGGAGGAAACGATAAAATATGCCGCCGTTTGCAGCATATTCGACGCGTATTCCAGCGACTTCATGGGGGGATTGTCCACACCGTAAAAGCCGATGATCTTTTTGCCGTCATACAGGGGCACCACCACAAGGGAATGGATGCCCTGGCGTTTCAGGTTCTCATATTGAAGCGGATCGGTTTCCCGTATCTCTTCCAGGCTCCCTATAACAATGTGCTTGCCAATGCTGAAATTCTGGTACCAGCTGGCGCACACCTCTGGGGGGACGTTTTGCAGGTTCTCCTTTTCCGGCGCTACCCCCTCGGCTACCCACTCGTAGGTGTTGTCGTCGCAGCCGGATTCGTTCTGTTCAAATATGTAGATGCGTTCCCCATTCAGCGCTTTTCCCAGGTGCTTTAGCAGCACGTCCAGCGACTGGTCGGGGGTTTCCTCTAACAGAGCCACGCGGAGGCCTTCGTTGATGATGGCCTCCAGATTTTGAACGCTTTGCATACCGCTGTGCGGCTCATGGGCCCTGCCAGCCAGAGCGCTGTCTCCGGCCTGCCTAAAAAGCCCTGCTGAATAATCCATATGTTGTCCTCCACATTGGCCGCTGCCCGGCCATAATTACCACAGCGCTTTCCCGTACCGGGCGGCCTTCACAGACTATCTTATTCCGGTGCAGGGCCGCCGCGCTGTTTTGTCCCTGCGCCCTGGCAGTAAGACTCCTAAAATCTTTGGTCATAATACCATATGGCCCCAATCCTGTCAATGATTAGCGGCAGAAAATCGTGGTTATAATGGGGCTGGTGAAAAAAACACTTTCCATAATGCGGAATCTGTGCTATACTATTTGTTGAAAATCCAGTTCCAACCCGTTAGGCCTGGCGGACGATTTTAGGCTGCGGGTGGAGTGGCTTTTATTTTGCCTTATTAACAAAATGATTTCTAGAAAAGGAGCGACAGGAACGTGGTGGGAATGCAGGCGGGCTCCCAGACGAGCCAGGAGATGAAACGGAGTCTGAATAGGCGGATATTACGCAATACAATGCTGAATATCTTGGTTTTGGTGGTTATATGCTGTGTGATTATGGCCCTTTCTTTGCAGTCACTTGCCAACAATATCTTGTTGGACAGCCTTCAGCCAATGGCCCGGCAGTCGGCAAAGACTGTGGAGGCCAATATACATATGCTGGCCGACCGCATGATGACCATTGCCGGGGACGCCCGGATGGGCGGGGCGGCGGTTGGCCCGGATGAGGCCGAGGCCTTGGATGCAGATACATCTGGGACCTTTGAAAGCCGCAAGGCGGTGTTGGAGGAAGCGGCGGAGGTCTATGAGCTTTACACCATTGCCCTGTATGACTTGGATGGGCGGCTGCTGCAAGGGATCGAGGGCGCGCCGGAAAGCCTGGACAGCGGTTTTTTTGCGCTGCTGAAGGAAACCGACAATTTGACGATCGAGTCCTCTACCATCTTCCAGGGCAAGCTGGGCGTTGCCATGGGGATGCCGGTGAAAGTGGACGGCGAGACCGCGCTTTATGTAATGGGCGTATATAAATATGATTTGCTTAACGATGTGATCAGCAGTATCAATTTGGGCAGGAGCGGCATGGCTTATATGGTCAACCAGGAGGGTGTGGTTACCGGCCACCCGGACCAGTCCCTTGCTTTGGGGCAAAGCTCCCTGGCCCAGCTTAGCGGCGGCAACCAGGATGCCGTAGAGAGGGTCACTACCGGGGAAACCGGGGCGGTGGAATTTCCCATAGACGGGGAAAAGATGCTGGTTGCTTTTTCCCCTATACGGGGGACCCAGTGGTCTATTGTCATTCAGATCCCTAAGGCTGACTACGGCCATTTTATTAACGGGGCTATGCTTCTGTCCATCCTGGCCACCCTGGCGGGTTTGTTGGTCTCTATGCTGTTTATTTTGCGGTTCGCCCATTCTATCTCGAGACCCGTCAAGAGCGTGACAGGGCGGATGGTAGCCCTTTCTGACGGCGACCTGCACACAGAGGTGCTTTCGGTCCGCACAGGGGATGAGCTGGAGGTTATGACACAGACCCTGGACGCTACGTTGGAAAGCCTGAACCGGTACATATCCGATATCCAGCAGGTGTTGACCCAGGTTGCCAGTGGGGATTTGCGCACAGGGCCCCAGGTGGACTACAAAGGGGATTTTGCGCTGATCCGCAGCAGCTTGTTTACCATCACGGAATCTATGAACGAGACCCTTTTGGGGTTCCGCGCTGCCGCAGACCGGCTTACCGCCATGGCAGAGCAGCTGAGCGGGCAGTCGGCCCAGCTGCACCGGGCGTCTCTGGAACAGAACCAGTCTACGGAGGAGCTGGTCCACGAGGTGACCAATGTGAAGGAACGGCTTGCCGGCGTTGCGGAAAGCAGCGGCCAGACCCGTTCCCAAACGGAGGAGATCACCCGGCGCATCCAAAGCGCCAACGAGCAGATGGCGGCGTTGTCTTCTGCTATGGATGATATCAGCGCCAACGCCCAGCAGATCACCAAAACCGCCAAGGACATTGAGGATATTGCGTTCCAGACCAATATCCTGTCCTTAAACGCCTCGGTTGAGGCCGCGCGGGCCGGGGCTGCGGGGAAAGGCTTTGCGGTGGTGGCCAATGAGGTGAAGCAATTGGCCACAAAGAGCGCGGAGGCTGCGCAAAGCGCTACCCAGATGGTCAACAATACGAAAGCGATTATCCGCACAGGCGTGGAGCTGACGGCGGATACCGCTGGTTCCCTTCGGGCGATTTCCGATGTTTCGGCCCAGATTGGCACGATTTCGGATCAGCTGGCAACGGCTGTGCAGGGGCAAGAGATGGCTTTGGCTGTGATGGAGGAACGGATCGATACGATTTCCGGCATTGCGGACCGCAACCTGCAGAACGCGGGGGAGACCGAGCAGTCCAGCAGCTCGCTGGCGAAGGAGGCGGAGGCGCTTCAATCGCAGGTGAAAAAATTTATTTTAAAGGAGAAGTGCAGCCGATGAAACGGGTTTTTGCTTTATTTTTGGGATTGCTGGCCGTGGTGGTGCTGCTGGCGGCCTGCGGGGATCAGGCCGGGCTTCAGGATGGGTACTATACCGCTCAGGCGGCTGAATTCAGCCATGGGTGGAAAGAATACATTACGATTTTGGTAAAAGGCGGGGATATTGTTTCCGTTGAGTATAACGCAGAGAACGCCAGCGGGTTTATTAAAAGCTGGGACAATGCTTACATGCAGGCTATGCTGCATGTCCAGGGGACTTATCCCAATGAGTATACCCGCTATTATGCAAACCAGCTTTTGGAGGGGCAGGGACAGGGCAGCATCGACGCGCTTACAGGGGCGACATCTTCCCATGGCTCGTTCCAAATACTGGCCCAGGCGGTACTGGAACAGGCGCGCAAGGGGGATTCTAGCATTGTGTTTGTAGACACGGCCCATTAAGGGGGAACAGATATTTCCCGGGCAATTATATTAAGTAAACAGGGGCGCAGGCATCCGCAATTTTGTGGGTGCCTGCGCTTTTGGTTTTCCGTTTGGTAAGCGCTGTGGTCCTCTTTTGTGCAGCTTACTGTGGAATCGTCTCCATCCCTGCAAGGGGTTTCCCAGATAGCCGTACCATAGCCCCTTTTGAAAGAGTAAAATAGAGGCAATCAACTTTAGGAGGGTTTTGCCATGGAAGACAAAATATTGACCGCTGCCTGTATCTATGCATATGAAAAATCCCTTTATGCTGAGGAACGCGCTTTGGCCACCATCGAAAAATATATGCGGGACACCCGTTCTTTCTTTGCGTGGCTGGGCGGCAGGCCAGTGACAAAGGAATATGCCGCCCAATGGAAAGAACAGCTTCTTGCCCAGGGGCTAAGCCCTGCCACTGTGAACGCAAAGCTTTCTGCGGTTAACGGCCTGTTCCATCTGCTGGGCTGGGACGAGTGCCGGGTGAAGTTTTTGAAAATACAGCGCAAGCTGTTCCGGGACAGCCGCCGGGAATTGACCCGGGGCGAATACGGCAGGCTGATCCAAGCGGCCAGGGGCCTGGGCCGGGAATGGCAGGCCCTGGTGATGGAGACCATCTGTGCGTCGGGCATCCGGGTGTCTGAGGTTTGCTTTATTACGGTAGAGGCCGCGGCAGCGGGGCGGGTGCAGGTATCCTTGAAGGGGAAGATACGGGAGATTATTTTGCCGGGCAAGCTGTGCCGGAAGCTGCTGAAATACGCCCGCAAACAAAAAACCGCCTCCGGCGCAATCTTTCGCGCCAAAGACGGAAACAAAGTCTCCCGCCATCAAATCTGGCGGGAAATGAAATCCCTATGCCAAAAAGCCAGGGTGCAGGCTTCAAAGGTATTCCCTCACAACCTGCGCCACCTGTTTGCCACCCTGTTTTACCAGGCTACCAGGGACATTGTAAGGCTGGCGGACGTGCTGGGCCACAGCTCTATTAACACTACACGGATTTACCTTTTGACTACCGGCGCAGAACATATTCGGCAGCTGGACAAGCTGGGGCTGGTCTGCTGAAACGGAATGTATCTTCTGTTGCAAAAACTGCGTAACAGTACATAACTGTCATCCTTATTGTACTATGACTAGGAATAAATTTCAATAGGTTTTAGAAAAAATAAGCACAAAAAACCGAGCCGGACAAGGATTTGACAGAATCTTCGTGCGGCTATTTATTCTTATACTATTTTTCCTGTTTGACTTTGTGGGTTTTTTTATACTTTTCTATAAAAAAGCGGGGGCAGGCTTGCTTCTGCATCTACCTTATTATATGTAGGCACTTGGCCTATCTTCGAGCAGAAGATACATTCCGTTGCGGCATGGCAGCTGAAGGAGGGCTGGGCGTGAAGCAGGCAGGGGAGAGGCCGAAAATCGGCGTGGGCTACCGCGTGGGGAGGCTTACGGTGGCGGCGGCCACTGGGCAGCGGAAAAACGGCTATACGGTCTGGCGCTGCGTATGCGACTGCGGGGGCGAGGTGCTTTTGGACACCCGCTGCTTGCAGAGGCAGACAGTTACAGACTGCGGCTGTGTTACCAAAGTCAAGCCGGGCCAGAGGGATATTGCAGGCCAGCGCTTTGGCAGGCTGACCGCTGTGGAGCCTACGGGGGAGACCCTTTATGGCACTGTGGTGTGGCGCTGTGTGTGTGATTGCGGCGGGGAAGCCTATGTGCCCCTGCGCCAGCTGACCGCGGGCTATCGGAAAAGCTGCGGCTGTTTAAGCCGCCCTGGCCTAAAGGATTTTGTCGGCAAACGCTTTGGCCGCTTGACTGTGGTGGCTTATGCCGGAAAGCGGGACGGGATGCACCGCTGGAAATGCCTTTGCGACTGTGGGAAGAAAACCATTGTGGGGCAAACACTGCTGCAATCTGGCAAAACAAAAAGCTGCGGCTGCCTGCAGTCTGAGATTTACCGGGATAATTTGAAATTGGTTAGCGGCACCTCAGTGACGCTTTTAGAGGCAGGGAAGCACCGGTTGATTGCCAGCAACACCAGCGGGCATACCGGCGTGTATTTAAACAAGCGCAGCGGGAAGTGGGCGGCGCAGATCACCTTCCAGGGGAAGACGTATTATCTTGGCTCTTACTCCCACAAGGAAGAGGCGGTTAAGGCCCGGGAGCGGGGGGAAGAGCTCCACGATGATTTCCTGGCCTGGTACTATGAAAACTACCCAAGTGCTAGCGCGGCCAAGGGGCAGCCGGGGGAATAACGGGAATACGCCAGGTAAAGGCGGCGTGCCCCCATTTTGATCTTGAGCAGGGCCTTCCGTATAAAGACATCGTTTAGAAAGTCAAAGGGAGGGGATGGGATGAAGGACTTGGAAAAGACATGGGAAGGGGTATCCTCAGAAGAAAATGGCTTTGAGGCATATGGCGGGACAGAGGGGAAAAAGCGGTTTTATTATGTCGTTAAGCGGCTGCAGGATGTTGTGCTGTCCGCGCTGGCTTTGGTACTGCTTTCCCCGCTCTTGCTGCTGATTGCGGCAGCGGTTGTGATAGACGACCCCAAAGGCGGGCCTGTTTTTTCCCAATTCCGCTGCGGGCGGGGCGGCAAGACCTTCCGTTTATATAAATTCCGCACCATGTGCGTGGGCGCAGAACAGGGACTGGAAAAGCTGCTGCCCTACAATGAAATGGTGGGGCCTGTGTTTAAAATGCAGAACGACCCCAGGATCACCCGCCTGGGCCGCCTGCTGCGGTCTACCAGTTTAGATGAGCTGCCCCAGCTGGTCAATATACTCAGGGGCGATATGTCCCTTGTAGGGCCCAGGCCCCCGCTGCCCCGGGAGTTTGAAAAGTATACGGCCTATCAGCGGCAACGGCTGGCAGTCACCCCGGGGCTCACCTGTTTTTGGCAGGTAAGCCCCCACCGCAACAGCTTAAGCTTTGACGAATGGGTAGAGCTGGACCTGCGTTACATACGGGAACAGAGTTGGCGGCTGGACTGGAAGCTGATTTTTCAGACGGGTGGGGTGGTCCTGCGCAGGGAGGGCCAGTAGCGGACGGGTAGGACAGGAGGGTTTTGAATGGGAAAACATGCAGGTAAAACCGACGAAAACCGGGCCGCCTGCTCGAAAAGGAGCGGGCGGAGGATTCTCTTAAGGTTCCTATGGGGGGGTTCTGGCAGTTGCCGTACTGGTGTTTGGCGGCCGCTATCTTCTTTCTGATGAGCTGGAAGTCACCTTTCACCACGTATATTCCCCTAAAATCGCGGGGGGAGAGAATATCCGGGTGGTCGTGCTCTCAGACCTGCACAACCGGGAGTTTGGCCCGGAGAATGAAGAACTGGTAGGGCAGGTCGCCCTATTAAAGCCAGATTTGATCGCCATAGCCGGGGATATGGTCAACGCGGATGACGGCAGCCTGGATGTAGTGCTGACGCTGTGCCGCAAGCCGGTGGGGATTGCCCCGGTCTATTATAGCCCTGGCAACCATGAAAGCAACCTTATGTACGAAAAGGGGAGCCCTTTGGAAGCACTGCTTTTGGAAGAGGATGTCCACGTATTGGTAAACCGGGCAGAGGGATTGACCCTACATAGGACGCCTCTTTTGATTGGCGGGCTTACGACCTCTGCCGACGGCTACAAGGAGTATGGGGCCGAATTTTTTGAGGAATACGAAAAAATCAGCGCCTTTAAGCTACTTATTGCCCATTATCCCAGCCTTTACTATGAGCACCTGGCAAATGGGGCGGTGGGTTTGGGGATTTGCGGCCATTACCATGGCGGGCAGTTCCGGCTTCCCGGTATTGGCGGGCTTTACCATGTAGACACGGGATTTTTTCCAAAGTATAACGGCGGTATATACCAGCTGCCGAATGCCACGGTTTTTGTTTCTCGGGGCATGGGGGGACATAATGGCCTGCCCCGCATCAACAACCGGCCTGAGCTGGCGGTACTGGACATCAATGGCCTGCAAGAAATAGGCCGCGCTTAAGAATAAGGAAATAGAAGGGGGTAATGACAGCATGATTTTGGTATACGCAATCGTCCCAGCGCTGGTTTTGTGCCTGGTTGTCCTGTATGCGGTGCTGGTGCGGCGTTTTTTCACTGTAAAGGCAAAGCTGCCGGTTTTAGGGGTCCGGGGGGGCGCTGGGCCGCACAGAGGGCAAGCGTGGACGGATGGCCCTTTTGGGGGCGGCTTTTTTTGCGGCCTGCCTGGGGGCTCAGCTGGCCACAGGCTTTTGGGCGCCTGCCATGCTGATGGCGTTTAATTATGAAGAGGCGGCACGGGGGCAGAACCCTAACGTCACCCGGTTTAACGAATCCAACATCCTTTCGGAAAGGGTCTTGGAGCAGGTTATTCAGCGGGACAGCCTGGGCCTTAGCACAGAACAGCTGGCTGGGTGCCTGAGCATCTCTACCCCTTTGGACGCAGAGAAGCTGGATGTTACCCAGGAGTCGGATTTAAAAATCTCTACGGAGTATCACGTCCGCTGCTCGCCCAAGGTGGGGTTGTATGGTACAGACCCAAAAACCGTGCTGGATCTCTTGGCAAACGTATACTGGGAGGATTTTGTCAAGAACTACGCGGAGAACGACAGCATTTTAGATTTGTCCTTTGAAAAGCTGGACGGCATGGAATACTTGGACGTGAAGGACTATTTAGAAAAGTATGTAGAGACCGCTATCCGCGCTGGGGTATCTCTGGCCGCTACTGGGGCGCAGATCGGGGTGCTGCTGCTGACCAGGAATTACCTGTATTATCTGGTTTTAGCCCTGATAGCCGCATTGGTGCAGAATGCCGCCATATCTTGGAAAGCGGATCGCCTTTACCCCTATCTGCGGGAAAAGGAAGTGCGCCCCCTGCCCGGGGAGTCCCTAAAGGAGATGCGCCGCAATGTGGGTGCCATGCTCTTGCACCGGGTGGGGACGGTGGTGGTTTTCAATACGGACAACCTGCTGATCTCCAAATTTGTGGGCGTTGCGGCAGCGGGGCTTTACTCTATAGCACCCCAATAAAATAACAGTGAATTTGACTAAAGGTGTAGAATGTAAACAGAAGGTGATAGCAATG
>QZEE01000020.1 GCA_009917445.1 bacterium D16-76 | reverse complement strand
GTATTTAGGCGGGTTCCCGGGTTTTCTCGTATTCTTGCATATCGAAAAGTAGGCCCGTCCTGGGTTTTGCAAGTCACGTGAAAACTTACAATTACCGGGACCATTTTGGCAGGTTAGTCATTGAGCCAACGGAAGCACGGATCGTAAGGTACATATATGAAAGCTGCCTGGAAGGGGCCACCCCTGCTGAAATTGCGGAGGCCCTGACAGAGCAGGGCATAGCGTCGCCTATGCACCGGAACCGCTGGCTGCCCGGGACGGTGCGCAGTATTTTGAAAAACGAAAAATACTGCGGCGACGCCCTGATGCAGAAAACCTATACCAAGGATTTCCGCACGCACAAATCCGTAAAAAACACAGACCTGAATATGTATTTTAAAGAGAACCATCACGCGGCCATTGTACCCAAATCCGACTGGCTGAAGGTGCAGGAAATCCTGTCTTTGCGGCGTGATGGAAAGAAAACTGTGCGGCTGCGCTGGCTGGGGGAAAAGTTTGTGGTCCAGCAGGTAAAAAACGGCTTGCTCAAAGGCTATTACCTCTTAGACCCCCGGTGGACACAGGCAGAGCGCCAACAATTCTTAGGGATTATCCAAGAAATATTGAAAAATGGAAAGGGATAAAATTATGAAATTCGATTTTAATTCGCTCAACTTTGAAACACTGGACGTCAATATCAACGCCTACCCGGATATGTATGTCAACGCAGGCGGCGTTACCTTTACAAAAAAGGTGTTGGAGGAGATGAATTATCCTGCCCAAGTATTATGTCAGCTCGATGTCAAAAACAGGGTGTTCGCCATACGGCCCTGCAAGGCCAGCGAGCCAAAGGGTGTTAAGTTCTCCAAACCCCGCAGTGAGCAGAAAGGCACGGTGAACATTGCCAACAAAAACCTGCTGGAGCCTATACGCCGCACCATGGCGGATAGGTGGGAACCGGATAAACGCTACAAGGTAACAGGCTTTTGGGTGGCAGAAGCGCGGGCTATGTGCTTTGACTTGAGCGAAGGCGTACAGGAGGTTTTCCGGGAAAACAGTTGACAGCAAGACCCTCCCGCTTGGCCAGCGGGATCAAAGGCTGCGTACCGCTGGTTTGAGCCGTTACCTATTTAATTAATAAAGACCAGCATTACGGGCACACAAGGGTTTTCGCTTTTGTGTGCCTTTTTTATCCGGAAAAATACGTTTTGATAAAAATGTCTAAATAAAAATCTGATTGGGATGGACTTCCTTGCCTGTTATTTGGCCTTTCATTTTGAAAGGGATGGTGGTATAATGATTTTAACGTTGTGTGAAGTTAAGCCGTTTAGCTCTACAATAAAATCTCGTATATGAGGGAGTATTACCTCTGCACACAATAGTAGGAAAAGATTTAACTATCCGTAATATTACGCCGTGTCCCACCAGACGGCGGCGGAACTTATCTACAATCGTGCAGATAGCGGGCAGGAACACATGGGTCTGACCAGCTGGGCCAATTCCCCTGACGGGAAGATTCTTCCCTGCTATTTTTAGAGGTGCGGTACACGGCGCAAGGGCCTTCCATATCAAAAACAAAGCCCGCCACACGAGCTCCCCAGGTATAAGAATACCCGGCCTCCATAAAAAGAGGCCGGGCCGTTTCCTTCTCAAAATCAATGCCGCGGGTTGTCCAGCACCTTCTTGCATGCCCACATGATCTGGGCGATGACAGCCGTGTTGTAGCGCCCCTCGTAAACGGTGAGCATGGGGGTGGCCTCATGCTCGCGCACCACCACGTACTTGGCGGGCAGGCTGGTAAGGGCCAGGGCGATAACGTCTACACGGCAGCGGGGGCAGGTGCACAGGCCCAGCATCTCCATGTATTTGTCCACCTTTTCCTCCACCAGCTCCTGCATGACGTTCATACAAGTGATATGCCGGTCTTCCTCGTTCACCTGGGGGATGGGCGCCGGCTCCAAAACAGGCTCCGGTTCCGGCTCGGGGACAGGTTCGGGCTCCGGCTCCGGTTCAGGGGCGGCTTCCATCTCTGGTTCAGGCTCCGGTTCAAGAGCGGGCTCCGGTTCCACAACAGGGGCAATGTCCTGCATGGGCACGAAATCCTCTTCGGGCGCGGCTTTTCCTTCCGGGGCCTCTTCTTCCAGCAAGTCTTCGCCCAGCTCGGCAGCCAGGTCTTCTTCCAAAGCGCCGCGGATGGCCGCAGCGACAGTCTCGTTGTCCGCCAGCTGGGGCGGCGCGGGCGGGGCCGCGGGAGGCGTGCGGCCGGCAGCGCCCTCTTCGGGGGTGTGGTCGGTTTCGGTAAGGAGGTTGAGCACATGGGCGGTCTTGCTGCTTTTGCCGCCCCTTCCGGATTTTGCGGTAGCTTTTGGCATGGTGTCACGTTCCTTTCGTCTAATGGTATGGGGGAATGGGGCCAAAGCCCCAGGGTATTATTTTATGCGGGCCCTGCCCAAAGGCAGGCGCAAAGCCCTCAGCGCCGGGGGGGCCAGGGGCGGGGGGTGCCCATCAGCTCGTCCAGCAGGTTCTGGAAGTCCAGGGCCGGGTTGGAGGTGGGGGCGTAGCTCAAAACGCTTTCGCCATGGGCGGGGGCCTCGGCAACGGTAACGCTGGTGCGTATCTTCGTGTCAAAAACCTTGGTGTCCAGGCGCCGGGCAATTTCAGAAGACAGCTCCAGCACCTCCCGGTTCAGGGTAAGGCGCATGTTGTACTTGTTTAGTAGTATGCCCAAAACCCGCAGGTCCGGGTTATAATACTTGCGCACCGTGTTGATGGTATCCAGAATCTGCGAGATGCCCAGCAGGCTCAAAATTTCCGGGGCCATAGGGATAATAAGGGCGTCAGAGGCCACATAAGCATTTACGGTAAGCACGTTCAGGGCCGGGGGCGTGTCGATGATAATATGGTCGTACAGGTGGGCGATTTTCTGCAGCTCGTTTTTCAGCATATATTCGCGGCCCGGGGAGTTAAACTCCAGCTCCGCCGTAGAAAGCAGGATGTTGGAGGGCAGAATGTCCCCCAGGTCCGTAGCGACAATGGCCTGCTCTACCGGGGCAGAGCCCTTAAACACCTCGTAAACGGTGGTGCTGTTCTCAATATCCAGCCCGGCGGAAAAACCCAGGCTGCCCTGGGGGTCCAAATCAACGCCCAGCACCCGGCGGCCCCGCATGTGCAGGGCGCTTATGAGGGAGAGGGAGGTGGTGGTTTTGCCCACGCCGCCCTTCTGGTTGGTTACGGTAATAAATTTTTCCATTATGAACCTCTCATTCCAAGCAAAATTTGCTGAAAGCCCTTATCTTTCTATTTGTATTGTCGATATAAAAAGGGAAAGAGTTAAGTGTCTTTGCGTCTTTTTTTTCCGATCCGCCCAGCCCGGGCGCGGTTTTCCCGGGGGCAGAAGGGGGGCGCAATGCTATTATACCAAAAAAGGAGTTGAGAATCAATGGCATCGATCAGCAGTTTAACCGGCAGCAGTTCCACCAGCAGCATATACGGCAACCGGAACGTCATAAGCGGCCTTGCAAGCGGTATGGATACCGAGGCGATGATCGAGAACAGTATCGCGGGATATAAAAATAAGATCCTCTCCTTGCAGAAGCAGCAGGTAAAAACCGAGTGGAAGCAGGACGCCTACCGCAGCATCATCAGCAAAATGGTAGGGCTTACCCAGAAGTATACCTCCTACACCTCTGCTACCAACCTGTTCAGCAACAGCTTCTTCAACCGGGCGGTAACCACCGTGGCAAACGGCAAGTATGCCAGCAAGGTTTCCGCCACCGGCAAAAGCGCCAGCGATATTGCCATTACCAGCATCAAGTCTGTAGCCAGCGCGGCGCGGTATGCCCACGGCATAGAAGACCTGGTGAGCCAGGCCTCTGCCGCGGAAAAAATAAATTGGGATGACCCGGTCAAGGAAAGCACCGTGGCCGGCAGCATCAACCTGGTCTACGGCAGCAATAACCTGAACCTGCGCTTTGGCGAAGACGATATCTTCGAGAGCACCCAGGAGCTGGCGGATTCCATTAACAAGCAGCTTGCCGAGCAGACCATCAAATCCTCCAGCGGGGCCAGCAAGGCTTCCGAGTTTTTGGAGGCAAAGGTCAACGCGGACGGCCGCCTGGTGCTGGAACAGAAAGCCGGCAAGGACAATAAGTTCTACGTAAGCAGCGCCAGCGAAAACCTGGAAAAAGTCATGGGCGGTGCCATTGGCGAAGAGAACGCCGGCCGCAACGTGGTCATTTTCGGCGTCAGCGACAAGAGCATGACCAAAGACGTGGACATCCTGGACCACCTGCAGGACCGCACCATGAGCTTCACCCTCAACGGCAAGACCAAGACCATCCAGCTGGGCGACACCACGCCCCGGGACGAAGACGGCAACGTAAAAGAGGGCGAGGAAGAGGACGCGGTCTATAAGAAATTTAAGGAAAAGTACGATGCAGCTACGACCGACGAGGAAAAAACGGCGGCTTATGCAGAACTCATCAACGCCCGGGTAGAAGAGCAGTTTGGCAAGGGCAAAATCGAAGTCAGCGTGAAAGACGGCGCTTTGGATATCCAGGCCGCAAAGAAGCTGGATTCCGCTGGCAACGACCTGAACAACTACACCCTTACGGTCAATACATCGGCCGGCCGGGCCCTGGGCCTGGGCAAAAACGGCATTGGCAACACCCTGAACACCAGCTGGACCCTGGAAGACGTGCTGGGCAAGGATTTCTTCAAGCAGACCGTAGACGGCAAGGAAAACTACGACGGCGAGCAGGAATTGATTATCAACGGCAAGTCCCTGGGCAAGTTCAACAAAGACACCACTATTGAGCACATCCTCACCAGCATCAACAACAACCCAGACGCCGGGGTAAACGTAAGCTTCTCCAAGCTTACCAACGAGTTTGTCTTTACCGCCCGGGAGACGGGCTCCGATAAGGGCATCGAAATCGGCGAGGGCCTGGGCCAGAAGCTGTTTGGCACCTATGAAACCTATGACGGTACCACTGAGACTTTCCAGGATGTCTATAGTACTTATGGTAAGGGAAGGCTCAAATTTCAATTTGATGGTATTAATATCTCCTTCAATGTAACAGGCAACGAGACTGTAAAAGAGATATCAGATCACATTACGTCCATGTTGGGCGGCCAAGCGAAAGCTTCCGTAAATCAGTACACAGGTTTAATTGAAGTTACAGATAATTCTGGGAACAAGATGGACTTCCGGGTGTATAATGATGAGCCAGGTTCTCCTTGGGACAATGACGAGTTTAAAATTCCGGACAGGAAAGCTTCTTACACCCCCGGCACAGACACTGTCTTCACCGCCAAAATCAACGGCACCGAAAAGACCATGACCCGTTCTACCAACGTGATAGACCTGGACGGCCTGAGCGTTACCTTCAAGGGCACCTTCAATGAAGACGGCAAGGGCGTAGAGGGCGTGGACGATTACGAGCCCATCACCTTCACCAGCACCACCGACAGCGATACCATTGTAGACGCCATCAAGTCCTTTGTAGACGACTACAACGAGATGGCCAAGGAGATCCACGACGCCTATTCCACCCTGCCCTACAAGAAGAGCAGCGGCACCTTTGCCAACTACGAGCCCCTGGTAGGCGACGAAGCCGACAGCTACAGCGAAAGCGAGCTGAAGCGCTACGAGGAAAAGGCCAAGCAGGGCCTGCTGTTTGGCGATTCTACCCTGCGCAGCCTGTATCAAAGCCTGACCGGGTATATCCAGGGCAGCGGCGTAGACGGCGCCACCCTGCGCTCCATTGGTATCGAGACCGCCTACGAAGACGGCATGACCACCATCAAGCTCAACGAAACCAAGCTGCGCGAGGCCCTGACCGCCGACCCGGACAAGGTGCGGGACGCCTTTGCCAAGACCACCGAAAACGGCGCCTCTACCAACGGCCTCATGCAGAACCTGAAAACCACCATGGACCGCTACGCCAGCACGTCCATAGCCACGCCGGGCATCCTGGTGCAGATGGCGGGCACGCCGCTTTCATCCTATTCTCTGCAAAGCAACCAGCTGCAGACCCAGATGGATAACCTGGAAACCCAGATCGAAAAATGGACCGACAAAATGACCGACCGCATCGATTACTATACCAACCAGTTTACACGGCTGGAACAGCTGGTCAACCAGATGAACTCCCAAAGCTCGGCCTTGGCGGGTCTGATGGGCGGCTGATAAAAAAAGAGGGAAAAAGGTGTACACATGGAACACAATGCTTTCCAGCAGTACAAAGAACAATCCGTAAGCACCATGACCCCCAGCGAGCTGCTTTTGCTGTTGTACGACGAGCTGGTAAAGCACCTGGTGCGCTGCGAGCTGGCCCTGCAGCAAGAGGACTTTGAGCAGCTGGACGCCTCGGTAGACCGGAGCATGGATATCGTGCAGTACCTGGACGACACCCTGGACCGGCAGTACCCCATCGCCAATGACCTGCACCGGCTGTACGATTATTTTGGCTACCAGCTGGGCCGGGTAAAAATTGGCCGCAACAAAGAGGTGCTGGGCGAAATCAAGCCCATGGTGCTGGATCTGCGGGACAGCTTCCGGGCAGCGGAAAAGAACTGCGCCGAACAGCCGGCGGCCCCCAGCGGGCAGCAGCCGTAAGGCGGAAAGGAAGGGGCGCGCCTTAGGCGGGCCAGTGGCAGCGGGCAATGGAGGAAAAGACCCTAAAGGACTTATTCATAAAAACGCGCAGGCAATACATCAAGCTGCTGGAGTTTTTCGACCTGACCCAGCAGCTGGGCGAGGCCGTAGACCGCAAAGACGAAGTATCGGTGCAGATGCTGCTGCACATGCGGGAAGACCCCATCCACGACCTCAAGGAGATCGAAGCCCAGCTGCACGAAGGCGTGCTAAAGCTCCCAGAAGAAGAAGCCATACGCGCCCACCAGCTGCTAACCGGCAGCGAAGCCCAAAAGAAAGAGGAAGAACCCCTGTGCAGCCAGGTGGCGCAAAACCGCCGCCTGCTGGACCGTTCCCAAGAGCTGGACAGGCGGGTAAGCCTGCGGATAGACGGCCGGCACTCTTTCTACAGCAAATTCCGGACATAAAAATACGCAAGCAAACATGCCGTCAGGAGGCTGATTTCCAGACGGCATACTTTGCTGAATATCGATAGGTACCAAAAAAAGCCCCAAGCCCGCCAAAGCAAAGCGTTGGGAGTCCAGGGGGGCAATGCCCCCCTGGCAGGGTGCAGGGGCAGCGCCCCTGCCCGCCGGAGGCCACTATAGCTGGGGCGGCGGGGCAGAAATCTGCCACAGCCCCAGGCCGTGGCCGTCGCTTACGTACATCTGGTCCAGCAGCAGTTGGGGGTCCCAGGTGACCAGGCTGTTTTCCCGGCTGTTGGGGTCGGCAACCAGCACCTCGCCGCCCAGGGTGACGCCCCGCAGCACAATAAAGTGGCCGCTGCTGGTAAAATGCCCGGGGCCCATCAGGGCCACCAGCATGTCGCCGCCCAGCAGGGCCCGCACCATCTGGTCGGGGCTGCAGGCCCCCAGGCGGGTGCACCCCAGCCCAAAAGCCACAGAGGCATCGGGTATCAAGCTGTGATAAGAACCGCTCTGCGGGGCCCAGTACCCGTTTTCAGCCGCCCAGGCAGCCATCTGGCCTGGGTCCATAGGCTGGCTTGTCATAGAAGAAACCACCATGGCCATAGCCACCGGCCCGCATCCATAAGGCCCAATGGGGTCCCCCCCAAAAGCCATACTTGACCAAGGGGCCTCTTGTTGATTATAATATACACAGGGCACCGTGCCGCCGGTAAGCACCTCCTGCCCGTTTTCCATAGAAAACCGGGTAATGACCGGGTCCGCCGGCGCCGGCTTTTCCTTGGGGGGCACCAGGGGCATTTCCGCTACCTGGGGCAAGGCAAACTCAAGGGGGAAGGGGGCGGCGCTGGCCCGGGCGCAGTCCCGCAAAAGGGTGCGTACCCGCAGCCGCGTGGCGGCCTCCCGTACCGAATCGCCCACGTAGGTGCAAAAGCCTTCCACGGCCCCTACTACGGGCCCGGTAATCCGGGCAAACTCCGCCGGGGCATAGTAGCTGCAAAAAAGCAGTTCCATGCCGGCCACGCATAGGGCGGCCAGCAGGAAAAAGGGCCATATGCGGTTTTTCTTCCTGCCGCGCTTCATGGGGCTACCTCCGGCTGGTGGGATTCTCGTACCATATAGAAAGTATACCAAACGCCGCTGCTTTTGTAAAGCGGCTACCCGGTCCACAAAGGGGGCGAAGGAGCAGACAAACCATGCCAACCATCCGTTTGGAACACGTTTCAAAAATATTTAAAGGCCACGGCCACAAGTTCGAGACCCTGCGGGACGTGAACCTGACCATCGAGCAGGGGGAATTCGTCTTTGTGGTGGGCAGCCGGGGGGCTGGCAGCACCACCCTGCTGGAAATGATCGCCGGGGACCTGCCGCCAGACGACGGCGTGGTGTACCTGAACCATTTCAACCTTGACAAGCTTACCCGCCGCCAGCAGAAAAAGCTGCCCTACATATTCGGCAAAGTCCCCCAGGAATCGGCGCTGGTGCGCTCGGCCACGGTGTACGACAACATGTGCTCCATGAAAAAAATGGAGCGCCTGCGCACCCGCCTGGTAGATGAGCCCCGGATGAAAAAAGCCCTGGGCCTGGTGGGCATGGCGGGGTGCGAGTACCGCTACCCGCTGGACATGTCCATCTCCCAGTGCAAACGGGTAGAGCTGGCCAAGGCCATCTTCAACAGCCCGCCGATCCTGCTTTTAGACAAGATCACGGACCGCATGGACGACGACAGCATCTGGGACATTTTCATGCTGCTAAACGAGCTTAACCAGCGGGGCACCACCATTGTCATGTCCACCCACGCCAAACAGTTCGTCAACTTCATGCGCCGGCGGGTGGTCACCCTGGTAGACGGCCGGGTAGTAGGGGACGTGGAGAAGGGCCGCTTTGGGGATATCGTATAAGCGGGATGGGAAAATACGGGTACGGGGCGCGGCCGGCCTGGCTGGCTCGGGCTATGCCTGCGCGGCGCACCCGATTTTATATAAGCCATACTTATTATTTCTGCAAGAGAAGACAAATTGAAGGAGGAACTTCACCATGCTCAAGAACATGAAAGTCAAGGTGAGCTTGATAATGGGGTGGGCCGTCACATTGCTGGTGTCCCTGGTGATCATCATCGCCACCCTGGTTATCATGAACAAGCAGACCAGTACCTACCAGAAGATCATCAATAAGGATATCCAGGCAGGTACCCTGATCTACCAGGCCCGCATGAACACCAACATCGGCGCCCGCCACCTGCGGGACATTGCCCTGTCCCCTGAGGGCACCGACAACACCGCCCGGGAAACCCGCATCAACGATACCCTGGCCACCCTGTCCGAAGAGCTTCAGAAGCTCAAGGAGATCTACCCCTTGGAAGACACCACAAAGCTGGACGAATACCTGACCAGCGTAGGCGACTGGGGCAACTCCGTGCCCGGCATCCTGGAAACCCTGAAGACCGATAAGGACGAGGGCATCCGCATGATCCTGGAGGAGTGCTCCCCCCTGATCAATGCCACGGCCGAAACTTCCCAGTCTGTCACCGACGCCCTCCTGGCAGCCCAGACGGAAACCCTGTCCCGCCAAGAAGACTTGGTGATGTGGTCCATCATCCTCATCATTGCGGTCATGCTGCTTTCCTCCATCTTTGTGTTCCTTATGGAGATCCGGATCATCAAGGGCATTACCAAGCCGGTTGAGGAAGTGCGCACCGCCCTGGTGGGCTTCAGCGAAGGCAAGCTGGACATCCCCGTAAACTACGAAAGCGAAAACGAGCTGGGCGATATGTGCAAGGCCCTGCGCACCAGCCAGCATGTGCTTACCTCTGTCATTGGCGACGAAGGCCGCCTGCTGGAAGAGATGGCCGGCGGCAACTTCGATGTGCGCACCCAGGCCGAGGATATGTATGTAGGCGCCCTGTCCTCCGTGCTCACCTCCATGCGGGCAATCAACCGCAGCCTGAGCACCACCCTGCAGCAGATTCAGTCCTCTTCAGACCAGGTTTCCTCTGGGGCCGAGCAGGTGTCCAACAGCGCCCAGGCCCTGGCCCAAGGCGCCACCCAGCAGGCCAGCGCCGTTGAGGAGCTGTCCGCCACTGTCACCGAGATCGCCCAGGGCGCCGAGGAGAGCGTGGGCCTGGCCAAAGATTCCAGCGCCATGTCCAACGACGCCAACGCCCAGATTACCGTGTGCAACGAGCACATGCGCGGCATGGTGACCGCAATGGAAGAGATCAAAACCGCGGCCGAAGAGGTCCGCGAGATCATCGATACCATTTCCAACATTGCGTTCCAGACCAACATCCTGGCCCTCAACGCTGCCGTAGAGGCTGCCCGGGCTGGTTCCGCCGGCAAGGGCTTTGCGGTTGTGGCCGACGAAGTACGCCAGCTGGCTTCCAAGTCTGACGAAGCTTCCAAGGCTACCAAGGCCCGCATCGAGAACGCCATTACCGCCGTACAGAGGGGCAGCATCTATGTGTCCGACGTGTCCGATGCCCTGGAAAAGACCGTCGAGCTGGTCAACTCCGCCGTTGCCAAAATGGGCGACGTAGCCGACGCCAGCCAGCAGCAGGCTGAATCCATTGAGCAGATCCGTGAGGGCATCGACCAGATCAGCGCGGTGGTGCAGAACAATTCCGCCACAAGCGAGCAGAGCGCCGCGGCCAGCGAAGAGCTGTCCAGCCAGGCCCAGCTGATGAAGCAGCTTATGGCCAAGTTCACCCTGCGGGACTACGGCAGCCAGGGCATCAGCACCCCCGTAGCCGCCCCGGTTCAGGAAAGCAACGAGATCTCCTCTTATAGCAGCAGCTACTACGACGACAAGTATTAAGCTTAAGCCCTAAAACATAAGCACCATTTTAACCAGAAGCCACGCAAAGCCGGACGGCCCCCAGGGGTTTGCCCGGCTTTGCCAAACCAAGGAACCGAGGAAGGTGAATCGCCGTGCCGCAAAAGCAGGACGCAGAGACGATTTTCGCGCTGGACATTGGCACCCGCAGCATTATCGGCATAGTGGGCCGGGCGGAAAAGGGCCGTTTTCACGTAGCGGCCATTGAAAAAGAGGAGCATGGCCGCCGGGCCATGCTGGATGGGCAGATTGTTGAGATCGAACAGGTAGCAGAGGTGGCAAAGGCCGTCCTAAAACGGCTGGAGCAGAAAACCCAAACCCAGCTGAAACGGGTGTGTGTGGCGGCGGCAGGCCGGGCCCTGCGCAGCCAGGGGGCGTCCTTCAGCCTGGAATTCCCAGAGCTGCGGGTGGCCGACGGCGACCTGCTGGGCCAGCTGGAGGCCGGGGCCGTGTCCGCGGCCGAAGCCCAGCTGGCTGCGGAAAGCGAAGCCCAGGACCGCTTCTATATGGTAGGCTATACCGCCCGCGGCTATAAGCTGGACGGCTACGCCATGGCAAACCTTATGGGCCACCGGGGCCGGCGGTTCGAGGTAGAGGTAGTCTCCACCTTCCTGCCCTGCGGGGTAGTCGAGAGCCTTTACGCCGTCATGGGCCGCCTGGGCCTGGAGGTAGCCAGCCTGACCCTAGAGCCCATTGCCTCCCTAAACGCCGCCATACCCGAAGATATCCGCCTTTTAAACCTGGTGCTGGCGGACATCGGCGCAGGCACCTCCGACCTGGCCGTATGCCGGGAAGGCAGCGTGGTAGGCTATACTATGGCCACCGTTGCCGGGGACGAAGTGACCGAAGCCATCATGAAGGGCCTTTTAGTAGATTTCAAAACCGCCGAGCGCCTAAAGCTCTGCATTGGGGGCAAAGAGCCCCAGCCCTATTCCGACATCCTGGGCCTCAAGCACGAAGCCGACCCAGAGGCCCTGTGGAAGCTGGCCCAGCCGGCGGCCCAGCGGCTGGCAAAAGAAATCGCTGGCAAAGCCGTAGAAATAAACGGCAGCACCCCCTCTGCGGTGTTCCTGGCGGGGGGCGGGGCCAAGCTTGCCGGCCTAACCCAGCTGGTGGCCGAAGAGCTGGAAATGAGCGAAGGCCGGGTGGCCCTGGCTGGCCGCCACTTTGAAACCGGGGCCTACTGCGACGAATACGCCCTGGACGACCCCGAGCTGGCCACCCCCCTGGGCATTGCCATCTCCGCGGCCCTGGGCATGATCAACGACAGCTATATGATCACCCTAAACGGCAGCCCCGCCAAGCTTTTCCGCAGCGGCCTTTTGACCCTGCGGGACGTACTCTTGATGAACGGCTACCACTACGGGGACATGATCGGCCATACAGGCGCGAACCTGGCCATTACCCTAAACGGCCAGCGCCGTCTGTTCAGGGGCGCGCCTGGCAAGGGTGCCCGTATGCTGCGCAACGGGGAAGAGGCCCAGCTCTCCGACGTGGTGCAGGCCGGGGACCGCATCGACTTTACCCCAGCCACCGCCGGGGCCGCCGCAGCCTGTACCCTGGGCGCCCTGCTGGCAGAGGGCTACGCCAGCGCCACCGTAAACGGCCAGGTAGAAGGCCCAGCCTATAAGCTGTCTTCCGGCGATGTTGTAGAGGCCATACCCGGCACCCCGCCGCCCCAAAGCCGGCGGAGCCGCCCTGCGGCGCAAGAGGAGGCCCCGGCTGTAAAAGCCCCAGCAGAACCCGAAGCCGTAAAAGCCCCCCCGGCCCCCGCCACGCCTGAGCCGCCCATGCCGCCCGCACCAAAGCCCGCGCCGGCAAAAGCCGCGCCCCCACCGGCAGAAAGCGTACCGAAAGCGGAGCCGCAGCCCAAGCGGGAGAAGCCCCAGCCTGCGGAGCCCCCTAAGCGGGAAGAGCTGGCAGGGCAGATGGAGTTTGGCAGCGGGGGAGGTGCCGTGCTGCAAATCCAGCTGAACGGCGGGATGCTGCGCCTGCCGCCTAAGCCCCAGGGCGGGGACTATTACCTAATGGATGTGTTAGAGTATTCCGGGTTGGATTTCGATAACCTGGAAAAGCCGGTTGAACTGTTGGTCAATGGCTTGGAGGGGCAGTTCACCCAGGTGCTAAGAAACCATGACGATGTTATCATCCGTTATCAAGAGTAGGGACAGTAGACGTGAACCGGCCCTTTCTTGCGCGGTCAAGGGGCGTTAGGCCCCTTGTGGGGGTCTCGGGGGCAAAGCCCCTGAGTGGGGTTTGGGGCGACGCCCCAAGACCTTGCCGCAGGCGCGGCCTTTGCGCCGGAGGCTCTACAGGCGTGAGCCGGGGTTTGGGGTGTTAACCCCAAGGTCTTAGGGAAAAACATGGACATCCCCAGATGCCTTCTAGCCTGGCTGGCCCCTCCATCCCGCAAAAGAAAGCCCCGTTGCAGGCAGAACCTTCGCAGCTTGGGTCTTGCCAGATGGAGGAAAATGTGCTATACTAACTGGCGGAAAAGGGCCGGCCCATAGGCTGGCCCCAAAAGCACAAGGTAAGGCAAGGGGGAATTTGACATGAGACGGATTGGCGCGATGCTCGCCGGGGGCCTTTTGGCCCTGACCCTGGCAGGGTGCGGCGGGGGTGAGGGTACCTCATCTGTAGGCACCCTGGCGGAAAGCGCCCAAAGCTCGCTGGAAGACGCGGAAAGCGAGCTGGAAGTGATGACGGTAGAAGAAACTGTCGAGCATTTTAAGCAGCTTTCACCCCAGGTTTTGGGGCTGGAAGGGCAGCGGGTGTCAGAGTACGACGTGTACAACCAGCAGGCCAGTGTGCCGGTAGACGGCATACCCTGCTTGGAGCTAACCGTCTACGACAAAAACGCCACAGATACCAACACGCCGCTGGGCACCTACCTATACGCCCGGGACGGCACCGCCCTGTACGAGCTGGACGTGGAAACCGATACCCTGACAAGGCTGGAGCTGGCCTAATAAAAAAGATGCCGCGGGAAGATGCCCCGCGGTATTTTTTTGCAGATTCCTTGTTCGGAAATCTTAACTATTCCGGAAAACGTCCGAATATACTATTGTAAGCGGTAAGCAACGCAGGCCGGTTGCCTATACGTTTGCGAAAACCATATTTGACCAGCAGGAGGGAACCTGCTGCGTAGTATCAAGGAGGATAATTTTTTTATGCGTATCCAACACAACATCATGGCGATGAACGCCTACCGGAACTACAACACCAACACGTCCGCTCTGTCTAAGAACCTGGAGAAGCTGTCTTCCGGCTACAAGATCAACCGCGCTGGCGATGACGCCGCCGGCCTGGCCATTTCGGAGAAAATGCGCGCCCAGATTACCGGCCTCAACGCTGCCCAGAAGAACGTCAAGGACGGCATCAGCCTGGTAAAGACCGCTGAGGGCGCCATGCAGGAAATCCAGGACATGCTCAACCGCATGGATTACCTGGCCACCCAGTCTGCCAACGGCACCTACGACAACGAGGTTGACCGCGCCAACCTGCAAAAAGAAGTCAACGCCCTCAAGACCGAAATCAACCGCATTGCCGATTCCGCCAACTTCAACGGCATTAAGCTGCTGGACGGCTCCCTGTCCCAAACCGGCAAGGCCTCCTCTTCCAACTTCGAGGGCTGGGACTCCATCAAGGGCGCTTTGGCCGCTGGCTTGACCGATGTGGATGCCACCAAGACCAAGGACGATATCAAGATTGCTCAGGTTACTGCCGGTGCTGTTAAGGGCGGCGAGAAGTTCTCCATGAGCATCTCCATGTCCGATGGCAAGAAGTATGACTTTGAGATCACCGCCAAGCTGAGCGACGATGGCACGAAGTTTAACTTCGTGGACAAAGACGGCAATGCGCTGCTAAGCGCCGATCAGGCTCTTGCAAGCAACCTTTCGGACGCAAACATTGGCGCGGCCTTTGAGAAGGCGATCAAGGAGAGCGAGCTGGGCAAGACCTATGATGTTACGTTTGCTACCGACAAGATTACACTGGAGGCCAAGAAAGCGGGAGCCGGCGTTGCGAATGTTGATTCCGTTGACATGAAGCAGTGGGATGAGAATGGCGCTGTCAAGGCTTTTGGCGGAACCAACAAGATTGCTGGCCCTGACCAAGCTACCAGTGTCACAGGCGAGGACGCCTACCAGGCCCTGGACCTGTCCCAGGCCAAGATCTTCAAGCACACAGATGATAATACTTCTCTGGAGAAAGCGGTCTTCGAGATTAACGGCGAGAAGTTCGTCTTTGTGGAAAACGGCAAGGTTGACGATGACGCCATCAAGCAGATGCGGGAAGCCGGCATTGAGCATTGGGTGGAAGTCGGTACCGCGAAAGCCATTGACAATGATGACATTGCCAAAATGGTGGAGAAGATCAAGCACGCCACCGGGCTGGACGTACAGCAGGGTCAGGTCGACACCGGCGCCTGGAAGGTCAGCACAACGGCTACGGACAATACCTTTATCAAGATTGCTAACGGCGCCAGCACCAAGGCGAGCGGCGGCCTGTCCCTGCAGATTGGCGATACCCCTGACGACTACAACCAGATGAGTGTCTTTGTGGGCGACATGCACACCAAGGCCCTGGGCATTGCCGACCTGGACATCGGCAAGCAGGAAACCGCAAAGGCGGCCATTCAGACCATCCGCGACGCTATCAACAGCGTGTCCTCCGTCCGCGGCGACCTTGGCGCTGTCCAGAACCGCCTGGAGCACACCGCCAACAACCTGTCCGTCATGGCCGAGAACATCCAGGATGCCGAGTCCACCATCCGCGACACAGACGTTGCCGAGGAAATGATGGCCTACACCAAGAACAACATCCTCATCCAGTCCGCCCAGGCCATGCTGGCCCAGGCCAACGCTGTGCCCCAGGGCGTCCTGCAGCTCTTAGGCTAAGCAAAATAAATCCAGTCCCGTCATATTTGCGGGGCCGGGAGAGTATTCTCCCGGCCCTTGTTTTATGTCAAATAAAAGTAAATTTTGGCTCTTGAATCTGGAAAAGAACTGTGTTATAATTTATGTTGCAAAAAAAAGTGGCACTATGCCCTAAAGCGTTGATATAAATCTTGTGCACATATAACAAGAAATCGATGATTCATACAAAAGGGGGACATTTCGTGATCAGCCTAACCACAAACAGCATGCGCATGCTGGAAAAGTCCATGGACTTCCTCTGGGCCAAGCAGGCGGCCATCCTGGATAACATCTCCAACGCCGAAACGCCCAATTATAAGCAGAAAAACGTCGTCTTCGAAGAATCCTTCCAGTCCGCCCTGGAAGCCGCCGACCGCGAGCGGGAAGGCAGCGGCACCCAGCCCGCCATGCGCAAGGCCATCGAAAACGTCAGCTGGCGGGTAGAAGAGCCTGAAGAGGCCGTCCGTATGGATGACAACGGCGTAAACGTCACCGAGCAGAGCTTAGAAGCCGTGCGCAACGCCTACCAGATGCAGTACGTCTATCAAAGCCTTTCCAGCGAGATCAACGCCCTGCGCACAGCAATCAACGGATAATAGGGGGGAACCGACATGGCATTTTTAGGCACAATGAATATCGTAGGCTCCGGCCTCACCGCCCAGCAGCTCCGGCTGGACGTAATCTCCGAAAACATCACCAACTTAAATACCACCCGCACCGAAAACGGCGACGGCCCCTACCGCCGCAAGATCGTCACCTTCCAGGCCGAAAGCGGCAAAGACGATTTCCGCATGATTATGGCCCGGGCCGCGGGCGCCTCAAACCGTGGCTACGAAAAGGCCGGCGGCGTGCGCGTGGTGGAAATCGGCGAAGACACCGAAGCCCCTTTCCAGATTTCTTACGACCCCACCCACCCCGACGCCGACGAGGAGGGCTACGTACAAATGCCCAATATCACCCTGGTCAAAGAGATTACCGACGCCATGGCCGCCACCCAGGCCTATTCGGCCAACGTGACCGCCTTCAACACCTTAAAGACCGTAGTGGCCCGGGGCCTGGAGATCGGCCGCTAAGCCACAGGGCAAGCCCAAAGCCCCTATAGGCACGTAAAGGGCAGCGCGCGCCTTACGTGCCTATGGGGGCAGGGCCCCAGGCCCTCCGAAAAAGGAAAAGGAGCAAACACGTTTTTCCTTTTGCAGCATAAACTTTATAAGACGGGCATCCCCAAAATCCAGCAAACCTATTGATTTTTTGCTGCCCAGCGTATAAAATAGAAAGAAGGTACATAGGAAATGAACGTACTTACGCCTATTTCCCCCTTGTGGGATACCATGCCCTTGACAAAAGCGGAACCGAAGCAGACCCACGCCCCCGGCGATACTTTTGCCGATTTTTTCGGCGCCGCCGTAGAGGCCGTGCGCCAGACCGATGAGGAAAAGGCCCACGCCCAATACCTGCTGGCTACCGGCCAGCTGGACAACCCGGCCGAGCTGCAGCTGGCCACCACCAAGTACGAAATGTCCGTCAGCATGATGGTGCAGCTGCGCAACAAGGGGCTAGAGGCTTTTAACGAGCTGATGCGCATCAGCCTGTAAATTATAGTATAGCCGCGACCGCGCGAAAAAATTCAGCACCGCCTGGCCCCGGGTTTGAGTGGAGGTAGTGTCCGTGGGAGAAAAAGCAAAAGACATCGTTTCAAAAACAAAGGGATTCCTGGGGAAGCTGGGGAAGAAGCTCTGGGCCATCATTGCCGTTGTGGTGCTGGTGGTAGCGGGCGTTATCATCTTTGTCTCTGTGCAGGGCTCCAAGAATCCCTATACGGTCCTTTTCACCGGGCTTGTCAGCGAAGACATGCAGTCGGTGACAACATACCTGGCCAGCGCCGGGATAACCGATTATAAGATACAGGGCGCCGACACCGTTCTGGTCCGGGCCGACCAGGAGCCCGCCCTGAAAGCCGGCCTGCTCATGGAGGGCTACCCCCAGTCCGGCTTCGGCTACGAAACATACCTGAAAAATGTAGGCAGCCTTTCCACCGAGTCGGACCGACGCACCATGTACCTGTATGACCTGCAGGACCGCATAGGCGCCACCATTCGCTGCCTGGACGGCGTAAAGGACGCCCGGGTCACCATAGCCGCCGGCGAAGACCGCCGCTATGTGCTGGGCCAGGACGACGTGCTCAAGGCATCGGCCCAGGTAACCGTGACTATGGAGGACGGCGACGAGATTTCCAAAAAGCTGGCTAACGCCATCCGTTCCCTGGTCAGCCGCAGCGTACAGGGCCTGGAAATGGATAAAATCACCATTATCGACACCTTGGGCAATACATACGACGGCACCGAGGTAGACAGCGACAGCACCGATATGGAGCTGCAATACGCCATTGAAGAGCGTGTAAACAATAAGATCCGCAAAGCGGTGCTGGAAGTGCTGGGCCCCATGTTCGGCCCTGAAAACGTCTCCGTAGGCGTAAACACCACCGTAGAAATGAGCACCAGCTTTGTAGACCGCACCGAATTCGATCTGCCCGACTGGGCCGATGACGGCAGTACAAACGGCGAAGGCATCATCGGCCACAAAGAGTGGCAGGGCCGTGTCGTCCGCGGGGACGAAGAGGCCGGCGGTGTAGTGGGCACCACCACCAACGCCGACCTGCCCACTTACGTAGAGCGCGCCCCGGTAAACGGCAACGAGCAGGAGCTGGAAGCTGCCGGCTCCACAGATTATAAGGTAAATGAGACCCGCACCCAGCAGGAAGTCCTGGCGGGCACCGTGTCCGACGTCATGGTCTCCGTCACCATCAACAGCGACGTGCCCAACCTGGCCGACCCCGATGCCCTCCTGGCCCACGTAGGCCGGGCCTCCGGCATACCGGCCAACCTGCAGGCCGAAAAAATCTCCATTATAAGCCATCCCTTCTATACCGGCGAGGAAGAAGAGCCCAACCGCACCACAGACGGCCCCGTCAGCATCCTCAGCGGCATACCCGACTGGGTGCTGTACGCCCTGGTAGCCGGCCTGCTGCTGTTCATCCTGGTCATGTTCTTCATGCTGATGCTGCTGCGCAGCAAGCGGAACAAGGCCGTGCTGGAGGAAGCCCCGGTAACGGCCATCATGCCCGAAGCCGTGGCCGCCGTAGTAGAGCCGGAGCCCGAGCCGGAAGGCGCGGACATCATGGATGTCCACATGGAGCGCAGTATGGAGCTAAGGCGCGGCGTCCGCGAGTTTGCGGAGCAGAACCCTGAAATCGCAGCGCAGATGGTGAAGACTTGGCTGAAGGGAGAGGAGGAGAGCCATGGCAGCGAAAGCTAAACGTGAAAAACGGGAGAAGCCCAAGCGGGAGAAAAAACGCCGCCGTAAAAAAGGCGAACCCGATATAGAAGACCTGGCCCTGGCGGCCCCGGCCGAACCGGCCCCGGCGCCCAAGCCCCAGCTGGTCACCCCGCACATGAGCCCTGCGGAGCTCATTGCCATGGACCCCGGCCGCCCCCCTTCCCCCATTGTAGAGGCCATGAACGGCTCCCAGAAGGCCGCGGCCGTCATTGTGGCCCTGGGCGTAGACAAGGCTTCGGCCCTGTACCAGTATATGGAGCCCGAGGACGTAGAGCTCCTGACCCTGGAAGTGGCAAAGCTGGGCTTCCTGGATTCCGATGCCACCGAGGACGTGCTCACCGAGTTCTACCAGATGTGCATGACCAACAAGGCCGTCACCGAGGGTGGCCTGGAGTACGCCCGCACGGTCCTGGAGAAAGCCTTTGGCGAGCAGTCGGCCTCCTCCCTGCTGGATAAGGTCACAAAGTCCCTGAAGAACCGGGAGTTCTCCTTTATGAACAAGGCCGGCGAAAAGGACCTTTTCACCGCCCTGCAGCACGAACGCCCCCAGACCATCGCCCTGGTCCTGTCCTATATCGACCCGGACAAGGCCGCGGCCGTGGTAGCCCAGTTAGACCCCAGAACCCAGCTGAAGGTGGTGCAGCGCATTGCCCAAATGGACAGCGCCTCGCCCTCAGCCATTAAAATTATTGAAAGCGAAATGTCGAATAAATTTGCCAGCATTTTCAGCGCCAACAACGTCCAGGTGGGCGGTATCGATTTCGTGGCCGACGTCATGAACCATTTGGACCGTTCCAGCGAGAAGGGCATCTTCGACGGCCTGCAGGAGCGGGACGCCATCCTGGCCGACGAGATCCGCAAGCGCATGTTCGTCTTCGACGACATCATCACCATGGACGACCGTTCGGTCCAGCGCTTCCTGCGGGACTGCGACCCCCGGGACCTGGTGCTCTCCCTCAAAGCCGCCAATACCGAGGTGGCCAACAAGCTGTTTACCAACATGTCCTCCCGTATGGCCGAGTCTATCCGGGACGACCTGGAAATCACCACCAATGTGCGCATGAAGGACGTGGACGAGGCCCAGCAGCGCATCGTCAACATCATCCGCACCTTGGAGGAACGCAACGAGATCATTATCCTGAAGGGCGGAAAGGACGATATCATTGCCTAATATCCTAAAGCGCTTGACAAACCTTGCCGCCAGCAAGTACGAGTTCCCCGACGCGGCCCAGCTGCCCGTCTTTGACGGCGAGGCGCCTCCCCCCGCCCCCCCGGAAGAAGCCGCCCCCCTTTTAGATGGGGTTGAGGCCCCAGAGGCCCAGGCTTCCCCCGAGGAGCATTGGGAGCCCCCGGCCCCATCCCCCATCGACTTTGCCCAGGTCCAGGCCGACGCCATCCTGGCCGACGCCCACCAGGAGGTGGAGCGCATGATGGAGGAGGCCCGCCAGGCCGCCCAGCAAGAGCTGGAAGACCTGCGCCGGGACGCCGCCAGCGAGGGCTTCCAGCAGGGCTTGCAGGAGGGCCTGGCCGCCGGCCGGCTGGAAGCCCGGCAGCAGCTGGAAAAAGACGCCGCCCTCCAGGGGGAGCAGGTCAAGGCTTTCCTGGAAGGGGCCCAGGCGGAAAAAGAGCGGATGCTGGAAAAAAGCAAGGAGGACCTGAAAGAGCTGGCCCTGGCCATTGCGGAAAAGGTCATCCGGATAAGCCTGCGCAGTTCCAGCGACATCCTGATCCGTATGATCGAGGCGGCCACCGCCAAAAAGCGCCGCTGCGAGTGGGTGCAGATCTACATCGCCGACTGCGACGCCCGGGCCAACGCCCAAACCGTGCCCGAGCTGGCAGAGGCCATGCGCCACCTGTCCGACCGGGTGCGGGTCATCCCTATGGCAGACGACGAGTCCGGCACCTGCATCATCGAAATGCCCGACGAGATCATCGACGCCAGCGTCTCCACCCAACTGGATAACCTGCGGGGTGTGCTGGACAACGGCGAAAGGGAACCGGGGAGGTAGCCTATGTTTCAAGATACCATCCGCCGGGTGCAGCAGGCCGAGACCATCGGCCACACCGGGAAAATCGAGAATATCGTGGGCATGTCCATCGAAGCCTCCGGCAGCCGGGCGGCGGTAGGGGACATCTGCCGCATTTATAACGGCGAGTCCGGCGGGCAGATCCCCGCCGAGGTGGTGGGCTTCAAAAGCGACCGCATCCTGCTTATGCCCTACAGCGAAATGACCGGCATTTCCGCTGGCAATTTCGTGCGCAACACCGGCCACCAGCTGCGCATGCGGGTAGGGCCCTTCCTCAAGGGCCGCATCATCAACGCCCTGGGCCAGCCCATTGACGACAAGGGCCCCTTTGAGGGCGGCGATTCCTACAGCATCGGCAGCTCCTACATAAATCCCCTGTCCCGCCCTCCCATCCGGGAGCGCATGGAGTTTGGCGTCAAAGCCATTGACGGCCTGTTGACCATTGGCAAGGGCCAGCGTATGGGCATCTTCGCCGGCTCTGGCGTAGGCAAAAGCACCCTCTTGGGCATGATCGCCAAAAACGTCAAAGCCGATATCAACGTGATCGCCCTGGTGGGCGAACGCGGCCGCGAGGTTTTGGAGTTTGTGGAAAAGGACCTGGGGGAAGAAGGCATGGCCCGCTCCATCCTGGTCGTGGCCACCTCCGACCAGCCCGCCATGCTGCGCATGAAGTGCCCCTCGGTAGCCACCGGCATTGCCGAGTATTTCCGGGACCAGGGCCTGGACGTGCTGCTGATGATGGACTCCCTCACCCGTTTTGCCATGGCCCAGCGGGAAATCGGTCTGGCCATAGGCGAGCCCCCGGTGGCCCGCGGCTACACGCCCTCCATCTACGCCGAGCTGCCCAAGCTCTTAGAGCGCAGCGGCAACTTCAAGCGCGGCTCCATCACGGCCATCTACACCGTGCTGGTAGAGGGCGACGACACCAACGAGCCCATTGCCGACACAGTCCGCGGCATCCTGGACGGCCACATCGTGCTTTCCCGCCAGCTGGCCGCCCAAAACCATTACCCGGCCATTGACATCGGGGCCAGCATCTCCCGTCTGATGGTAGAGCTGGTAGACCAGGAGCACCGCCAGCTGGCCTCCCGCCTGCGGGACATCTTAAGCATCTACAACCAGAACGCGGACCTTGTGTCCATCGGCGCCTACAAAGCGGGCACCAACCAAAAGCTGGACTTTGCCCTAACCAAGATTGACGAGATCAACGGCTTCTTGATGCAGGGCACCACCGAGGCATTCAGCTATAGCCAATGCCTGGACGAGCTGCATAAAATATTACGGTAAAGGGGGGATGGGCCATGAAGAAGTTCAAGTTCCAGCTGGACACGGTGCTGCGCTATAAAGGCCAGGTGCTGGAAACCCGGCTGGGGGAGCATGGGCAGGTATTGGCCCAGGTAAACCGGCAGGAAGAGGTATTGGAGCAGGCCCAGGGCACCCTTTGGGACTACCTGCAGGAGTACCGGGAAAAACAGGCCCAGGGCATGACAGTCATAGACTGCATGCGCTACCAGATGGGCATAGAAGTGCTGGAAAAGGATGTCCAGCGGGAAGAGGAGAAGCTCCAGCGCCTGCGCCAGTTAGAAGAGGAAAAGCGGGCCCGGGTGGTCGAGGCCAAACAGGAGACCTCCACCCTGGAGCGCCTAAAGGAGATCAAGCTGGGCGAATACAACAGCGCCGCGGCAAAAGAAGAGGAAAAACGGATCGACGACCTGGTGGGTTCCCGCCGGGCCGCACAAAGTTGACAAAAATATTTTGGATAATTGGCAAAAAACTTGCAATCCGATAGTGACAGATAGGGAAATATAGTGTATAATGAACCATGGCTTCCCTTTTTTAGATCTGAGGCGGCCAAGTCCCTAAAATTGCGTATAAGGCCGGGTCATACCGGCGTATGAATAAAAGCATATACATAAGGAAGGAGGTGTAACGTATGCAGGTAAATTCTTTATTCCAGGGGATGTTTGGCATCGGTGTGCCAGGCGGTATGCCCGGCGCAGCCCCAGGCGCTTTGCCAGAGGAAGGCTCACAGGCCTTTGAAGACATGCTGGTAGAGCATTCCAAGCAGAACCAGGCCGAAAAGCAGCCCGCCGCCAAGAATGAAGAGGCGGCCGAAAAGAAGCCCCAGCAGCCGGAGAAAGCCGAAGGCAAGCAGGAGCCCGCCGGGGAAGAGGAAGGCATGGAGGTGGCCGCAGGCTTGGTAACATCCCAGCCCGTGGTGCTCTTCGATGTGGTAAACGTCCAGCAGGCCCCCGAGGCCGTGATGCAGGCCGCCGCCCCCGTAGAGGTCCTGGCAGAGCAGGCCCCCGTGGTGCAGGAAGCCGCCGCCCCTCTCATGCAGGAGCAGCCGGCCCAGCCCGAAGCCCAGCTGGAGGCGGAAGCCCCCGCCCCAGAAGCCACCGGCTTCCAAGAGGAGGCCCAGCAGGTCCCCACCGTAGAGGCCCAGCCCGAAGCCCAGCAGGCAGAGGTAGAGGCAAAGCCCCAGGAGCAGCCAAAGCTCCAGGTAGAAAGCGGAGAGACCCCCGTAGCCGACCAGGAGGCGGACGCGGAGGTGGAGGTGGAGGAAGTCTGGTACGAGGGCGAGCGCCCGGTATTCCGGCGGGAAACCGAGGCCCCGGTAAAAGTAGGCGAGAACTATGAGCCCGTAGCCCCCGAAAAGCCCGAGGCCCCCAGCCAGCTGGCAAACCATGTCATGCAGATGCTGAACGCCGGCGACAGCCGGGTGGAAATTGCCCTGAACCCGGCAAACCTGGGCCACATGACCATTTCCATCACCCGTATGCAGGACGGCGCCCTGCACGTAGTCTTAGGCGCGGTAAGCGAAAAGGCCACGTCCCTCTTGCGGGAGAACAGCGCCCAGCTGCACACCCTGCTGGCAGCCGCCAACCACGGCGAAGTCCATGTAGAGGTACAGCAGGCCGAGCCCCAACAGCAGCAGCAAAACCCCTTCATGAACCCGGACGGCCAAGGCCGCCAGCAGCCCCAACAGCAGCATAAGCCCCAGCAGCAGTCCGAGTCTGAGGATTTTGTGCAGCAGCTGCGCCTGGGCCTGGTAGAAAAGGAAGAAGAGTAAGCAACCCTAACGAAAGGAAGGTGGACAACATATGGCAGATTATATGGCAGACCTGGGCCAGTTGATAAAAACCAACAACAACCGGGGCACCACCACCAAGAAAGTAGCCGACCAAAGCACCAATGTGAACGCAGGCCAGGGCTTGGACATGACCGACTTCCTGACCCTGATGGTAGCGGGCTTTAAGAACCAGGACATGGAAAACCCCGCCTCTACCACAGACATGATGAACCAGCTGGTGCAGATGTCCGTGGTAACCGCCATCACCAACATCAACTCCCTGATCAGCGAATCCACGGTCATGACCTACGCGGCTTCCCTGGTAGGCAAAACCGTCACCATGGGCAAGCTCAACGCCGCTACCGGCAAGGTAGACGAGATCGAAGGCGTCATAACCGGCACGGGCACCTTAAACGGCAAGCAGGTGGTGTTCGTAGGCGATGACACCTACTACCTCACCGACATCATGGCCATTGGCAAGCTGCCGGCTGATAAGGACAAGATCGACCCCGACGACACCAAGCCCGGGGACAGCACCAATAAACCCGACGAGGGCACCGGCGGCGTCGAAAAGCCCGGCGAGGGCTCCGGCAGTACCGATGAGACCCCCAGCACCGGCACCAAGCCCGACGGCACCCCCAACGTGCCCGGCGAAATCTAAGCAAGAGGTAGCCCCACAGGAGGAAGGAAGGCCCGCGTATGATTGAGAAGGTCGCGCAAGGGGCGGCAGCCCGGCAGGCCCCCTATACACAGCAAGTCAAAAGCAACCCGCAGGGCGGCTTTGGCGCCATGCTCCAAGGCGAACTGCAAAAGCAGGTAAACTTCTCCAAGCACGCCATGTGCCGGGCCGAGGAACGCGGCATCCAGCTTACCCCCGACCTTATGGAAAAGCTGGCCGGCTCTGTAGAAAAGGCCCAGGAAAAAGGCGCAAAGAACATCCTGGCTTTTGACGCAACCCAGGCTTTCATCATCAACGTGCCCTATGGGCGTGTCATCACCACCATGAGCGGCGAGGAGATGAAAGAGAACATCTTTACCAATATCGATGGCGCTGTGCTCTTATAAACACGAGCAGATAGCCGGCCCCTACCGCGGGAATGCCCCGCGCGGGATGCTATGGCGGGCGGCCCGATTGGCCACCCGCCGACAGCGCCCATCTAACTAACAAAAGGAGTAATTTTCCCTATGACTGGTGCAATGTATTCTGCCGTCGCGGGCCTGCGCGCCCATATGAACGCGCTCAACGTGATCGGCAACAACATATCCAACGTAAACACCAACGCCTATAAGGCTTCCCGCTATACGTTCTTAGAGTCCATGTATTCCAACATGCGCAACGGCTCCAACGGTACCGTGCAAAGCGGTGGTAACAACCCCTCCCAGGTAGGCTACGGTGCTTCCATTGGTACCATTGACCTGGACATGAGCACAAAAAACTTCACCCCCACCGGCATCAATGGTGACGTCATGATAAACGGCAACGGCTTCTTCATCGTGGGCGATAAGGGCCAAAGCTTCAACAGCATGTCCGATATTAAAAACATGCTGCTCACCCGCCACGGCGACCTGGGCTTTGACAGCCAGGGCTACATGGTAGACGGCAACAAAAAGGTCGTTTACGGCTACCTGGCCACCGAGCGCATGGTAAACAAGGGCACCGACGAAGAGCCCGTCTGGACCACCGAATACGAAGGCCAGCCCATCCTCACCGACTTCCGCATGCCCATGCTGGTGCAGAAGGAGTGCTACGTCTACCTGAACACCAAAACAGGTGAGCAGATTATCTGGGACCATAAGCCTACTAAAGATGAGTTGAATGCGTTGGATGTACCGGATTCCGACAAGACGGATGAAATAGGTGCTGACGGGAAACCAACAGGCCAAAAAGTTTTTAATGAAAACCTGATTATCAAAAAAGAAAAAGGTGACGCTCTGTATCCCAGCTATAAGCGTACCCCTGCTCGGGATGAAAATGGACAGGTGATTGCTGATAAGTTTGATGTCGAGTTTACCGACGCCAATACTTCGACTGTGTTGGGTGCTGGTAACGCCACAGGCGCAAAGCTAGAAGATTTCGTAGGCGACGCCCGTGCCCTGGTAGACAGCATTTCCATCGACGACGGCTCTGGCCGCGTCACCGCAACCACTACCACAGGCAAAGTTGTGGTGGTTGGCTACCTCGCTATTGCCAAGTGCGACAACCCCAACGGTGTGACCCACGTTGACGGCCACTACTATCAGGCCCTCGAAGGTGCTGGCAACGTGTATGCCACCTCCATCAAGGGTGCCGTGCAGAACAGCCACGGGCCTGTGATGAAGGACGATCCCAATAATCCGGGCCAGCAAATTGTTGATAAGCCCGCCAGCATGGGTTATGATGAAACCACAGGCAAAATCCCCGGCGAAATCAGCGGCATCCTTTCCTCCGGCGCCACCACGCTCATCTCCGGCGGCCTCGAATCCTCCGGTACCGACCTGGCCACCGAAATCAGCAACATGATACTGGTGCAGCGCGGCTACCAGGCCAACACCCGTATCGTCACAGTTACAGACACCATGCTCGAAGAGCTGGTCAATATGAAGCGGTAATTGAATCTTGTGCCACAATGGGCGGGGAAGCCCCCAAGGGCCCCCCGCTTCGGCGTGGCCGCATAACGAAAGGCGATGAACTGGAATGATCACACTGACGAAGACAAACAAAGAACGTTTTCTCCTCAACCACATGCAGATCGAATGTATCGAGATGATCCCCGGCACCAAGGTGGTCATGATGAACCACGACTTTTATCTGGTGCAGGAGAGCGCCCAGGAGATCATCCAGAAAATCGCGGACTATAACGCGAAAGTCATGGACATCCGCAGGGAAGTAACCGTAACAAACGCCAGAAGATAAGCTTTGCGGGAAATTTCAGAATGAGGGTGACGTTTTTATGAACATAGGATATTTAATCGGCCTGGTTTTGGCTCTAGCCGTTATGCTGGTGGGTATGGCGTTTGACCCGTTCCCTGCCATGAACTTTACACTGTTAGGCAACTTTGTGGACCCATCCAGTATCTTTATTGTTATCGGGTGTACGCTGGGCATCGTGATGGCAAGCTTCCCCCTGAAAACTGTCCTCAGCATTCCCAAACATTTCGGCATTTTGCTGAAAAATCCGAAAATGACAGCGGATGTGGTTATCAACCGCCTGGTGGATTTGGCGGGCATTGCCCGTAAGGACGGCCTGCTGGCCCTGGAAGAGCACGCCAACCAGGAGGAAGACCCCTTCTTTAAACAGGCTATTATGCTCATCGTGGACGCAAACGACCCCGACCGGGTCCGCGCCACCTTGGAGAATGACATAGAGTGCATGTCCGCCCGGCACAACGCCGCCGCGGCCCTGTACGACAAAGGCTCTGCCGTAGCCCCGGCTTTCGGCATGGTGGGCACCCTGGTGGGCCTTATCAACATGCTGCAGAACATGGACCCCACCTCAGGCTCCTCCACCATCGGCAAAGACATGGGCGTGGCCCTTATCACCACCCTGTATGGCTGCGTGCTGGCCCATATGATTTTCAGCCCCATCGCCAACAACCTCCGCGTCCGGGACGAAGACGAGGTGCTGCTCAAGCTGATCATCGTAGAGGGCATCACCTGCATCCAGGCCGGTGAGAACCCCAAAATGCTCAAAGAAAAGCTCTTAACCTTTGTGGCGCAGAAGCAGCGCGAAAAGATTGGAGCAGGCAGCGGCGGCAGCGGCGAGTAAACCTCCCTGCCTACAAAGCCCCTACATAGAAACTAGGTAAAGGAAGTGACTTGCTGCCATGAAAATGAAAAAGAGCGACGGGGGTGGCGGCGGCGCCAACTGGATGGACACCTATGGCGACATGGTTACCCTGTTGTTATGCTTCTTCGTCCTGCTCTACTCCATGTCCACCGTAGACGAAAACAAGTGGAAAGCCCTGGTGCAAAGCTTCAACCCCGATGCTGTCGAAACCATGACCGACCCAAAGGGCAACGACGGGCCCAACGCCGACCTCATGCCGCCGGACGCTTCCTCCGACGTCCTCTCTTCCGAAGAAGCGGAGAAGCAGGCCCAGCAGGAGGAAGTGGACAATGCCATGGAGCAGCTGTACCAAATGCTTACCCAGTATATCCAGGATTCCGGCAAGAACATAGAGGTAACAAAAGGCGACGGCGTAGTGTATGTAAACTTTGACGACACTGTGTTCTTTGACGGCGAGGAGTACGTCATCAAGCCCGAAGGCGAAGAGACCCTCAACGTAGTCTGCGGTGTGCTGGACAACGCCGCCCCCTACATCGACGAGGTCCGGGTGCTGGGCCACACAGCCCAGGCCAATTTAGACCGCCCCAACACCACCTCGGTAGACCGGTTCCTGTCCTCCAACCGCGCTACCAATACCGTTATTTATATCCAAGAGCATACCAGCGCGCTGGATTCAGCCCGTCTGGTCAGTGAAGGCTACGGCCAGTGGCGCCCCCTCACCCCCAACACCGACGAGGCCGGCCGTGCCCGCAACCGCCGCGTAGAAATGATTATCTCCGGCAAGGATATGTTCAACAAGCTGGGCGACAGCATCCAGCAGTACAAAGACATTGTAAACGGGGTCGTGCATGAGACCGAATCCTCTGCCAGCTCTGTTGCCAGCGGGGCCGAAAGGGAACCCTCCAGTGAAGCCCAGGGGCAGGAAAGGGGTTAGCACATGGCAGAGGTATTATCACAAGCCCAAATCGACGCGCTGCTGAACTCCATGAACGGAGGAGGCGGCGACGCGTCCCCGAAAAAAGAAGAAGCCCCAGAAAAGAAATACCGCAAATACGACTTCAGCAGCCCCCGCAAGTTTACCAAAGACCGCCTGAAAATGTTAAGCGGCATTTTCGACAATTACTCCCGTGTGCTCAATACCCGCATCAACGGCTTAGCCCGTGCCACCTGCGAGGTGGAAGTGGAAGGCGTGGAAGAGCAGCGCTACTTTGAATTTGCCAACGCCCTTACAGACACCATGGTGCTTACCAGCGCCCACCTGAACATGAAGGGCCAAGAGGACGAGACCCCGGTGCTCATGTACGTCAGCACCTCCTTTATGGTAAGCATGATGGATCGCATGACCGGCGGCGATGGGGACGTAGCCGATGACCTTCCCGATGACTACGTGTACACCGACCTGGACTTGAAGCTCTACGAAAGCCTGGTGCGGGACTTCATCTCCGTCATGGGCCGCAGCTGGGAAAACTACATCCCCTTAAAGTTCGAGTTTGGCAAGGTCGAGACCAACCCCACCCTGGTGCAGCTCATTGGCATGGACGAAACCGTGGTGCTGGTAGAGCTGGGGGTAAAGTTCCCCAACCTGGAGGGGCGCATCAGCATCTGCCTGCCCGGTATGATGTTGATGAACATCTTCTCCGCCATCAACGCCGATAACCCCGTCAAGCGCGCCCATGAAGAAGACAATTCCGACGAGATCATGGACAACCTGCGGGAATCCACCCTGGAGATCCACGCCGAGCTTGCCCGCACCAGCCTGCGGCTGGGGGACATCTACCGCCTGGGCATAGGGGACGTTATCGACCTAAACCAGAAGCAGGACAGCCCGGTGTACCTGCGTATAGGCGGGCACCAGTGGTTTGACGGGCTCATGGGTGTCAGTGAGAAGAAAATAGCGGTGAAGATCAAAGAGGTATATCATAATAACGCCGAGAGAAGGGACAGTTTAGAAAATGAGCAATAATGTTTTTAAACCAATAGAAATTGACGCTATCGGCGAGATCATGAATATCAGCCTGGGCTCCTCGGCGACGGCCGTATCCAACCTGCTCAACTACCGGGTGGATATCACCACCCCTTCCGTAGAAGTCGTAAACGTAGAGGAATTCTCACTGGGCTCCATTGAACCCGCCGTAGGTGTTGAAATCAAGTATGTAGAGGGCCTGGCAGGCAGCAACATCATGCTGCTGCGCCTGGGCGATATCAAAGTCATAGTGGATATCCTCATGGGCACCGATACCCCCATGGAGGATTTCGTCCTGGATGACTTGACCCTGAGCGCAGCCTGCGAGGTAATGAACCAGATGATGGGCGCGGCGTCTACCGCCCTGTCCGACTTCCTGGGGCGCGTGGTAAATATTTCCACCCCCCAAACCTTTGACGTATATGACGTGGATGCGTTCAAAAAGGAGCGCATGCCGATAGAGTCCGGACCCATTGTAGTGGTTCGTTTCGCCCTCAGCATCGAAGGCAAGCTCAAAAGCGAGTTCATGAACGTGATCTCCGTAGACCTGGCAAAAGAGCTCATTGCCGGCTTTGGCCTGGAGGTAGAGGACAGTGAGCCCGCCCCCGCGCCGGCGCCTGCTCCAGCGGCCCCGGCCCCTGCGGCAGCCGCCCCCTCTGGCGGCGTCATGAGCCAGGAGCAGATCGAAGCCATGCTGGCCGGCAGCGTCCCTGCGGCCCCAGCGCCCGCGCCGGCCCCCGCCCCTGCTGGGGATAACCATGTCATGAGCCAAGAGGAGATCGAGGCCATGCTGGCAGGCGGTGGGGCGGCAGCAGCCCCAGCGCCCGCACCGGCCCCCGCCCCCCCGGCGCCAGCCCCATCCCCGGTGCCTGCGGCCCCGGCCCCAGCAGCCATGCCGCCTATGCCCGAAGGGGCCGCGCCCCCGCCCTACTACCCGCCCTACCCGGGGCAGGAGGGCGCTCAGGGCGGCTACCCGGGCTATCCCCCCTATTACCCGCCCTACTACGGCTGGCCGGCCCCCCCGGCGGCCCAGCCCGCCGACCCCAAGGTGATCCCCACCCAGGCCCCCACCATGCCCAAGCTGGAAAATGGCGAGGAGCTCTCCAAAGAGCAGGCGGAGAACCTGGACCTGATCATGAACGTGCCCCTGGAGGTCACCGTAGAGATCGGCCGCACCCGGCGGCGCGTCCAGGAGATTCTGTCCTTTGCCAAGGGGTCCTTGGTGGTGCTGGATAAGCTGGCCGGCGACCAGGTGGACCTGTTCGTCAACGGCAAGTGCATCGCCCGCGGCGACGTTGTGGTCATCGACGACAACTTCGGCATCCGCGTGACTGAAATATTAAAGAAACCCGACTTAGAGGACGTGGCTCAATTAAAATGAGCGCCAGGCACGGACAACAACCTGAACAATCTTTTAAGAAAAGAGGATGAACGACAATGGCAAAGATCTTATTAGTTGACGACGCTGCTTTCATGCGCAAGGTGATCAAGGATACCCTGAGCAAGAACGGGTACACCGACCTCCACGAAGCCGTGGACGGCGCGGACGCCGTAGAAAAGTTCACCGAGCTTACCCCGGACCTGGTGATCATGGACATCACCATGCCCAACATGGACGGCTTGGAGGCCCTAAAGGCCATGAAAGCTAAGAACCCCGCCTGCAACGTAGTCATGTGCTCGGCCATGGGCCAGGAGGCCATGGTTATCGAGGCCATCCAGTCCGGCGCCAAGGACTTTATCGTAAAGCCCTTCAAGCCCGACCGCATCATGAAGACCGTGGCATCCATCGTGGGCGAGCCCTAACCCCCCATGCCCCAAGAAGCTTTATCGCTGCTGGGCATGCTGGTGGTGGTGGCGCTGGTGCTGGCACTGGCCTATTTCACCACCCGGCTCCTTGCCCGCCAGGGCATGCCGGGCCTGCCCAGGGCCGGCATGCCCATAGCCGGGAAAATCACCCTGCTGTGGCAGCAAAACGTTGGCAAAAACGAACGCCTGGTGCTGGTGCGTGTGCACAGCCGCTGCCTGCTTTTAGGGGTGACGGCCGCGGGCATCCAGGTGCTCACCGAGCTTACCGAAGAAGAAGCCAGCCAGTGGCATCCCAAATCCCCCCCTCCCGGCGGGGAGGGGCCGGGTTTTGCCCAGGTGCTGCGCTCGTATTTCCCCAAGAAAAAATAAAAATCCCAAGGGAGGTGGCGGCGTTTGGACGGCGGCCTGCAAAACCTGAACAACCTGATCAACATAAACGGCGACAGCGTGCAGGCACTGGACATCATCCTGCTGACCACCCTCATCACGCTCCTGCCTTCTTTGGTGGTCATGTGCACGTCCTTTACCCGCTACGTGATCTCCCTTTCCTTCCTGCGCAACGCCATGGGCACCCAGCAGACACCGCCTAACATGGTGCTGGTGGGCCTTGCGTTGTTTTTAACCCTCTTCACCATGGGCCCCGTAGTCAGCGAGATCCAGTCCACCGCCTACGAGCCCTACATCAACGAAGAGATCACCCAGGAGGAATTCTTCGACCGGGCCAAAGCCCCCCTAAAAACCTTCATGCTGCGCCAAACCGAGCCCTCAGCCCTAAACATGTACTGCAGCATGGCCGGTATAAGCGTACCCGAAACCGAGGAAGACGCCACGCAGCTGGCCTTGCGGGTCATCGTGCCCTCCTTCGCCACCAGCGAGCTGAAACGGGCCTTTGAAATCGGCTTCTACCTCTACATCCCCTTCTTGCTCATCGACATCATCGTGGCCTCCACCCTCATGTCCATGGGCATGGTCATGCTGCCCCCGTCCATGATTTCAACCCCCTTCAAGCTCTTGCTCTTCATCACCCTAAACGGCTGGGAGCTGGTGTTCTCCACACTGGTGCAGGGCTTCCGTTAAAAACCAAGGCAAAGAGGAAAGGCAGGTGGCAGGATGCAGATCACACAGGTGGTAGACGTATTCCGGGACGGCATCGGCGTGGCCATCCGGCTGGCTGGCCCCATGCTGCTGCTCAGCATGGTCGTGGGCGTGCTCACCGCCATCCTGCAGGCAGTCACCCAAATCCACGAGCAAACCATCTCCTTCATCATGAAGCTGATCGTGGTGGTGCTGTTCCTGGTCATTGGCGGCGACTGGATGATGAACACCCTGCAGGAATACGCGCTGGAGCTGTTCAGCCTCCTAAGGGCATAAGCCTATGCAGGACCTGATCAACTGGGACAGCTTAACGCTGTTCATCTATATAACCGCCCGCATGTCGGGCTTTGTGCTGTTTACCCCGCTGTTAAGCCGCGCCAGCATCCCGGGCTATTTCAAGGCTGGCCTGATTATGCTGCTCAGCATATCGGTGGGGTATGCCTATTCCGGCCTGGCAACCACCCCCGCCACCCTCCTGGAGTTCATGTTCAAAATCCTCCTCGAGCTGGGCCTGGGCTTCCTGGTAGGCATCATCATGCAGTTTTTCTTTTTCATCCCAACCCTTGCCGGCACCATCATGGACGAACAAATGGGCCTATCCATGGCCCAGACCTACGACCCCAGCTTCCAGGGCAACCTAACGCCCTCGGCAAACCTGCTAAACGTCTTCTCCATGCTGCTGTTCTTCGCCGCCAACGGCCACTATACCCTGCTGCGCCTGATGATGACCTCCGGCGACCTGATCCCCTTTGGCACCGCCGCCTTTGGCGACGCCACCGCCGAGCGCGTCATTGAAATCTTCGTAGACTGCGTACTCCTGGGCATCAAGCTCTGCATGCCCATCCTGGCCGCCGAATTCATGGGCCAAATCGGCATGGGCATCCTCATGAAAGCCATTCCGCAAATCAACGTTTTCGCCATCAACATCGAGCTGAAAGTCCTGGTAGGCACCGTCATCCTCTTCTTCATGCTCTCCCCCTTCAGCGAGTTCATCCTGGACGCGGAAACCACCATGCTCTCCGAAATCGAAAAAGCCCTGGCCCAAACCGCCAGCGGCTAGCCCTGTTGGGGGTCCCCCCCAAACCCCCGCCAGGGGGGCTTTTTGGAAAAAGTCCCCCTGGACCCCTCAAAAACCTTTGCGTTGTGTGGGCGGCGGCCTCCCTTCAGGGGGATTTTCCGGGAACGCCCCACCCCACAGCGTCCGTTAAAACATAACCCGGCCGCCCCGGCGCCCCAAAGCCGCCCGGGCCCGCCGGTAAGGAGTCCAGAGGAGCTACGCTCCTTTGGCGGGTTCCAAGGGCAGCGCCCTTGGCCGCCGGGGGCCAACACAGGAAGGGGGGACACCCGTGGGTGATAAAACCGAAAAGGCTACGCCGAAACGAAGGCGAGACGAGCGGAAGAAGGGCAATGTGCTCTTGGTGCAGGATATTATCGCCGTGGCCACCTTGATTGGGAGCGTTATGGCCATCCGGCTGCTGTTCCCCATCTATGTAGAGCGCCTGCGGGAGATGTTCACCTATTGCTATTCCTTCATCGGCAAGGTGGGGGAGGGCATCCCTATCGAGACCTACTTGGGCGAAATCGTAGTGCAGGGGGTGGTGGTGCTGGCCCAGACAGCCGGGCTTATGCTCTGCGTCACTATGCTTATGGCTGTGGTGGCTACCTTTGCCCAAACAAAGCTGCTGGTTACCGGTGAGCTTTTAAAGCCAAAGTTTAACCGTATCAGCCCGGCTCAGGGTATTAAGCGCCTCTTCTCCCTGCGCAGTATCGTAGAGGCCCTAAAGGGCATCCTGAAAATTTCCATCCTTCTCTACTTCATCTATACCAGCGTCCAGGATTTAGTCCTGGTCGCCAGCAACTACCTCTATACCGGCCTGCCCGATGCCTGCCGGAACCTTTTAGAAGCCATCTTCTTTATGATGCTCAAGGTCTGCATGGCCTTTACCGCCCTTGCGGGGTTTGACTTCCTGTACCAATGGTGGGACCACGAGCGTAAAATGAAAATGTCCAAACAGGAAATTAAAGAAGAATATAAACAGACCGAAGGCGACCCCCAGGTCAAAAGCCGCATTAAAGAGATCCAGCGGAAAATGGCCCAGGGCCGCATGATGCAGCAGGTGCCCGCAGCCGATGTGGTCATCCGCAACCCCACCCATTACGCCATCGCGCTGCGCTACCGCCAGGGCGAGGATTCCGCCCCCGTGGTGCTGGCCATGGGCCAGGATGAGCTTGCCATGCGCATCGTGCGCAAAGCCGAGGAGTGCGGCATCCCCACCATCGAAAACGTCCCCCTGGCCCACGCCCTTTACGAAAACGCCGCCGTAGACCAGGAGATCCCCCCAGACCTTTACGGCCCCGTGGCCGAAGTGCTGGTCTACGTCTATAAATTGGCCAATAAGCTCCCCGCCGTTTAAGGTGGAAGATTTTTCTCACGCAATGTTGATGGAAAGTCTTTATTTATGGGGCGCATTATGATATAATAACCTGGGGCCGGCCGTCATGCCCGCCCCCCATCCCTTATCAGAAAGGAGGATGTCCATGAAACGCCTGCTGGATAACGCCGTTTCCTTGTTTGTGGTGGTAGTGGTCTTGTTCCTCATCCTGCCCTTGCCCACCTTTATGCTGGACGTCCTTCTGGTTATCAATATTGCCCTTTCCGTGGTTATCCTGCTGATCACCATGAACATATCGGAGGCCCTGGAGTTTTCCATCTTCCCCTCCCTCCTGCTTATCACGACCCTGTTCCGCTTAGGCATGAACGTCTCCTCCACCCGTCTCATCTTGACAAACGGGGGCAACGCGGGGCAGGTCATTTCCGCTTTCGGGCAATTGATCACCAGCGGCAATATTGTAGTCGGCTTCATCATCTTCTTTATCATCGTGCTGGTGCAGTTCATCGTCATTACCAAGGGCGCCGAGCGCGTGGCCGAAGTGGCCGCCCGCTTCACCCTGGACGCCATGCCCGGCAAACAGATGGCTATTGACGCGGACCTGAACACCGGCGTTATCGACGAGCAGGAAGCCCGCATGCGCCGCGCCAAGATTCAGAAAGAATCCGACTTCTATGGCGCCATGGACGGCGCCACCAAGATCGTCAAGGGCGACGCCGTCATGTCCCTGATCATCACCCTGATCAACCTGATCGGCGGCATTATCATCGGTGTGGTCCAGGGCGGCCAGGATATCGGCACCGTGGCCTCCATCTATTCCACCGCCACCATTGGCGACGGCCTGGTTTCCCAGCTGCCGGCCCTGATGATTTCCACCGCCACCGGCATGATCGTCACCCGTTCCGTCTCCGACGGCAGCCTTAACGGCGACGTCCTGGGCCAGTTCAAAGCCCAGCCCCGCGCCCTTATGACCGCCGCTGCGGCCTTGGTCTTCCTGGCTGTCATCCCCAATACCCCCACCGTGCCCCTGCTGGTCGTGGCCGCAGCCATCTTCACCATGGGCTTCTTCATCACCCGAAGCAGCCGCGTCCGCCAGGTGCAGGAGATGCAGCAGGCCGAGGAGGAAGCCGCCATAGCGGAAGCCCCCGAGGCGGCCCCCACCGAATCCGACTTCTATAAAGATATCAGCAACGTGTACTCCCTGCTTTCTGTAGAGCCTATCGAGCTGGAAGTAGGCTACAGCCTCATCCCCCTGGTAGACGAAAGCAGCGGCGGCAAGCTCATCAACCGCATTATCATCTTCCGCCGCCAGTACGCCCAAGAGATGGGCTTTGTGGTGCCCACGGTGCGCATGCATGACAGCTCCATTATCGGCACCAACCAGTACGTGGTGCGCATTAAGGGCGAGGAAGTGGCTAAGGGCGAAATTTTGGTAGATTACTACCTGGCCCTGGAGCCCGAAAAGCCCCTGGGCGAAATCGACGGCATCGAGACCGTGGAGCCCGCCTACGGCATCCCCTCCCGGTGGATTTTGCCGGAAAACAAGGAAATGGCGGAAATCTACGGCTACACCGTTATCGACCCCGTGTCCGTCATGCTGACCCATTTGTCCGAAACCATCAAGCGCCACGCCTTCGAGCTCCTCACCCGTTCCGAAACCATCCAGCTGGTAGAGAACCTGAAAGTCACCTCCCCCGAGCTGGTGGAGGAAGCCTGCCCGGCCGTGGTTTCCTACGCGCTGCTTGAAAAGGTCCTGCGCAACCTCTTGATGGAGGGCGTGCCCATCCGGGATATGGAGACCATCCTGGAAACCATGGTCGATTCCATGAACACCACCCGGGACCCGGATATCATCACCGAAAGCGTGCGCAGCGCCTTAAGCCGTACTATCACCCGGCGCTTCTGCGAAGAGGGGCAGCTCAGGGCCGTCACCCTGGACGCCGAGGTGGAGCGCAAGATCGTGGCATCCCTTGTGAAAAACGACCACGGCATCTACCTGGCTATGGAGCCGGATCTGATCCAGACCGTCATAACCCAGCTTGCCGAGCACATCCCCAAATTTGGCGAGCTGAACCAGTCCCCCATCCTCCTTACCAGCCAGGTGATCCGCATTTACTTAAGCCGACTTCTGGGCCAGTATTTTGCCAACCTCTACGTGCTGTCCTTTAGCGAGATCGTAGGCACCGTGCAGATCCAGTCCATCGGCAATGTAACCATGCAGTCCGCAGCCAGCGCCGTAAGAAGGGCGGTGGGCACATGAAGCCAGAAGCCGCCCAAGGCAAAAGCTATGAGGACATGACCCCTGAAGAGCTTTTTGCCCTTTACGGCGAAAACCGCGACCCAAACCTGAAGTGGGAAATCGCCCTGCGCTACACAGGGCTTATCCGCAGCATAGCCCTGCAGATACGGGGCGTGTTCTGCAGCTTCACCCAGCTGGATGACATCATCAACGAGGGGCTGATCGTCCTGGCCGACGCCGTAGACAAATTCGACCCCGAGAAGGGCCGCTTTGAAATGTACGTGGCAAAGCGCATCCGTGGCATGATCGTAGACCTGGCCCGCCAACAGGACTGGGTGCCCCGCACGGTGCGCCAGCGGGCCCAGCGCATTGACAAGGCTGTCACCGAAATGTACAACACCACCGGCAAAATGCCCACCGACCAGGAAGTGGCGGAAAAGCTGGGCATCACCCTGGAAGAGTACCGGGAAGCCATGGCCAACGCCGCCCTGCACAACATCCTCTCGTTAGACGAGGTCTTCGACAACAGCGACACCTGGGAGGCAGCCGCCGACCCCGAAAGCGGCGGCCACCCCGAGCAGGCCCTTATGGGCGAAGAGCTTGCGGCTACCCTGGCCAAAGCGGTAAGCTCCCTAAAGACAAACGAGCAGCTGGTGCTTTCCTTATATTACGAGCGCAACTTGAAAATGAAGGATATCGCCGCGGTCTTAGAGATCAGCGCCCCGCGGGTCTCCCAAATCCACGCCAAGGCGGTGCAGAAGCTCAAAGTCATGATGAGCGAATACATGCAAAGCGGCTAAAGCCGCGCCACAAAAAGCCGCATTTGAAAGCCAATAAAAACCTATTTTACCATAGAAAACCTGTTTTGGGAGGGAAAGGAAATGTTCAAAGGGTTTTACAACCTGGCGTCCGGGATGATCACCCACGGCAAGAACCTGGACGTCATCTCCAACAACATGACAAACGTAGCCACCTCAGGCTTCAAAGAGGACTGCTTTACCGGGCAGACCTTTGACGAAGTCATGTGGAGCCGGGTAGGCAACAAGATCAAGAATTACGAAGAAATCGGCGGCATCAGCTATGCCACCGTGCCCAGCCAGGTCTATACCGACTATACCCAGGGCGCCTTTGACGAGACGGGCATGCCCCTGGACTTCGGCATTGACGGCGAGGGCTTTTTTGCCATCCAGACCGGCGACGGCATAGCCTATAGCCGGGCGGGCAACTTCACCCTGGATGACGAGGGCTATTTGACCCTGCCGGGCTTTGGCCGTGTGCTGGACATCAACCAGGAAGAAATCCAGCTGGTGACGGACAAAATCCGGACCGATGATGCCGGCCGCATCTACACAGAAAACGGCGGCTTCTTAGGGCAGATCGGCGTGTACGAGTTTGAAGACAACGGCCAGCTGGTAAAAAACGCCCAGGGCCTTTTCACCGGCGGGGGCCAGCCCCAGCTGGGCACGGCAAAAATCTACAACGGCAGGGTAGAGCGCTCTAACGTGGGCCTGGTGCAGCAGATGGTAAAAATGATCACCACCCAGCGGGCCTACCAGAGCAGCGCCACGGTAACAAAAATGTACGACCAGGTCATGGGCCAGGCCACCAGCGACCTGGGCCGCCTGCAATAAAAAGCCAAGCAAAGCCTGCATAAATATTCAAAACAGCCATCTTAATGCCAATACAGAAAAATAAGCAAAGCAAGAGGCAAGGCCAGCAGCCGCAAAACCCCCCAAACCTGGTTGGTTTTTTGCAAGAATATGCTGTTTTGTAAACAATTTGTAACCCGCGAAACCATTTTGTCATTTTTTATGCAGCGCATGCAGGGCTTCCCCAAGAACTCCCTAAAAGAAAGAGGGTAACTTTTCTATGAACCAATCCTTCTACACCGCGGCGGTAGGGGCGTGGCAGCAGCAAGAGCGGCTGAATGTCCACGGCAACAACATCGCCAATGTAAACAACTACGGTTTCAAAGCGAAAAAGCCGTCCTTTGCGCAGTTGATGTACGATAACGTAGTAGGCGCCCAGGCCGACGAGCTGCCCCGGGGCACAGGCACCTTCATGGTGGGGGCGGACACAGACTTTTCCAGCAACGGCCTGGCGGACACAGGCCTGGACCTGGACTACGCCATAAGCGGCCACGGCTTCTTCGCCCTGTGGGACCCGGCCACCGGGGAGTACAGCTACACCCGTGACGGCTCCTTCACCATGGCCGAGTTCTACGTGCAGGGTGCCCCGGACCCCGAAACCGGCGAGCCCACCCAAGAGGCCCGGTGGTACCTGTCCGACGGGGACGGCCGCTTTGTCATGGGCCGTGACGGCCGCCTTATTGAAGTGGACGAGGACAACGTAAAAACCGAGCTGCCCATTGGCATCTTTGACTTTGTCAACACCAACGGCATGCTGAACATAGGCCGCAACCGCTTTGTACCCGTAGAAAAAAACGGCCAAATGCAGATCGGCCAGGGCAAGCTGGTAAAAGGCTACCTAGAGCGTTCCAACACAGACCTGGCCCACGAAATGGTCAAAGTCATCGAATCCCAGCGGTCTTTCACCTACGCGCTAAAAATGATTCAGACCTCTGACGAAATCGAGACTACTGTAAACGGCCTGCGCTAAAAGCAAGCCATAAAAACAACCGGAGCCCCCAACGCGTGCCGCCCAGCCCCCATAAACACCACATAAAGTGCGCGGAAAGCGAAGCGCGGGATCCTTAAGGGTTCCACCCTTAAGTGGGGTGCAGGGGCAAGGCCCCTGCCCGCCGGAGGCTCCTGAGAGGAGGGCAAAATGGGAATAAAGAACTATGACGACCTAAACAGCTTAGAGATCGATACCCTGCGGGAAGTGGGGAGCATAGGGACCGGCAACGCGGCCACGGCGCTTTCTGGCCTGCTGAACCGCCGGGTACGCATTACCCTGCCGGAAGTACGCATTATGGGGTACAACGAAGCCATTGACTGGATTGGCGGCCCGGAGAACGTGACGGCCGGGGTGCTGGTGCGCATCAGCGGGGACATAGGGGGCATCATGCTCTCGGTGCTGCCCCTGGAGTTTGTCAACATGGTGCTGGAATGTATGCTGGATAACCAGGTGGAGGAGTTCGAGCACCTGGATGAGCTGCAGCGCTCGGCCCTGGTAGAAGTGGGGAACATCATGATCTCCACCTTCATCAACGCCCTGTCGGGCCTTTCCGGGGTGACCATGGACCTGACCGTGCCCAGCCTGACCGTTGACATGCAGGGCGCCATCCTGGCCGTGCCCATGGCCGAGTACGGCGGGCAGACCGACTACCTGATGACCATTGGCGGCAACTTTACCTGCGACGATTATGAGCTCCCCTGCAGGCTGCTGCTTTCCCCGGAGATCCGGGGGCTGAACTATCTCTTGCATAAGCTGGGCGTTTCCGATGCCTAGCGGGCAAAAACTGGTGGTGAAGATTGCCGACATGAAAATCGCCCAGCACGGGGAGGAGCTCATTACATACGCGCTGGGGTCCTGCATCGGCATCTGCCTGCAAGATAAGATTTCCAAGCTTTCCGCGCTTATCCATATTATGCTGCCCCTGAACATGGAGGCCGGCCGGAAAAACACCATGAAATATGCGGACACCGGCATCCGGGAGACCCTAAAACAGATGGAGGCCCGGGGCAGCCGCCGGGGGAATATTGTGGCCAAGGTGGCCGGCGGGGCCAAAATGTTCGAGACCGCCTCGGGCAGCAGTCTGGGCAACATTGGCAAGCGGAACATAGACAGTGTACATATGATCTTAAAAGCTGAGCAGATCCGTCTGCTGGCGGAAGATGTAGGCGGCACCACAGCCCGCACCATTACCTTTGACCCGGCTACGGGGATGGTGACGGTAAAAAGCTATGGCAAGCCGGACCATACGATCTGAACAAGGCGAAGGGAGCGAGTGTAATGGCAGTTGGAAAAGACGAGATCTTGTTGGAATCCGGTACCAATGAGATTGAAATTATGGAATTTACCATAGACGGGGTGCTGTACGGCATCAACGTGGCCAAGGTGACGGAAATCATGATCAGCGCGCCGGTAAAGTTTATGCCCCACACCCATGCGGCGGTAGAGGGCATCTTTAAGCCCCGGGACGCGGTGATCACGGTGATCAACCTGCCCAAGTACCTGGGGGTGGCAGACTGCGAGCCCAAGGAGAAGGACCTGTTCATTGTAACGGGCTTTAACAAAATGACCCTGGCTTTCCGGGTGCACACGGTGGTGGGCATCAACCGCATTTCCTGGACGGAGATCCAGAAGCCGGACAAAACCATCAGCGGCGGCGACGAGGGCGTGGCCACGGGCATTGCCCAGTGCGGCGGCGACCTGGTGACCATTTTGGACTTTGAGAAGATTGTAGCCGAGATTGCGCCGGAGACCTCTATCCAGATCAGCGAGATCGATGAGATGGGCCCCCGCGAGCGCAATTTGGAGCCCATCTACATAGCCGAAGACTCCATCCTCCTTTCCCGGATGATCCGCGACGCCCTGACAAAAGCGGGCTACACCCACCTAAGCATGTTCCACAACGGCAAGGAAATGTGGGACCACCTGCTGGAAAGCAAAAAGCACGGCACTGTGGACAACGACGTGTCCCTTATCGTGACAGACATTGAGATGCCCCAGATGGACGGCCACCGGCTGACAAAGCTGGTAAAAGACGACAACGACCTTAAGCACCTGCCGGTCATCATTTTCTCCTCCCTCATCAGCGAGGAAATGCGCATAAAGGGCGAAGAGCTGGGGGCCAACGAGCAGCTGACAAAGCCGGAGATTGGCCGGCTGGTTTCGGTGATGGACCGGCTGCTGCAGGAGAAGGCCCAGACCCAGACCGCTTAAGCGGCCCCATCCCCCCAATATACCCTTATGTGCCGGGTGCGGCCAGGCTGGGGCGAGACCCCCCTGGCCGCGGCAAACCGCGCGGCTGGGCGCTCCCTTTGTTCCTGTGCGCCAGCAAACCGCAAAATGAGGAGGCCCTGATAAGACCATGAAAGAAAAATATATAGTACGGCAGCCTATCAAAAATGCCAAAAGCGAGATTTTGGCCTATGAGATCCTCTATCACGGCGAAAACCAGGCGTATGGCCATGACGGGGCTACCCATGACTTTGCCGCGGCGGACACGGTGTACAACTTCCTGCTGCAAAACGTAGAGCGCACGCTAAAAGGCCCTGTGCACTTTATGACCTTTACCTCGAACCTGCTGATGCGCAAGGCGCCCCATCTGTTTGAAAAGGAAAGCCTTGTGATCCAAATTGACGACAGCGTGATCATACACCCGCTGGCCATGCGGTTTGTGCAGCAGTTTGCCAAAGAGGGCTATAAAATCGCGGTAAATGAGTTTAGGTTCTCGCCCCGGTACATGGGGCTGATGGGGGACATTGACTACATCAAGCTGAATTTTGCCGAGACGGCGGACAGCTCTTTGCAGAATATCATCGGCATGGCCCACACCATGGAAAAGAAATGCATTGCCACGGATATTGAGACAGCCGAGCTGTACCAAAAAGCCCTGGACATGGGGGTGGACGCCATGGAGGGCTCTTACGTGGCGCAAAAGCTTGCCACCAAGGCCCATGCCAGCGGCTACCTGCAAAGCAACTTCTTCCGGCTGATGGTGGCGGTGGTGAAGGACGAGCCGGATATGGAAGAGGTGGAGAACATCATCTCCATGGACGCTACCCTGACCTATGGCCTGCTGCGGGTGGCGAACTCGGCCTATTTCTCTACCCACAAGGTCACCAGCATACGCCAGGCCTTGGTGACCCTGGGCATTGCCCAGCTGAAGCAGTGGATATACCTGCTGAGCGCCAGCAACGCCGAAAACGAGATTGACGCGGGGTCGGAGGAGTTCTTAAAAATCTCTTTTATGCGGGGCAGCTTCTGCAGCGAGCTGATGCGGTATGCCAAGGATATGCCCATCAGCCGGGCGGACGCCTATTTGATGGGGATGTTCTCTACGCTGGATTACCTGATTGACGCGCCCATGGAGGATATTTTGGAGCCGGTGCCGCTGGCGGAGGAGATCAAGGCGGCGCTGCTGCGGCATGAGGGCCGCTGCGGGGCGCTGTATGACCTGGTGGTGAGCTATGAGCGGGCAGACTGGAAGAACATACGGCAGTATGCGGACCAGCTGGGCATTGCCACCAACCTGCTTACCAGTGTGTATTTTACTTGTACGGAAGAGGTTAACACGATTTGGAAGCAGCTAATGGGGCTGGAACAGGTATAACGTGAAAATAGGAAGAAAGCGTGGCCGCTGTGCCGCGCTTTTTGCTTTTGTGTAAGGGCGCGGCGGGGTGCGGGAAGCGAAGCGTGGGAGTCCAGAGGGCCTTGGCCCTCTGGTGGGGTGCAGGGGTGAAACCCTTGCGGGGGTTGAGGGAGATGGGGAGCTGAAATTTTTTTTGCAGGGGGGCGAACCATTTGGGGGGCCGGGCCGTCTAATAGAGGAAGAAAGCAGGCGGCCCGGGCCGATTGCCTGCGGGAGAAATGGGATGGTGAAATGGCACAAGGGATAGAAAAATTGGTTAGGAAGGCAAAAAAGGGCGACCGGGATGCGTTTATTGCGCTGATAGAAGAACAAAAGCTGGCTATGAGCCGGGTGGCGCTGGCGATTTTGCACAACGAGGAGGACGCCGCCGACGCCATAGGCGAAACGGTACTGACCGCCTATGCCCAGCTGCCTAACCTGCGGGAGCCGCGGTACTTTAAAACCTGGCTGACCCGGGTACTGATACACAACTGCTATGACCTGCTGCGGGGGCACAGCCACTTTATGCCCCTGGACGTGCTGCCGGAAACCCAGGCCCCGGCGGAAGACTACGACCAATCTATGGACGTGCGCAGGAGCCTTGCTCAGCTGGCGGAAAACGACAGGCTGGTGCTTACCCTGCATTATATGGACGGGTTTAAGATCCGGGAAATTGCCGGGATGCTGGGCATGAAGGAGGGCACGGTGAAAACCCGCCTGATGCGGGGACGCAACCGTTTTAAGAAAATCTATCTGGGACAGGAGGGGGACTGCACATGAAACATCTGCGGAAAAACAGGACCACTGCGGGGCTGCGGGCTGAGCTGCAAATAGATCGGGTGCCGGCGGCGGTGGAGCGGAAATTGAAGCAAGTGTATGCCGAGCTGCCCATGGACATGCCGGAGCCCCACAAGGCCCCTGCCTGGAAGCGGGAAGAATATGAACAGGTGGAGGCTGTGACCGTAAAGCGCTGGCCCTGGCCGGTGCGGGCCGGGCTGGCCGCAGGGGGCACGGTGCTGGCGGCCGCGGTGCTGCTGATGGGGTTAAACTTTAGCTACCCGCAGTTTACGGAAAGCCTGCCGGGGCTGGGGGGAATCTTTGAGAAAGTCAACAAAAGCTGGAAGAACCCTATGGGGTCGAACCTGAACACCTATGCGGATTTGGAACAAGTAAGCCAGGGGGCGTTGGCCCAGGTGGACAGCGGCTATGAGCTTACGGTGGACGAGGCGTTTTGCGACGGGGAAAATGTGTACTTTACTACCGAGCTGCGCTGCCCGCCAGAAGCCGCCCAGTATGAGTCCATTGTGTTTTACAAGTACGGGGGCCGGTTCGAGATGTTTGAAAAACGGGAGGACAGCCCGGAGGATTACGAAGACTGCCAGTTCACCATAAACGGCACGGTGACGGACAGCATAAGCGGCGGCATGACCGGGTCGCCCGGCGAGGGCGTGCTGCGGTACAGCCATGTAATGCCCGTGCAGGGGGGAGAAGTCGCGGACGGCCAGGAGCTGCCGGTGACGGTGTCCATCCCCACGCTGGAGGCCCACTACAGCAAAGACAGCGGGAAGCGGCAGACCCCGGACCTGATACGGGTGGGGTTTGAGACGGAATTTACGGTGACGGTGAATAAAAAGCACAACCATATCTCGGTGGGCAAAGGGCAGGATAACGGCGTAAGCGTGCTGGAGGTGGAAAGCACGCCGGGGTATATCAAGCTGAAATTGGAGACGCCCATTTGGGGCTATGAGTGCGAGGAAGAGATGCGCGTAAACGGCCAGCCCAAGGGCGGGCCCTATGCCTGCCACCTGTACACCGAGGACGGGCAGGAGCTGGGGCGCAACTCGAACCTGATAGAAATGGACAGCCGCTTGGAGGTGTTAGGGCCCAACCCCATTTACCCCAAGAAGGGCACGATGATCAACTACACGGTGGGCTTTGACGGCGCGCCGGCGGGATGCAGCCAGGTGAAGCTGCGTATCTTCGAGCTGGACCCGGGGAGCGCCCTGATGGCGAAGCCGGAAACCATGGAGCCCGGGTATATCCACGACCTGTTCGCGGAGCTTACCATTGACCTGGAAACCGGGAAGGCCGAGCCCACGGACACTTACTTGCAGGAAGGCATGAAGAAGCTGGACACGGAGGAATACGTCAACACGCCCCATACGCCTTTGTTTACGGGGGGCTACCTGCTGACGGACAAGAGCATGGGCCCGGACTACACGGACTGGGACAGCCAGGTGGAAGAAGGCTATATGTATCAGGTGGACATGTATGCCGATACCGAGGAAGTACCGGATCTTACCATGCGGTTCTGGCTGAACGGCCAGCAAATCGGCGAGGTGAAGAGCCGGGCCCCGGAGGAGTGCACACAGCTGGAAGAGGGAGTGGAATCCTATATGTACCGGCAGGAGGACGAGAGCCGGTTCTGCCTTGCGCGGTATAACGGGGAGAACTTGCAAAACCTGGGGTTCCAGACCATACCGAAGTGGCAGATGAGCTTTGTGATGCACGGGGAGGAGCCCTGGGCGGACATGTACACAAAGCCGTACAAGGAAACAAATGTGATCGTGCAGGTGATTGACAACAAGACGGGGGAGGTTATTTTTGACGACCCGCGGATGTATACCACTTGGGTGCCGCAGATGGCGGGGGCCGCTGAAAACCGCAACCCGGCGGATGCGCCTGTTATGCCGGGCGAAGGGGGGGCTGAATCGGACGCGGCAAGCAGCAGCATAGCAGAGCTGCCGAACCCGGGGACGGGTGTGGAAAGTATGCCGTGACCGAAAATTACACCGAAATATAGAGACAAGGCGGGTCCCGTAAGGGGCCCGTTTTTTTTGAAAGGGGGAAGGGTTGCCAACGTAAGGGAAATGGGCTATACTAGTCAGGAGGTGATTGCGTGAAAGAGCGGGCGGCGAAAATATTGGAGATGGTGACGCGGGAGAAGAAAATCGAGGTGGCCAGGCTGGCGGAGGCGCTGGGGGTGTCCAGCGTGACCATGCGCAAGGACTTGGACGGGCTGGAAGAAAAGGGCGTGCTGCGGCGCGAGCACGGCTATGCCCTTTTGCGCAGCGAGGACGACTTGAACGGGCGGCTGGCGTACCACTATGAGCGGAAAAGGCGCATTGCCCAAAAAGCTGTGGAATGGGTGCGGGACGGGGAGACGGTGATGATTGAAAGCGGAAGCTGCTGCGCGCTGCTGGCGGAAGAAATCGTGAAGGGGCGGCGGGAGGTGACGATTGTCACCAACAGCGCTTTTATTGCGGGGTATATACGCTCGAAGCCCGGGGCGCGGGTGGTGCTGCTGGGGGGCGTGTACCAGAATGAGTCCCAGGTGATGGTGGGGCCTATGGTGGCCCAGGGCGCCGGGGGCTTCTGCGTAGAGCGGCTTTTTGTGGGTACGGACGGGTATACGGGGCGGTCGGGCTTTACCAACAGCGACCATCTGCGGGCCCAAGCGGTGCGGGATATGGCCGCCCAAGCCGAACATGCGGCGGTGCTGACAGAAAGTGAAAAATTCACCCGGCACGGGGCGGTGCCTTTGCAGCTGGGCGGGGCCATTGACCTGCTGGTGACGGATGACGGCATACCGCTGCCGGTGCGGGAAGAGCTGGAAGGGAAAGGCATAGAAGTGGTGGCTGTAGAGCGGGGAAGCGAAGCGTGGGATTCCAAAGGGTGATAACCCTTTGGCGGGGGTTGGGGCGGGGCCCCAAGGCCTTTTGGCGCGGTGAAAAACAGGCGTTTGCGGGGCTGGGGCCCCGGCGACATGGGAGGGAAAGCATGGAATATGGGAACGTGACAGCGGGGCGGTTTCTGGCGCGGCCTAACCGGTTTATTGCCCATGTGGAGGTGGGCGGGCAGGTGGAAATCTGCCATGTGAAAAACACCGGGCGGTGCCGGGAGCTGCTGGTGGAAGGGGCGAAGGTCTACCTGGAGGAAGGGACAGGGGCGAAACGGAAGACGCGGTTTGATTTAATCGCGGTGGAGAAGGGGGGGAGGCTGATCAACATGGACAGCCAGGCCCCGAACAAGGTGGCGGCGGAATACCTGCCGGTGCTGCTGCCGGGGCTGGGCCTGCTGCGGGCGGAACAGCGGTTTGGGGCATCGCGGTTTGACTTTTACGGCGAAGCCGGGGGGGAAAGGTGGTTTGTGGAGGTAAAGGGCGTGACGCTGGAAGAGGACGGGGTGGTGCTTTTCCCGGACGCGCCTACGGAGCGGGGGGTGAAGCATCTGCATGAGCTGTGCGACGCGGTGGAGGCCGGGTACCGGGCCATGGCGCTGTTTGTGGTGCAGATGGAGGGTGTGCGCTACTTTACGCCCAATGGCCGCACCCACCCGGAATTTGCCCGGGCGCTGGGGGAAGCCCAGAAAAAGGGCGTGCGCCTGGAAGCTATAGACTGCCGGGTAACGCCCGGAAGCCTGACGGCAAAGGGAGCGGTGGAAATCCGGCTGTAAAAAAGCGGCCCGCCGGGTGGCAGGCCGTTTTTGGGTGGGCAGGCAGTCTGCCCGCTTTTTTTATTTGGCGTTGGCCCGGCGCATAAGAAGCCAGGTGAGGGCTGAGAAAAGGGCGGTGAGGAGCAGGCAGGTCAAGCACATGCGGGGCAGGGTGGAAAAGCAGAGCCTTGCCAAATTGACCATGAAGGCGGCCAGGGCCGATTCCAGCCGGGGGTTGGCATCGAAAAGCACACCGCTGGCCATGAGCAGGGCCGGCCAGCCGCACCAGAGGATGATTTTGCCGGTTTTGCCCAGGCGGTAGTTGAGGGTGGTGACCAGGTAGCCGAAGGAGTTGAAAACCAGCAGCACGAAAAAGCTGAAGACGATGGAGAGCAGGATGGTCATGAGGGCGGTATGGGAGGTGGCGGCGGTGGCTTCATCCATCAGGCCAAGGGAGAGCTTCGTGCCTGTGGAGCCGCCGTAGACCATCTCATATAGGGAAAAGGCAAAAAAGCTGTTGGGGAAGGGAATCTTTAGCAGGGCGACAAGCAGGGTGTAGATTTCGTCGGCCAGGGCCAAGAAAGCGCACCCGATGCCCATGGACGCTAAGCGGGCCAAAAACTGGCTGCGGCGGGAGATGCCGTGCTGAAGCCCCAGCAGGAAGGGGTCTTTAAAAGAGCAGAGGCCCACGATAAAAAAGAAGATGGAGGTGACGGCGGTAATGCCGCCGGAGGTAATGCGGAGGTCGGAGCCACCGGCAAAGGGGAGGAACAGGAGGTTTAACAAAATCATGCCTACCATAACGCCATAGTAGACCAGGAAGGAAAGGCGCTGGTCGTGGAGCTGGTAGCGGATTGACGGTTTAATTTTCATAGGTAATACCCCTCTCAAAGAGAATCGATTTAAAAAGAGTGCGAAGGTTTCAAAGGCGCACATGGCACACGGGGTGGGTTCTTAGGGCTGGGCCCTAAGCGGGGATTGGGGTGAGCGTCTGCCAGTGGCAGACAATCTGCGAACCGACCGAGCCGGGGAAGGTCCCCAGTGGGGACCGTTCTGACCCGACCGAGTCGGCAGACGAGACCAGGCGAGACCGGCGCCCCAAGGTCTTGCCGGAGGCTAGGAGTTGGTAAGCTGGATGAAGAGCTTTTGCAGGTCCATGGGGCCGAACTCCAGGTCTTGGGCGGATGGGGCGGATTTGTCGGGGGAGCCCTGGATGTAGGCGGTGCGCAGGCCGCCTAAGGCGTCTATGCCCAGCACGCGGCGGCCCTGGATGTAGGCGTCTACCGCGGCGGCGCCGCCGGAGACGGTGTAGCCCTGGGAGAGCAGGGAGTCACGGGATTCCTGGCGGAGGACCTGGCCGTCCTTGATAATAATCACGTCTTCGACCAGGCTGGCCACTTCTTCGATGAGGTGGGTGGAGAGCACGACGGTAAAGGGGGCGGCAGCGTATTTTTCCAGGAGGCGCTTGTAAAAGAGTTCCCGGTGGTTGGCGTCCAGGCCTAAGATGGGCTCGTCTAAAAGCACGTAGGGGGTGTTGACGGACAGGGCCAGCACCAGCTTGAAAATGGAATGGTAGCCGGTGGAAAGGCCGGATATCCTGGCGTTGGTGCTGAGGCCGAAGTCGCCGGAGAGGGAGAGGGCCTGGCCCTGGTCAAAGCCGGGGTAAAAGGTTTGGGCCCAGCGGAAGGCCTGGCGCACCCGCATGGAATCGGGGTGGAGGGTCTTCTCGCTCATCAGGAAGACCTTGCCCTGGGCGCGGTCGTTTTCAATGGCGTTTTCGCCGTCGATGGTGACGGCGCCCTCATCGGCAAAAAGGCGGCCGGTGAGGATGTTTAACAGGGTGGACTTGCCGGCCCCGTTGCGGCCCAGCAGGCCATAGATCTTTTTTTCTTCCAGGGTAATGCTGACCCCCTGCAGGGCCTGCACCAGGCCAAAGCGTTTGGTAAGGTTTTGTGTTTTGATAGCCATAGGGTTCATCCTTTCTCGGCGCTGTCCCATTCCAGCGCGACCATATCCATCAGTTCCTGCCGGGGCAGGCCCAGGCGTTTTGCCTCGGCGGCCATAGGGGCCACGAAGCGGGCGGAAAAATCGCCCTGGCGCTTTTTTTGCAGCAGGGCCCGGGCGCCCTGTGCCACAAACATGCCCACGCCGCGCTTTTTGTAAGCCGCACCCTGGTCTACCAAAAGGTTTATGCCCTTGAGGGCGGTGGCGGGGTTGATGGTGTACTGGACGGAGAGCTCGGTAATAGAGGGCAGCTGGCCGCCTTCGTCCAGGGCGCCGGAGAGGATGGCGTCTTCTAAGCCTTCCGCAATCTGTATAAAGATGGGTTTTTCACTGTTCATATCCACCTTGAGCATGGTACGCCTCCTTTCTTGAGCGGTTAACTACTTGAGTAATTAACTATGGTGGTAGTATACCACCGCTTCCCGGGGTTGTCAAGGGGGGCGGCGGTTTTTTTGAAAAAAAAGCGGCCGGGTACGCCCTGGCCGCTGTTTGGTTGTTTTAGAGCATCTTTTGGTAGTAGAGCACGGGGCCGCCGGCTTCCTCCTCGGCCATTACGTAGGTGGTGTAGCCCCAGTGCAGGTAAATGGCCAGGTTGCGGGTCTCCCAGGCGTCTACACCGATGGTGAGGGCCCGCAGGCCCTGGGTGCGGGCGTAGCTTTCCAGCTCTTTTACCAGCCGGGACATGTGGCCCTGGCCCTCCCAGCTTTTTTCCATGCGCAGGGCGTTTACGTTTGCCACGGTTTGGCCGTCGGCCAGCTGTGTGCGGCCCCCAACGGCCTTGCAGGCCGGGGAAAGCAGGAGCGTGGCTTCGCCTACGGGCTCGCCGCCCAGCACGGCGGCAAAGGTTACGGCCATGCCTTTTTCTACGTAGGCGGCGTAGTCCCGGGCCCACTGGGGCCAGCGGGGGTCGCCGGGGTTGTTATGGATGTTCTTTTGCCACAGGCGGGCAAATTCCTCTTTTGTGGCGATGTGGTAGATGGCGTCCATGTTTCTCAACCTTTCGTGAAAATTTGCGGGCTTTGGAACAAGCAAAGGGCCAACGCTTGCGCGCCGGCCCCCTGCTTGAAAAAGGAGATTTATGAAAAAGAAAACTTGTACGCGTTATTGGTCTTTACGGCTGGCCGAAACGCCGGAGTTTTCGGAGAGTACCAGTTGGATCTCCAGATCGGATTCGCCGGTTGTGGCCCGGTTTACGGTGAGGGTGACGGTGTCGCCGGGCTTTTTGGTGGCTAAGAAAGCCGAGATCGTATTGCTGGATGTGATCTGGGTGTCGTCTATGGCGGTAATGGCGTCCCCTTGCCGCAGGCCGGAGTTACGGGCGTTTTCCGTAGTCAGGTCGTAGACATAGCAGCCGGGGGTCAGGCCGTTCCACATGGCCAGCATGCGGTCTATATACTGCACCGAGATGCCCAGGGCGGCACGGTCTTTTACGTAGCCGTACTCGATCAGGTCGGAGACAATGGGCTGCACGGTGTCGGAGGGGATGGCAAACCCCAGGCCCTCATAGCCGGTGGCCACGATTTTAGAAGAGTTGATGCCTACTACATGGCCGTTCATATCGACCAGGGCGCCGCCGGAGTTGCCGGGGTTGATGGCGGCGTCGGTCTGGATGCACTCCATGGTAAAGCCGGTGTCGCTGTTGGTGATTTGGCGGTTCAGGGCGGAGACGTAGCCCATAGTCACACTGGAATTGAGCTGGATGCCGCCGGGGTTGCCGATGGCCATGACGGTGTCGGTGACCTGCAGGTCTTCTGAGGAGCCAAAGTCTGCGGGGGTCAATTCGTCGTCTGTGGTGATTTTCAGCACGGCCAGATCGGTCTGGGTGTCTTCGCCGATGAGCTGGGCTTCGTAAGACATGCCGTCATGGGTGACGACCTTGATATTGGTGGCGCCGTCAATGACGTGCTGGTTGGTGACGATATAGCCGTCTTTGGAGAAGATGATGCCGGAGCCCTCCCCAGCCGGGGAGACCTCGGCGCCTTCGGCGGGGGCGTACTCTAAGCCGCCAAAGAAGATGTTCTGCTGGCTGATTTGATAATTCTGCACGCACACCACCGAGGGGATGAGCTTTTGGGCGACCTCCTGGGAGGTCATGGCCCCGACGGTGGCGGTGGGGGAGGCTTTTTGGGCGGCGTTTTCCAGCTTGTACAGGGTAAAGGCCGCTGTGGCCTGGGCGCCTTCAGGGCTTTCTACGGCGACGATGCCGTTTTGGATAAGCGCCGCGAACACGCCCACCGAGCCCAGGGACACCACCGCGCAGCACAGCACCGCCGCCAGCAGGCGCAGGGCGAATTTGCCGCCGCGCTTTTTCTCTTTTTTCGGCTTTACCGGCTGGGGCCCGCCGTAGTAGGGGCCCGCCGGCTGGGCTGTGCCCCAGGTATACTGGGTGGGCTGGGCAGGGGGCTGGACGGGCTGGGTATAGTAGGGCTGGCCGGCTGTCTGGGTTGTGTAGGGGTAAGCGCCGGTATGGGTATTTGACGCGGCGGGCTGGGCGTCCTGGGGTTTCTCCTGCCCTATATCGGAGGTGGGGCTGGGGATGTTTTTGTTTTGATCGTCATACGGGGAATACATAAACCACCGCTCCTTTCACAAAGATACTTATTCTTGGGGGTCCTCTATTTAGGACTGTGCTTACAGCTTTTCTCTTGCTGTGCCTTTATTATCCCCTGTCTTTGTGAAAACCATGTGACGGCGGGCAGGTGCTTTTATGAATCTTTTTGAGGGGGGATTTTCCAGGCTGCCCCCGTCTATAGAATATATCGGACATGTTTATGGAAAACTTAAGGGCCGGGGGGATTTGCCGGAGACAATGGCCTGGCTGCGCTTACCAGCGGGACATGTTCCTTTTGTGCTTTTCTTTGTAGGCTTCCTCCACTTCCTCGGGGGTGATGGCGTAGCAGAGGAGGGTGTCGTTGAAATACATCATGACGTCGCACATTTCCTCGATAAAGTGGCGGCGGGTCTCGGGGTTTTCCAGGATGGACTGGTCGCCCAGTTTTTTAATGACGTCGGCGGCTTCGCCGGCTTCTATCATCATCCACAAGAGGGAATCGCGGCCTTTGCGGGGGTTTAGGCCGCCCCACTTGGCCTGGTATTTTTCCTGCAGCTCCTTTTGAATGGCCTGCATATCGTGGAATCCGAATTGGCTCATGCTTTCCTTCCTTTCCCTGTGGCGGCGGCTTCCAGCTGGGCGGGGTCGCCGGCTAAGTATTTGGCCCCGTGGGCGCGGAGCTCTTCTTCGGTGCGGAAGCCCCAGAGGACGCCGCAGGTGTCCATGCCGGCGTTTTGGCCGGTCTGCATGTCTACCCCGCTGTCGCCGATGTAGAGGACATCCCCGGGGAGGAGGCCCCAGGCCGCGCAGATTTCCAGGGCGGCGGCGGGGTCGGGCTTTTTGGGGGTTTGGGGGCGCTGGCCGCGGATGGTGTCTAAGAGGGGGCCGTAAAAGGCCTGGGCGACGTATTGAGCCATGTTGTCGGGCTTGTTGGAGAGGACGCCCAGGCGCAGGCCTTGGGCGTGGAGTTTTTCCAGTACATCGGGCAGGCCGGGGTAGGGGCCGGCCAGGGCCAGGGGGTCGGATTCGTAGAGGCGGTCGTATTCGGCGCGGAGGGCTTTTTCTTTTTCGGGGGGGAGGTCGGCGTTTACGGTTTTCAGCATGCGATGGATGAGGACATCGGCGCCGTTGCCTACCAGCTGTTTGTAGGTTTGTACGGGGATGGGGGGCAGGGCAAAGGCGCTGAGGGCGTTATTGCCGAAATAGGCAATGGAGTGCAGGGTGTCCACCAGGGTGCCGTCCAGGTCGAAGAGGCAGGCTTTATAGGGGAGAGGCATGGGTGGGGCTCCTTTCGGGTGTTTTTTATTATTATGGCACGGGTTGGGGGGAAAATCAAGTGTTTTGGGGATAAGAGGACGTGGGAGGGGGCGGGCATACGCGGTCGGCGTTAGGCCCCTTGACCGCGTAATGGGCTGCTGGCAATGTTTGGGATAGGCGGCGGCTGTATTGATTCTGCGGTGGGGCTGTGGTATAATTTAGGGAAAGATTGGCGCTTTTTACTTTCGCAAAACAAAGGAGGAAACGACGTGGACTACGCGGCAAAAGCTTTGGAAATGCACAAGGAATGGCAAGGCAAAATACGGGTGGAAACACCCTGCCCACTACAGGGCAAGGACGACCTTTCGGTGGCGTATACCCCGGGGGTGGCGGCGCCTTGCTTGGAGATTGCCAAGGACAGGGATTTATCTTATACATACACCCGGCGGGGGAATTTGGTGGCGGTGGTCACCGACGGCACGGCTGTGCTGGGCTTGGGGGACATCGGCCCCGAGGCGGGCATGCCGGTGATGGAGGGCAAGTGCGCCCTGTTTAAAGCCTTTGCCGGGGTGGACGCCTTCCCCTTGTGCGTGCGCAGCAAGGACGTGGGGGAGATTGTGCGGACAGTGGAGCTGCTGGCCGGGTCCTTTGGGGGCATCAATTTGGAGGACATTGCCGCGCCCAGGTGCTTTGAGATTGAAGCGGAGCTGAAAAAGCGGCTGGACATACCGGTTTTCCACGACGACCAGCACGGCACGGCTGTGGTGACGGTGGCGGCTATGATCAACGCCCTGCGGCTGACTGGCAGGGGGATTGAGGAGGTGTCGGCGGTGGTAAACGGCGCGGGGGCCGCGGGCACGGCCTGCACCCGGCTGCTGATGGCATTGGGATTGAAAAACGTGGTGGTGTGCGACAAGGCCGGGGCCCTGGTGGAAGGCATGGAGGGCTTGACCCCGGCCCAGCAGGAGCTGGCGGCCCAGACGAATCCCCAGAAGAAACGGGGGGCTTTGGCAGAGGTGATAAAGGGCGCGGATGTGTTTATGGGATTTTCAGCGCCGGGGTGCGTGACCGGGGATATGGTGCGCGCCATGGCTGAGGACCCCATTGTGTTTGCCTGCGCCAACCCCACGCCGGAGATTTTCCCGGAGGAGGCGCTGGCGGCTGGGGCCCGGGTGGTGGGGTCCGGCCGGTCGGACTATGCCAACCAGATCAACAATGTACTGGCGTTCCCGGGGATTTTCAGAGGGGCGCTGGACGTGCGGGCCAGGGAGATCAACGACGGCATGAAGGTGGCGGCGGCCCGGGCGCTGGCGGATTTGATACCGCCGCAGGAGCTGCGGGAGGACAATATTATCCCCTCGGCTTTTAACAAGGAGGTGGCCCCGGCTGTGGCGGCCGCGGTGGCCCAGGCGGCCCGGGACACAGGCGTGGCCCGGGTTTGAGGAAGGATGTAAGGCGGCCGGGGGTTTGGGAACGGGCGGTGCTGCTTTTGTTCCCGGCCCGGTGCCTGTGGTGCGGGCGGGCTGTGGGCCCTGGGGATTTTCGCTGCATGGGCTGCGGGCCTGTGCCTGCGGCGCCGAAGCCGCGGCTTTTCCAGCTGGAAAAGGGCGGGCGGTTCTTGGAGGTTAGGGCCCCGGCCTTGTACCAGGGCGGGTACCGCCGGACGATGCACCGGTATAAGTTTATGGGGGAGAAGGGGCTTTCGGGCCAGCTGGGGCGGTTTACGGCCGGGGCGGCGGGGCCGTGGGCTGATTTGGATGGGGTGGCGTATGTGCCGCTGTCTAAGCGGGGGCGCAGGGCCAGGGGGTATGACCAGGGCCGGCTGCTGGCGAAAAGCGTGGCAAGGGCTTTGGGGCTGCCGCTGCTGGGGGTGCTGGAAAAGTCCCGGGAAAACCAGTGCCAGCATGGTTTGGGCCGGGCGGCCCGGATGGAGAATGTGAAAGGGGCTTACCGGGCGGGGCCGGGGGCAGAGGGGAAGGCCCTGCTGCTGGTGGACGACATTGTAACCACTGGGGCCACCCTGTGCCAGTGTGCCAAGGCCCTTTATGACGCGGGGGCACGGCAGGTATATGGCTTGTGTGCCGCGTCGGCAGAGAAAAAGGAGGGGTAGCATGCACCGTTTTAGCCGGGAGGAACAGTTGATTGGGCCACAGGGGATGGAAGCCTTGGGCCGGGCGCGGGTGGCCGTGTTCGGCGCGGGGGGCGTGGGGGGGTATGTGATCGAGGCCCTGGCCAGGGCTGGGGTGGGGGCGATGGATATCATCGACCACGACAGCATAAGCTTGACAAACTGCAACCGGCAGGTTTTGGCCCTGGAAAGCACCTTGGGCATGCCTAAGGCCCAGGCGGCGGCCCAGCGGGTGGGGGACATTAACCCCGGGTGCCGGGTGCGGGGGCTGCCCCTGTTTTTTACCGGGGAGGGGGACGGGCTGGATTTTGCCCAGTATGACTATGTGGTGGACGCGGTGGATACCGTGGCGGCGAAGCTTTCCCTGATCCGGCTGTGCCGGGAGGCGGGCACGCCGGTGGTAAGCTGCATGGGCACGGGCAACAAGCTGGACCCTACGGCTTTCCGGGTGGCGGAGATCGAGAAGACCTCGGTGTGCCCGCTGGCGAGGGCCATGCGCCGGGAGCTGAAAAAGCTGGGCATTGCCGGGGTGCGGGTGGTGTACTCTACAGAGCCGCCCTGCGCCCCCATGGGCCCGGCTGAGGAAAAGGCCGGCGGCCGGCCGGCGCCGGGGTCGCTGTCTTATGTGCCGGCGGCGGCGGGGCTGCTGCTGGCGGCTGTGGTGGTAAACGGCCTTTTGGGCCGGGATTTTGGATAAAGGCAAAGGAGGCAAAGGGATGAAAAGGACGGTATGGAGGGCGCTGGGCGCTTTGCTGGCGGCGGTGGTGCTGCTGGGGGCTTTGCCCCTTAGCGCGGGGGCTTTTGCCGATGTGGAGGCCGGGGCCTGGTATGCGGACGCTATAAACGAGATGGCTGGGGAAGGGTACCTGCTGGGATACCCGGACGGGCTGTTCCGGCCGGGGGAGGCGGTGTCTATTGGGCAGTTTTTGACCATTGCCGGGCGGTGCGCCGGGGTATCGCCGGGGGCAGGGCAGACCCCGCACTGGGCGGCTGGCTGGGTACAGGCGGCTTTGGACCGGGGCTGGGTGGACTGGGACGAGTGCCCCCCGACCGGGGAGAGGTTCGACGAGGCGGTGACCCGGCAGGTGGCGGTGAAGGCTTTGATGCGGGCTTTGCTGCCGGATGTGCGGGGGGATTACAGCACGGAGTCCCCGAAAATAAAGGATTTTGGGGAACTGGACGGGCGGTATTATGAGAGCACCTTTGCGGCTTACGCGGCAGGGGTGGTGGTGGGCCACGGGGACGGGGCTTTCCGGCCTTTGGGGCATTTGACCCGGGGGGAGGCCTGCTTGCTGATACAGAGGGCTTTGAAGCTTTCGGGCGGGGGGGCGAATCCCCCTGGACCGGGTGTGCCGGACGTACCGGATGGGCCGATGGAGGCTATAAAGGGTGGGGCATCGGAAAATGGCTGGCTGCAGGTGAAGGGTACCCAGCTGTGCAACGAGATGGGCCAGCCGGTGGTGCTGCACGGCATGAGCAGCCATGGCATCCAGTGGTTCCCGGAGTTTGTGGGGGGGCAGGCTATTAAAAATACGGCGGGCTATGGGGCCAACCTTTTCCGGGTGGCCATGTATACGGCGGAGGACGGGTACCTGAGCCAGCCGGAAAAGATGGAAAAGCGGGCCGTGGAGGCTGTGGACGCGGCCATTGCCCAGGACATGTATGTGATACTGGATTGGCACATCCTTTTTGACGGCAACCCTATGGACCATGTGGAGGAGGCCGAGGATTTCTTTGGGCGGATGGCCCAGCGGTATAAGGATACGCCTAACGTTTTGTATGAAATCTGCAACGAGCCCAACGGCAACGTGAGCTGGCAGGGGGATGTGAAGCCCTATGCCCAGCGGGTGGTTAAGGCTATACGGGCCCACTCGAAGGGGTTGGTGCTGGTGGGCAGCCCTACCTGGAGCCAGGACATACATTTGGCCGCCCAGGACCCTGTGGAGGGGGAGGGGATCTTATATACCCTGCACTTTTATGCGGGCACCCATGGGCAGGCCCTGCGGGACCGCATTGACGGGGCTATGGCCAAGGGGCTGCCGGTGTTTATCAGCGAATGGGGCACCAGCCGGGCCGACGGCTCGGGCGGGGTGTTTTTGGACGAGGCGGCGGTGTGGCTGGACTTCCTGGAGGAAAGGGGGATCAGCTGGGCCAACTGGTCCCTTTGCGGGAAGAACGAGACCTCGGCGGCGCTGAAAATCGGCACCCCAACGGACCGGGCCTGGGGCTGGGAGGATTTGACGGAATCGGGCCGGTTTGTGTTTGGGCGGTTTTGAAAAGCTGGATATAAGGGAAGGGCCCCGCACAGGGTGGATGCTGTGGGGGCCTTTCTTTTTTATATGTAGTAAGGGTTACATCTCTTGACAAGGGCATACAGCCCATAGTCAAGTGCGATGGATAGTTGAAAGTCAGATTTTCCACTCAATAGCGACACATTCACCCGTGGCGCGGATTTGAGAGATAAGGCCGTCAGCCACCTGCCGCCTGTCGTCAAAGTCAATCTCTTCCCAGCGGTTCAGGTACACCGATAACCGCTCGATCTGCTCCGGCGACATGGTTTCCGCAGACAGGGCCGCGATTTCCTTTGACAGCGTCTGCCGCTGTGCGTCCAATTCCTCAATCTTGGTGTTGGCGTAGGAGATCAAAACCGCGCTGGCCCCGGTCAGGGTGTTCAGCAGCTTTTCAATTTCATCCTCCACACGGGCCAGCTCCACATTTAAGGCGGTCAGCTTGGGATTGACCTTTTCCCGCTTGCCCGTCAAGGTTTGGAATTGCGCCAGCTTCTTCACCATTTCGCCGTAGATAAACCGCTCAAATTCCCTAGTGCGGAGCGTCCCACAGCCCGGACAGCTCTTGTTGTCCGCCCGCTTGGAGCATCGCAGGTATTGAACGCCTGACGGGTTGCCCACGCTCATTAAGGCGTACCCACAGCGGCCACACTTCACTTTCCCGGCCAGCCAGGTATTTTTTGCCTTGCGCCCGTTCTGGAACGTGGTGTTCGCCATCAGCTTTTTCCGACAGCGGAGCCACACATCCGCCGATACCAGCCCCTCGCTGGGGGCCACCACAAGGATCTGGTCTTTCAGGTGCTTGTTTTTTCGTTCCTGCACGTCCCAGCCCTGGTAGAGATAACAGCCGTTTGTCCCCGCGAAGTCCGCCGCCTCGTTGATCACTACCGTCCCCTGGCTTTTGAAAAATTCGTACATTTCCAGGTCGGCCTGGGCGTAGATGGGGTTGCGGAGCATTTGGGAGATAAAGCCACGGGTCAGCTCCTTGTCATAAATCAGGATACCCACGTCTGCGAAGTGCCGGGCGATGTCCCCGAACGAGGTGGAGGGCTGGGCGTACATTTCAAACATCAGCCGGGCGATGTCCGCCGTTTCCGGGTCGGGCTTCATCATTTTTGTGCGGATGCCCTGAATGGTGGTGGGTTCAAGCTGAAAGCCGAACGGGGCCGCGCCGCTCATGTGAAAACCGCGCTGGCAGCGGGAATAGTAAGCGTCCGTCACCCGCTTCTGAATGGTTTCCCGTTCCAGCTGGGCGAACACGATGCAGATGTTCAGCATGGCCCGGCCCATTGGCGTGGAGGTATCAAACTTTTCCGTGGAGGACACAAACTCCACGTTGTACGCCTGAAAGGTTTCCATCATGGTGGCGAAGTCCAGAATGGAGCGGCTGATCCTGTCCAGCTTGTAGACCACCACCCGCTTAATCAGGCCCCGTTTGATGTCAGCCATCAGCTCCTGGAATTTGGGGCGGTCGGTGTTCTTGCCGGAATAGCCCTTGTCGGTGTACTGGCGGAAGTTACCCCCTCTCAGCTCGTATTTACAAAACTCGATTTGACTTTCAATGCTGATACTGTCCTTGCGGTCTACCGATTGCCGTCCGTAAATTGCATCTTCCCGAATGTTCATTTGGTACTCCTTTCCGTTTCAGGAGCTACCAAACCTTACACCCATATTATACCTCTGGTAGCCCTATCCCACAAGGATGCCTCGCATTACACCACCTGCGCCCGGCCCGGCGCGTACTTGATAAAGACCTCGAAAAGACAGCTCTCAATTTCCCGCTTGCGCTTGTCCTGCGCCTTGGGGGACAAGATAGGGGTCAGGTTTTCCAGCGTGATCGTCCTGCCCTGAAAAGAAGCCGTCTTGACCTCTTTGTGATAAGAAATTCTCGTTTCTGCCATCGGAGCCTCCTTTACAAATCGGTGAACAGGTGCATACAGTTTCCCGCTGTCCTGTGGGGAAACGTCAAAAGGCGGCAGAAAAACCGCCGCCCTTTGACCTCCCCCCACCTCTGGTCAGGATGACCAGAAGCAGAGGGGGACTGTATTCCATTTCAATCTGCAAAGGCCAGGGGCCACCCCGCCGGGCTAATTTGGGCTGTCGCAAGACAGAACGCCCCGGCTGGGGCGGCCCCCTTGATTGCATTGATACTGCGCCGTATTTGCCACGCATCCCCGGCGCGGGGAGTATTCCAGACCGCCGATGGCTCCGGCTGCATAGCCCCGCCGTACCGATTGCCGCATACCGCAGGGACTCCCCCTCAAGTCTGTGGGAGGGCGTGAACAAGTTTCATTATCCCCCGCGCTGTCCTCGCGCCCGGCTTGCCACAGCCGGGTCAAAGGCTTGCGTTGATCGCTCGGCCAGCTTGTCCACTCACCTCCTATAAGCTGTCCATCCTGGCGGCGCGCCTTTTGCCGCTATCACGCGGGTTTTGTATCTGGAATACTGTGTATTCAGTTGTCAGCGGGAGGGGCTTGTCCCTCCTCACCTATCAGGCGGAAAATTGGGGGAAAGTCCTCTCTCCTAAATGGGATTTTCCAAAATATTTTTCAGGTTCAGCAAGCCCCGGTCAATGGAGCCGCTGATCCGGCTGATCCCCACGCCCTCGGCCCGCGCAAGGTCGGCCCTGCTGATGCCGAGTATGTAGTGAGCGTAGACGCGCCGGGCTTGGACGGGCGGGAGCTGGCCGATGGCCGCATAGAGGGTGGCCCGCTTTTCCACGTTCTCCAGCGCCTGCTCCGGGGTCAGCGGCGGAAAGGTCACGTCCGCCTCAAAGCCGGGGGTGTTGTCCAGGGAACACTCGTCATGTTCCCGCTTGCGGCGCTTGTAGCTGTCGCACAGGCGGCCCCCGATGGAGAGGGTCACGGCGATCTCGTCAGAAACCTCCAGCATGACACGCTCGGTCAGGTGGGGGTAGTAATGGTTCAGAATGATAGTTTTCATAGTTGTCTCCATTTCGATGTTGGGCGGTTGACGGGTCAGCAGATCGAAATGGAGGGGCGGCGGGGAGCGGCATCCGGGAGAGCTGCTCCGCAAAGCCTCTGGCCACGATGGCCAGAAGTGACAGGAAACGACAACGCCCGCACAGCGTTGTACTGTGCAGGCGCATGAAGTGACATAGTTCTTTATGTACTTACATATTTCGCATATATGGCCGGAGTAACCCGGCGGAGGGTCTATGCTTTTTTTGACAGGTTAGAGGGAGCCAGGATAAAAAAGGACATGACGATACCTCCCGGATACCGCCGTGTCCTTAAAAATGGGCGACTTTAACACATCCTCCGTTTTCCATTTTTTCAAAAGAAAGCGGCGGCTTTGAAATTTGTTATTTCAAAACCGCCGTAGGGCTACTCGTACTTTGTTCGGGCGCACAGATACCAGCCGCCAAAACAACGGTTTTTTTATTATCCCGTTGGGCGGATGACATTCCTCATATCAATTTCAATCTCGTTTGTTACTTTCAAGTTTACTGGAAATAGGGGTTCAGCCGAAACATTTTCCCTTAAAGGGGTTTGGATTGCCTAAAGGCTTCGCTGTAATCCGAAACATAACGCATCCATCAGGGCAGACAACTACCTTGCTGTATTTTCCATCCCCGCCAATGTTCTCTAAATCTCCGCCGCTCCTGATGGCCTCCATAATTGGGTAAAGTACCATCATCACTTTGGAGCAGATACCATATCCCTCTGCATTGACAGGGCATCCATAGGTGCAGGTATATTTATCTCCGATTTCTTCACCATTCCGACAGTAATGCTCTGTGTGATCGCCGCGCAAAAAGCCGATCACTTCAACTTCAAATTCATATTCTTCATCAAGCCATTTTTTCATGTTCAACCTCCGTTGTTTATGGATTTTACTGTACTTGTATAAAAGGGAATGTTTTCTGATTGCCTCTGGCCATGATGACCAGAAGCTATCAAATCAGCTCCTCCTTTCTGGTTTCCCGTTACCGAGCATATCATGGGCTTGGAATACTATCAAGGCTATGTTGTAAACAGTAGAATGAAATGCGGCCGCATTATTCCCACTTAAAGCATTTCACCGCAATTCCAGAACAGACCAGAGTAACGCCCAGCATCACAAAAATGGGCAATGCAAAATGTTCAACTGACAGGCCCAGGAACGCCGATTTCATAAACTGGATGCCCTGAGTCATGGGGAACACACTGATAATCTTTTGCACGCTCTCCGGCATCACTTCAAAGGGCAGGGTGGCCCCGGAGAAAATCAGCATGGGGAAATACAGCACACAGGCGATAACGCTTGCGTTCTTGGTATTCTTGGCGATACCGCCCACCATCATGCCAATGCTCAAGGTAGAAAGTACGGTCAGGAGCCAACTGCCAGCAAAGCTCACCCAGGAGCCGCGCAGGTGAACGCCCCAGGCCAGCCCGGAAACCAGAAGCAGGGAAATCAGGGACACCAGCGCATAAAGCATATAGATCAGAAATTCCACGGCAAGCAGCATACCGGGGCTGACGGGTGTGACCTGAAAGCGTTTCAGAATTTTTCGCTCCCGGTACTCCGCCACCACCAGTGGCAAGCCCATCAGACCGCCAGCGCAGACAGAGATGGCGCACAGTGCGCCGATAGACTGTTCCAAAAATGTGTAGTTCGCGCCGTCCGCCGCCAGGTTCGTCCCGTACAAAAAGCCGAGGATCACAAGCACCACCAGGGGCAGGATGATGGCGAAAATCACCATGTTCATATTGCGGATATTCAATTTCAGTTCATTTTTCAGCAGAGTGCAAAAGGTTTTCATTCAATCCCCTCCCCGGAAAGTTTCAGATAGGCATCCTCAAAGTTTCCACAGCCGCTTTTCTCTTTCGCCTGTGCCACTGTTCCGTAAAACACAGCCCGGCCTTTTTGGAGAATACAAATCTCATCACAGAGGGCCTCTACCTCGTCCATAAAGTGGGAGGTCAGAAAAATTGTCAATCCTCCGTTTTTCAGCTCCTTCAAAATTTTCCAGACCCCCCGCCGCGCTCTTGCGTCAAGTCCGGTTGTCAGCTCGTCCAGAAAAACAACTTGCGGTTTTGGGATAAGGGCCAGCACAATAAAAAGCCGCTGACGCTCACCGCCGGACAAGCTCTTGATGGGTGATCCCGTTTTGTCCCCAATTCCAAACTGCTCACACAGCCCTCTCCAATCGGCGGGGGCCTTGTATAGACAGGCCGTTTCCTCGCACAATTCGGAAACCTTGATTTCCGGTTGATAGTCGCACTCCTGGAATTGAACGCCCACCTGCTGGAACAAGCGGCGGCGGTCTTTCCTGGGGTCAAGGGCGAGGACAGAAACATTCCCGCTGTCCGCCCGTTTCGTCCCCAGGATGCACTCAATAGTCGTGCTTTTCCCGGCTCCGTTGGCCCCCAGCAGTCCAAAGGCCGTACCGCGTTTGACCGACAGGCTCACATGGTCTACCGCAGGGAGCGCCCCATACGCCTTGGTCAAACTTTCGACTTTTACAACTTCTTCCACGTTGATACCTCCTGTTACAATATATTTGCCCCATATCAGCGTTCGGGTTTTTGGAGAGCTGCTGGAGCATCCGCAAAATTGCCTCCAGGGAGTAATTTGCACACCGCAGAGAGCGAATGATTTTCAACCGCCTTATATCCTGCTCCGAGTAGACGCGATACCCATTCTGTTTCCGCTTGATCGTCAACAACCCGTTCATTTCCCAATTCCGCAGCGTGTCCATTGAGATACCCAGGTAATCGGAGGTTTCTTTCCGTTTTAAGAAAACCGGAGTGTCCGGGTTGTCCCTGGACAGGATGCGCTGGACAATGCAGATGGCCTCTTCCGCATGGTCGCGCTCTTTTCCCAAATCAGCGATATATTCCCGCGTGAGCAGGATGGCTCCGTCAAAATTTCCCTGGGCCGATAATTTCACAACCTCTACAATCTTTTTTCGCAGACCACCCTGCAACACCTCAATTTGAAAAGCAGTCCGGGCCAGCCAAAATTGTTGAATGTGAAAAGCGGTAAAAACACGATAACCGTTTTTCTGCCGCTTTGCCGCTGGGATCAGCCCCCATTCTTCGTATAGGCGGACGGTGTTCGGGTGTACCCCGATGACCGCCGCAACCTCGGCAGTTTTATATGTTGTCAAAATATTCACCCCCATTGTCCTATTGTACCTCTTTTCTAAAGTCTGGTGGTAAAGTGGAGGGTTCTATTATAACTTGTCCGATTTATCTTTGCAACGATGTGATGTGAAGTTAAATACTACTAAAATATAAAATTGTGTTTCGTTCTCATATATACTCCTGAAATGTAAAATAATATAGGGGTGATGTGAAAATGTACCAATATGAAAAGCGCCTGGACTGTCACGCCCTGGGCAAAGAAATAAAGCGCAGACGCAAGGCCAAAGGCTGGACGCAGGAGCATCTGTCCCAGCTTGTAGACCTCACCCCCCCGCTCCATCATGTATATTGAAAATCGGGGCCAGCACACCAGCCTCAACTCCTTTTACAAGCTCGTCACCCTTTTGGATATTTCCGTAGATGAATTTTTCTACCCGGACAGGCACAATGGAGAGGACGAGCGCCGGAAACACCTTGACCGTATGCTGAACGGCATGGACGAAAAAGAGCTTATCATCATGGAGGGGGCCGCAGAGGGCATCCGCAAGGCCCGTGAAAGGTCGGAAGCGTAGGAAGAACGCCTCCGGCCTTTTTCGCGGGGGTTTCCAGGGGAGCGCGTTAGCGGCAAGCAAGGCAAGTGTATAGACACTTGCGATTTTCGCTCCGCGAAAATGCTTGTTGGGGTTCCCCCAAACCCGATGGACTTCTGGCCATGCTGACCAGAAGCTCCCCTGTCTGCGGCCCTGTCGCTACCGCTCCTGGGCCTTATTTTCCCGCCCGTCCGTCAGGCCGAGCAGATGATCCACGCCGCCCTTGACGGCCACCAGCTCACGCATCTGCCGCTGGGCCTCCCGGTACTCGATATAGAGGGCCTTTTTCTTTTCAGCCAGCTCCCGGCGCTCCTTTTTGAGGGCGTCCATTTTGGGGAGCTTGGCCCCGCCCAAAATGTCATTGATTGTAGCCTTGGCCGCCCGGTAGTCGGCCAACTCCGCCTCATGCTGGGCCAGATACTTTTTTGAATACTTGGCTGCCTTGTACCCATCGAACACGGGCCGGGTCTTGGCATAGCTCACCACGGCGGCCATCAGCTCAGACGTTTGGGAGAGCCGGGTCTCGGTGGATTGTATCTCCCCGGCCAGGGCATGAAATCGATTCACCGCCGCCGTGGTCTGCTCCGTCAGCGCGTCATAGTCGGTCAGCCCATGCTCCTGGAGGAATTGGAGGGCAGCGGCCATCTGTTTCAGGTTGTAGACCTTGGCCCACCGCTCATAGGCCGGGCCTTTGCCCTGGCGCATTTTCTCCTGTATGTCGATCAGCAGATTGACGCGCTGGGGCGCGGGCTGGGGCCGCGCCTGTTTCGGTTGGCGCGTGGGAGCCTTGCCGTCAATCACGGCCTGAATGTCCTCCCGTCCATAGCCCGCCCCCAGGGTGGATGCCCGGAGCCGGGCCGCCCGGTCATGGCCGGGAGCGCGGAACGAGATTACCCCGCCCCGCCCATGCACCACCTGGATGCCCGCCGCCTCCATGCGCCGCAGAAAATCAGAGAAGTCGGCGGGGCGTTCGGACAGGGCCGCATCTATGGCCCAGCGTATCTGCTCCTTTTGGGACGGTGGCCGAGCCTCGCCCTGCCACTGCCCATAATGCAGAAAGCGGCCCTTGCTGTGGAGCTTGGGCCGCTCTACCACGGACAGCGCGTGTTCCAGGCATACCCGGTCAGACAGCCGCCGCAGGGCGAAGCTGGAGTCGATGAAGTTGCGGAATTTCCTGGAACGGTCATAGGCCGTGGAATTGTAGTAAATGTGGTTGTGAATGTTGCCTTTGTCGGTATGGGTGCAGACAAAAAACTGATACTTGCCCTTTGTCCAGCGCATCGCCGTTTCATAGCCGATCCTGTTGGCCTCCTCCGGGGTGACTTCCCCCTGGGGAAAGGCTTGGCGGATCTGGTAGCACAGCGCCCCCTGCTCCGCCGTCCGGTCCGTTTCCGCCTGATACTGCCCCTTTACCAGCATAAATTCAGCGTGGGCGGTTTCCGGGTCGCAGAGGTAGGAGGACGCTGCCCCCAGCTTCTCCGGGTTCAGGCCATAGTCAAAGCGGTCTTTCAGACTTTGAATGGCCGTCCGCTTGGCGGCCTGTTTGTGGGGCTTGATGTAGGTTGTAGCCGTAGGTGCTCCTCCCCTCTACCTGAAATAAGAAAGCCTCAAGCCATTTGCACTTATAGGGCTTGACGGAAATGGAGATATATAGTAAAATTTTAGCAAACTTTAAGTATAAGGGGGATTGGTTATGGCTAAACCTAAAATTTTTGTTTCGTTTGATTTTGAGAAAGATAGACAGTACAAGTACACATTAAATATGTGGAACAGCAATTCGAATTTCGAGTTTACTTGCGATGATCGTTCTCCGAGCGAAATACAAACAGAAAGTGTTTCTGTTGTAAAAAATGTGTTGTCCCGAAAAATAAACGAAGCCGCTGTAGTTGTTGTTATTATTGGCGAAGATGCTAATAGGTTACATAAAGACTGGCGAGAGATTGGCTACCGGAACTGGCAGAATTATGAAATTGCCAAAGCAAAAGAATTAAGGAAACGGCTTGTTGCAGTTCAAATTAGTTCGCAGTATGAATATCCAGAAGAACTTCGTGGTGTTAATGCTACGAGAGTTTATAGCTTTACACAGGATGCGATTATAAAAGCTGTAAGGGGATATTGAAGATTGGAAAAGTTAGATGTACTGTACGATCATTATAAAGAAACGGTGCATATAAGTCTTGATACACAGAAAAAAAGAGGAACACTATTTGTTGTATTTTGTGTACTGGAATTACTGAATTTTTCTATGCTCCTATTCCCGAGCGAAATTGCGGAAAGCATTTCTCAATATATCTATTCAACATACGAGGTAACATTTAACTTTAATATATCTCTTCTGCAATCCGCAATTTGGATCGTTTTGTCCTATACCATGATACGCTATTATCAAACTAATATCTATATTGAGCGGCAGTATGGGTATATTGCATTATTAGAGGATAAAATTTCAAAAATACTGCATGAAAAATGCTTTAAGCGAGAAAGCGACAATTATTTGGATAAATACCCTAAAGCCCTTGATTTGATTTATATATTCTATACATGGATTATCCCAGTTTTGATTATTGCCGTAAATGTTGCGAAATCCATTTTTGAGTGGAGAAATTTAGTTAATATATGGGGTGTCGTATTTGATACCGTGTGTTGTGCCTTTTGCGTCATTTTAACAGTTATGTATTTGATTATGATGCACCCTCGTCACACAAATTAATAAGGCAGGGGATGGCATTTGATGTATCGTCCCTACTTCTGGCCACACTGGCCAGAAGTAGGAGTAACAGGGAGCGGCGCAGGGCCGCTCCCTGTTGTCACAGGCGCACCACCTCGGAGAGCTTCTGGAGCAGGTCAGACAGCGGCCCCCACAGATCGGCATAGTCCTTTTGCAGAGATTTGATCTCTTCCGGGTACACGCCGTAGCTGTTGGCATGGGTTGCCACCTGATTGAGATTATTTGCACACCGCCGCTGGAGGGACACCAGCTCCTGGACGTGGGAAAGGTCAACATGGAGGATATAGCCGTTGAGGGCCATTTTGCGGATATAGGCGCTCATATTGCGGATGCCCGCCTCTTCCATGCGGCCCCGGATGGCCTCCAGCTCGTCAGGCCGTACCCATACATAGAGCGGCACATCCCGGACTCGCTTCTTTCTGGCCATGCTACCTGCCGCCCCAGCCATTTCCCGGCATGACGGCCTTTAAGATTGTATAGCCTTGATTTTCGTCCATAGTAGCCTCCTCTCAAACTGTAAAATGTGGAACATATCAGCCGGAAACAGAGGAGGACGTGAAATGATACGCCCCACCCTTGAACGGCCCCGGCAAAGCCTTGATACAGGCGGGTTTCCGGGGGCCTAATTTTCCACTCACCAGCCCCGCTTTTTCCGCATATAATCCCGCTTTTGTTCCCGGAGTGCGGCGCGGGCGCAAGCCTCGGAGCAGTAGCGCCGCCGCCCGTCCAGGAGAGCGGGCCGCCCGCAGACAGGGCAGGGCCGGGTTTCCGGGGCTGGCCCCTGGCCGGACAGGGCGGCCTCCAGCGCCGGGTCAAGGGGGAGGATGGCCTCCCGGAAGTAGCGGCAGTAGGCTCCCGTCCAGCACTTCCCCAGCATATAGCACTCGCAATCCAAAGGCAAGCAACTGCATCACCACCAAGAGCAAAACACAGGCCGCCAGCAGCAGCGCCCCCACAGGATGCCGCCGCACCACGCCCACCGCCTTTTCCACCAGCTTTTCCGAAGCGGCGGCGGTCTTTTCGGGGGCCTTGGCCCCCTGCTTGGCGGCCTCCCGCGCCTGTTTCCGATACTGCTGTTTCAGCTTTTCCCTGTGCCATAGCCGAGCGGCGGCGCTTTTGAACGCCTCCAGCTGTTCCTGGGCCAGCCTGCGGGTCTGATAGTCCGCCTGGGCCTTGATAAATTGGGACTCGGCGCGGGCGGCGGCCCTGGCCGGGCGGGTTCGGATGCGCTTTTGGGTAAAGCCTTCCCCTATGAGGAGGAATTGCGGGTCAAGAACGCCCGTCTGGTGGAGCTGGATATGGAGCTGAACATGGACAGCAAGGGGCAGTCCCGTCCAGAAGCGGCGATTGCCAAACGCGAAAGGCCCTCGGTGCTGGAAGGGCTGAAACGCCCCATCCCGCCCCGCAGCATGGAAAAGAAACCCAGACAACAGGAACAGGAGGCAAGATAATATGAACAGCAACGAAAAGAATACGGCCCTTTATGAGAAGATGGCCGCTGAACAGGATACCTTCCGGGATTGGCTGAAAAGCCAGTCCCCGGAGGAGGTCTTAAACCATGCCTATGAGTACACCGTCCGGGAGGACATTGTGCTGGCGATGGAGGAACTGGAACTCTCCGATAACCAGGCACAGGCGCTTCTGGATTCCCCCTCGCCGCTGGCTGATGTGTACCGCCATTTTGAAAAGCTGGAAACCGGCTATATGGATGTGATACGGGAAAGCATTGAGGAACGGGCGAATGAGATGCACAGGGCCAAAGAAGAACAGAGAGCCGCCCCGGTCTATCCCCACTCTGCCGCCTATGCGTCCGAGCATGGGGAGATGGCACAGTACCGCGCCTCCCTGCAAGTCAGTCTTGCCTGCAAAGAAGCCATTGAGCAGGCCATTAACGCCCACTATGGGGATAACCGTCTGAATACCGAGGCCGCTGTCAAAGAGGTGCTGGAACAGTTCGGGCCGGAGCGTATGCAGTACATCCTTGCCAATACGGTGCTGAAAAAGGAGCATGACGGGCGCATCTCCCGCGATAACAAAGCCTGGGCGAAAACAATCCCCATGCCGGAGGATGGCGGCGATCCCCGCCACAGCTATGCCCTGGTGGTGGATAAGGTCAACCCCGGTCTGACCGACCTGTTTTTGAAGCAGGCGCGGAAAGCCCTTCAAGCCCCGGAGAAAGGCTCCGTCCTGGAAAAACTCAAACAGGAGCCGCCGGAACGCAGACCCGCCGCCCCTAAAAAACGGGAACCGGAACGATGAGCGCGGCAAAGCGGAAACGGGAGGTACAGGTGAATTTCCGGGTTTCCCCGGAGGAGCTGGCCCTGATTGAGCAGAAAATGTCCCAGCTTGGCCGTGTTGACAAACTATCCCCTGCCACCCCAATATGGTATAATGATAGAAGCAGGGGGATGAGAAAATGCAGCTGAAATACCACATGGTAACAATAGAAGATCTGGTGCCCCAG